>CAZLYH010000032.1:834-10946 GCA_964563775.1 uncultured Syntrophomonadaceae bacterium | reverse complement strand
TCAGCGTTAGTCAGCGTCAAAAAAAGTTCCTGTCCGCGCGCAAGTCAGCGTAAGTCAGCGTCAAAAAAAAGTTCCTGTCTGTGTCAATCCAGAAAATCCGCGTTATCCGTGTCCATAGCATCTCCTGCCCCCGCAGCCGGGAGCAGAATGTGAAATACACTGCCCTGGCCGGGAGTGCTTTCCGCCCAGATTTGCCCCCCTTGAGCCTGCACAAAACTTCGGGCGATAGCCAGGCCCAGGCCGGTGCCCCCCAGGCGGCGCGAACGAGACTTGTCAGCCCGGTAAAAACGATCAAAAACATGGGGAAGATCCTCCCCGGGAATCCCCGGGCCGCTATCCGCAATCTGTAAATGAACCTCTTTACCTTCCGGGAAAGCCTGCAACACTATTTGCCCCCCGGGTGGGGTAAAGGCCAGAGCATTCCCCAGCACGTTAATCAACACCTGCAGGGTCCTTTCCCGGTCCACCCACAGCCGGGGCAGGTCGGCTGCTTTCTGCAAATGAAAATCCTTCTCTTCCAGATCTACCTGCAGAAGCAGAGGAGCAAGCCCTTCCAGAATTTCCTCCAGAGCGCAGGAGACAGGCTGCAAGGGAAGGCGCCCGGATTCGGCCCGATTTAATACCGCCAGGTCGTCCACCAGTTTGGTCAGGCGAATGGCCTCATCCTGCAGGGATATAAAAGTCTCCTCGGAGGGAGGCAGGATCCCGCTCTGCAGAGATTCCAGGTTGCCGCGTAAAATAGCCAGGGGAGTCTTTAGTTCATGAATAATATCGGCGGTGAGATTGTCACGTATAATACGGGTCTCTTCCAGTTTTTCAGCCATGAAGTTAAAAGCTTCGGCCAGATGGGCAATCTCCTCGTCTCCCGCCACAGGTGCCCGGGAAGTGACATCACCCCGGGCCAGGCAGTCAGCCGCTTCCGACAGCTGACTCAGTGGACGGGTGATTTTTTTGCTGATAAAAATCCCGGCGGCCAGGGCCAGCAGAAGGGTAAGCAGTCCGGCCAGCAAAGACCAACCGGCCAGATTTTTTAGAAAGTTGACTTCCAGATTCCCCAGACGGGTACTTTCCAACCCCGGGAAAAGCACCCCGCCTACCGTTTGTCCATTCACTATAATGGGCAGGGCATTTCTTTGTTCAGTAGGCGGCAGCGTCATTCCCAGCCGGGTGCCGCTGGAGTCGCCGACCACCTGACCCGAGGAATCAACTACCACCACCCGGCGTCCGTTGCCCAGCATATGTCCGTGCTGACCATTGGCGGTACCATGATGTCCCCGCAGCGAGCGGGAGGAGGCGACATTGCCGGAGGGAACCCCTCGGGAAAGAAGGTCCTGGACCCCTTCCAGGCTTCCGTTTTGCCGGTAATAATCCTGCAAAAACTCTACCCAGTTGCGGGACTGCAGTGATTGGGTGCCGCTAATGTATTGGGAAAAAAGACTGCGAGTGGAGAAGTAAAGCAATCCCGATAGAAGCAGGATGGAAATCAGTGCCAGCAAGGCCATGGACAGACTGAGCCGGCGGGATAACCGCATACGCATTTTATGAACCCTCCTCCAGTTTATAGCCGATGCCATAGACGGTTTTAATAACCACACTACTTCCCGCCCCCTCCAGTTTGCGACGCATATTACTCATATGGGTGTCAATGGAGCGCTCATAACCCTCATATACATCCCCGTAAACCCGTTCCAGCAGTTGCAGGCGGCTGAATACCTGGCCCGGATTCTGGACCAGGATGGCCAGAAGTTTAAATTCGGTGGGCGTCAGTTCCAGAGCAAGGTTATCTGCAAAGGCCTCGTAACGGGCCAGGTCCAGGCGCAGGTTGCCAAAAACTACTGATAAATTTTCCACGCGGCTGCGGGAACGTCGCAGGACCGCCCGAATGCGGGCCGCCAATTCGCGCATACTGAAAGGTTTAACCAGATAGTCGTCTGCCCCCAGTTCCAGTCCCAGCAACCGGTCAACTTCCTCGGATCGCGCTGTCAACAGTATAACCGGAGTATCCCCTTGCATCCGCATCTCTTTAAGGACCTCCAGGCCGCCCAGACGCGGCATCATAAGATCGAGCACTACCAAATCAAAATGGCTGTCTTTATAGAGGCGCAAGGCCTCTTCCCCATTCAGGGCGCATTGCACCTGAAAACCTTCGCTGTAGAGATGGTTTTTCACCATCGGCAATATTTTTTCTTCATCATCCACCAACAGGATTCTGTACATAGAGCTGCTTCCTTTCACTGCTTTTACCGGATTTGCCTTTCGGGAACCCGTCTACCTGGGCCATTCCTGCGCTGACATTTTGGCGGAGGTAATTGTCCGCCGCAACGCGAATTAGGGAAAGGTTTTTCAATCACCCCAAGAAAGGTTATAATACGGATGAGTCTTGATTCCCAGTTTTGAGAGCCTGTGAAACCTTCCCGCATAATCTCGGCCGCTAATGAGGGTAACTTACCTGGCACAAGCTCTCTGGCTGGTACGCATATAGTAGAACAGGATATTTCCTTTATACAATATCCCCGGGCCGGTATGCAAACCCAGGACCCTCTATCCCAGGGGCCGGATTCCGGGCTCGGGAAAATCAGGAAGGTGAATTGCTCTGCATAAACATACTGCGATTATTCTGGCCGCCGGCAAGGGTGTGCGCATGCGCTCTGATCTGCCCAAGGTCCTACATCGGGCTGCCGGTAAACCTTTAATTATGCATGTTATTCAGGCCGTTCAGGCAGCCGGGATAGAGGACATCATTATTGTAGTCGGCCATGGCCGCGAAAAGCTTAAGGAAGCTCTGGCTGACAGTGAGGTCCGTTTTGCCGTACAGGAAGAGCAACTGGGAACCGGGCATGCTCTGGCTCAGGTACAGGGACTGGTGGACGATGATGCCACCCTGCTGGTGCTGGCCGGCGACACTCCCCTTCTGCAGGCCTCTACCCTGGAGGCCGTCTTAACCAGTCATCGCGAGCAGCAGGCAGTGGCAACGGTACTTTCCTGCCAGATCGATGACCCCGGAGGATATGGGCGTATAATTCGTTCCCCGGAGGGCCGCTTCCGGCGCATAGTGGAGGAAAAGGATGCCAGCCCGGAAGAGAAAGCCATCCACGAAATCAACTCGGGTATTTATTGTTTCCAGTCGGCGGCTGCCTTTCAGGCCCTGGCCCGGGTAGGGCCGGGAAATGCCCAGGGGGAATACTACCTGACCGATATTTTGGAAATACTGAATAGCGAAAACCAGCGGGTAGCCGTATGCCAGGTCAATGCCCCCGAGGAGATACATGGCGTCAATGACCGGGTCCAGCTGGCCCGCGCGGAAAGGCTCCTGAGGGAAAGAAAAAACCGGGAGCTGATGTTAAGCGGAGTCACTATTATTGACCCGAACAGCACCGTCATTGATGCTGATGTGAAAATCGGTCCGGATACCATAATCTACCCCGGCACTATTATCGAGGGTGGCAGCCAGGTGGGGGAAAACTGTGAAATCGGCCCCTTTACCCACATAAATGATTCCTGTATTGGCAAGGCGGTGAAAATAGAAAGCTCCCGCATCAAGGAAGCCCGGGTGGCTGATAGTTGTACCATCGGGCCTTTTGCCTACTTGCGCCCGGAAACGGTACTGGCAGAAGAGGTCAAGGTCGGGGACTTTGTAGAGATAAAAAAATCCGTTATCGGCCGGGGGAGCAAGGTTCCCCATCTAAGTTATGTGGGGGATGCACTGGTAGGAGAAGAGGTCAACATTGGTGCGGGCACCATTACCTGTAATTATGATGGCCGGCACAAACACCAGACCATCCTGGAAGATCATGTTTTCATCGGCAGCAACACCAACCTGGTGGCACCGATACGTATCGGGGAACATTCTATGACTGGGGCTGGGTCAACCATTACCCGGGACGTTCCCCCCCATTCCCTGGCGGTGGAAAGGGCCGACCAGAAAAACCGTACCCGACATGAAGAATCCGCAAAAAAGGAGTAACAGGCAGCACGATGTTTTATTGGCCTTGAACCGCGGATAGGATAATGAGTTACCCTATAGCCAACCAAACTATTTTTCAGCCATATGAATCAGGGTGAGAAGGTAGCGGGAGTTGCCATCCGAGATTTACCTTATGCAGGAGGTTAAAAAACAGATGAAGGCATCGCGATGGAGGATGAAACTGTTTACAGGAAACGCCAATCCCTGTCTGGCGGAGGAGATCGCCAGGTATTTGGGGATGCCGGTAGGGGACGCCAAGGTATTGCGCTTTTCAGACGGGGAAATCAGTTGTGCCATTGATGAAAGTGTACGCGGGGTTGATGTATTTGTGGTGCAACCCACCTGTTCTCCAGTCAACGATAATCTTATGGAATTGCTGGTCATGATCGATGCCTTCCGGCGGGCTTCCGCCTCGCGCATTAATGCCGTCATTCCTTACTACGGGTATGCCCGTCAGGATCGCAAATCCCGAGCGCGCGACCCCATTACCGCCAAACTGGTGTCCAACCTTATCGTCGAGGCCGGGGCACAGCGGGTAGTGGCAGTAGACCTCCATGCCACTCAGATTCAGGGCTTCTTTGATATCCCGGTTGATCATCTTCCCGGGGTACCAACCATTGCCGAATATTTCAAAACCAAAGGGGTCAGCGACAACGCTGTGGTACTCTCCCCGGATGTGGGCGGAGTGACCCGCGCTCGCGATCTGGCGGCCAAGCTGGGGGCTCCACTGGCCATAGTGGACAAGCGTCGCCCCGAACCAAACGTATCAGAAGTAATGAACGTAATCGGTGATGTCCGCGATCGCTCGGTGATTATAATTGACGATATTATTGACACCGCCGGAACAGTGTGCACCGCTGCAGAAGTTATGCTGGAGAAGGGGGCCCGGAACGTTTTTTGCTGCTGTACCCACCCGGTATTCTCCGGGCCGGCGATTGAGCGGCTGTCGCGAGCGCCTATTGAGGAGATCGTAATAACCAATACTATTCCCCTGACCCAGGGGAAAAAACTACCCAATATGACCATCCTTTCCATAGCCCCCCTTATCGGTGAGGCCATTCTCCGTATTCACGAGGATTTATCGGTCAGCAAGCTATTTGAAGAATAGCCATTTTGCACAGGATGGCGGCTACTGGTATAATTAGCAACAGCCTTGGCTGCAGGGCAATATTGGCGAATGAGCAAAAAAAGGAGTGGTTCTCATGACATTCGCACCAACCATTGAAGCCAAAAAGAGAGATATACGCAGTAAAGGGTATCTCAACGAAATGCGTCGCATGCAATGGATTCCGGGGGTGATCTATGGCAAGGGAAGCGAACCTATGCCCATATTTCTGCCTGAGCACAAGCTTAGCCGGCTCTTCATTACCCACGGCTCACGGGGGCTCTTTTCCATAGATATGGATGGGGAGCAGGCCCCGCTGGTAGCCCTGGTGCGTGAGGTGCAAAAGAATCCCCTAAGCGGCAATGTCTTGCACGTAGACTTTCTTACCGTCCGTATGGATGAAAAAATTACCAGCATGGTGGGGGTTTATATTATCGGTGAAGAGGAAGCTACCAAAGACGGAGGAATTCTGCAGATGGGAGCCAAAGAGGTGGAAGTATCATGTTTGCCTCAGGACCTTCCCGACCAATTTACCTGCGATGTCTCCGGCCTGCAAGTGGGAGACAAGATCACGGTGGCCGATCTCCAGGTACCCCCGGGAGTGGAAATTCTAGGTGACGGGGAATCGGTAGTAGTGACCGTTCTCCCACCGGGACGGGCTACGACCGCTGATGAAGCTGTCGAAGAGGAACCCGGTGAAGAAGCCCCGGCCCCGGGAGAATAAAACTGGGAATGAGTCAGGGAGCCGTCCCTGGCTCATTTTGCAGGGAAGAAGACTACCAATGAAGTTTGTAGTAGGCCTGGGCAATCCCGGGCGAAAATATAGCCAAACCCGGCATAATGTCGGATTCACAGTGGTGGAGAAATTAGCGGCCTGCTTCACTATAGAGAAGGAAGAAAGCCGCTTTAATGCGTTGCTCGGTCATATTCGCATTCATGGTGAACGGGTGGTGCTGGTCAAACCGCTCACCTTTATGAACCTTAGCGGGCAAGCAGTGCAGCCTTTAATGCATTGGTACAAAGCCGATCTGGCTGATCTGTTGGTCATTTACGATGACCTGGACCTGCCCTGCGGAACCCTGCGTATTCGCGCCGGGGGAGGCAGCGGTGGTCACCGGGGGATGACCTCCATTATCAACCGCCTGGGCAGCCGGGATTTTTCCCGTATACGCATCGGCATCGGCCGTCCTCCCGGTGAAGCTGTGGATTGGGTTTTGGGAAGCTTTCCCCCCCAGGAAAAGGAATTGGTCGACCAGGCCGTGGAGCGAGCCGCCCGAGCCGTGGAATACTGGGTAGCAAACGGCATAGAACGGACTATGAACGAGTATAATTGATTGAGAGTATATTGCCCTGCCGGGAAAGGGAAAACTAAGAAAAAACCTATGAAGGCAGGGAACATAATGAAAATCTATCATATTTGCGAATTCTGCAGCCAGGTTTTTGCCACCTCCGAAGTGGAAGGACCGGACGGGGCAGTAGAATTGCAGGGGATTTGCGATGACTGTGCCGGGGAGCTGGGCTTTAACGAGCAGCCTTCGTTGGGGAGCTATTATTACTACAACTAGGAAATCTACATACCGCCAAAAAGCAGGTGGAGGCCGGTAAAGCCAGCGTCCACCTTTAAGCATGGGGAGGTTACCGGAAAATTGAACCAGGGTTTGCCGCAGCGGGTGGGCGACTATTTAAGAAAAAAGGATAACGTACTGCTGACCGGCCTGTCAGGATCGGCCTGGAGTTTTTTTCTGGCTGAGATGAGCCGGAGCCTGCCCGGTAAAATACTCTGCCTGGTACCCAGCGAAGAGAGGGCCTACGATCTTTCCCGGGAATTGCAGGGGTTTGTTGAAGCGGCCCGGATTAATCTTTTTTTGGGGCGTGATCTGGTTTTCGTGAAAGAAAACTACACCCCTATAGAGATTGAGCGTCTCCTGACCCTGCAAAGCTGCCGGGAGCACAGCCGCCGCAGCCAGTTTTTAATAGCTACTCCCGCCGGAATGATGCACCCCTTCATGTCCTCCCGGGAAATGGAGGAACGCACCCTGAATCTGCAGGTGGGCGACGAAATCATGGTGGAAGGGCTGTTGCGAACACTGGTCGAAAATGGCTATATACGGGTGGATACCGTGATACGACCGGGGGAATTTGCCAAGCGCGGCGGGATTCTCGACCTCTTCCCTCCCGGGGTAAAAAACCCCGCCCGGATAGAATTGTTTGGCGATTATATTGAATCACTGCGCTGCTTTGATGTGGACAGTCAGCGCTCGGGCAAGCACCTGCCAAGTTTGCAGGTGGTCCCGGCCGATGAATTCCAGGCTCGGGAACTGGAGGCCACCTTGTTGGACTATCTGACCCCGGAGATACCCATTTTCTTTGATGAACCACGCGATTTCCTGCGCAGCCTGGAACGGGGCGCACGCCGCTACCGGGAATTCGTAAAGGAAGCCCGCCGCGAGGGCAAAGAAATTCGTGAGCTGCCGGTACTGCTGCCCCAAGACCTTACCCAGCGGTTGGGGAATCATCCCGTAGCTTACCATTCTTATTTCCCGGGAAATATTCCCCAGGTGCAAGTAGCCCTGATGGAACATGTAAGCCAGCAGGAAATGGAACCCTTCTACCACAATCTCGGTACCTTCTATAGCCGTCTGAAGGACTGGCAGAAAAAGGGCTATAGGATTCAAATCGCGGTACGCAGCAAAGCCGCCCGGGAACAGTTGAGGCAGGAAATCATTGACCAACACCTGGACGAAGTTGAGTTCACTGACCGGACGGTGGAAAAAGGTTTTATCAGCTCCACCCTGGGCGCGGTACTGGTTTCGGAAAAAGATCTATGGGGCAAGGCTCGTCCCGGAACCACCGGCAGGCCCAAGCGGCGCCGCCAGGAGCGGGTACTGCTGGAAGATTTGAAACTGGGAGATTACGTGGTCCATGAAAACCATGGTATTGGCATTTTCCGCGGAGTTACCCAGGTGGAAACCGACGGGATCACCCGGGAGTACATCCTTTTACAGTATGCGGGAACCGACCGCCTCTACCTGCCAGTGGATAAACTGGACCATCTTTATAAATACACTACATCAGAAGAAAAGCCCCCCCGTCTGAGCAAGCTGGGCGGCAGTGAATGGGACCGCACCAAGCGCAAGGTATCCCAGGCCATCCAGGAAATGGCGGGAGAACTGCTGCACCTTTATGCCGCCCGGCAGGCCCGGGAGGGATATCAGTTTTCCCCGGACACACCCTGGCAGGCCCAGTTTGAGGATGCCTTTCCCTTTGCGGAGACCCCCGACCAGCTCAAAGCGGTCCAGGACATCAAGCGGGATATGGAAAACCGCCGCCCCATGGACCGGCTAGTCTGCGGAGATGTGGGCTACGGTAAAACAGAAGTTGCCATGCGTGCCGTGTTCAAGGCGGTAATGGATGGCAAGCAAGTGGCCATCCTGGTACCCACTACCGTGCTGGCTGAGCAACACTTTCAGACCTTCCGGGATCGTTTTGCTGACTTCCCCACCCAGATCGAGGTATTAAGCCGCTTTCGCTCGGCCGCCGAGCAGCGCCGGATTATAACCGATCTTCAAAGGGGCGTTGTGGACGTGGTCATTGGTACCCACCGCCTCCTGTCCCGGGACATCCAGTTCAAAGACCTGGGCCTGCTGGTAGTGGACGAGGAACACCGCTTCGGTGTGGCCCAGAAGGAAAAAATCAAGGCCTTGCGGGAACTGGTAGACGTAATCAGCCTCTCGGCCACCCCGATCCCCCGCAGCCTGCACATGTCCTTGACCGGGTTGCGCGATTTGAGTGTTATCGAAACGCCCCCACCCGAGCGTTATCCCATCACTACCTATGTACTGGAGTACAATGAAGAGATTATCTCCCAGGCGATATGGAGTGAGCTGCAGCGGGAGGGACAAGTGTTTTTTGTCCACAATCGCATCGAAGATATTCATCGGGTTAAAGAAAGGCTGGAGGCCATGCTCCCCGGAGTAAGTATCGGGGTGGGTCATGGCCGTATGAAAGAAGAAGAACTGTCCCGTACCATGATGGACTTTCTCCACGGGAAACACCAGGTCTTTTTGTGTACCACCATAATTGAATCCGGGCTGGATATGCCCAACGTCAACACCATAATCGTGGACCAGGCGGATAAAATGGGCCTGGCCCAGCTTTACCAGTTGCGTGGGCGGGTGGGGCGTTCCAACCGCATAGCCTATGCCTATCTCACCTACCGCCCCGACAAGGTTATTACCGAAACAGCCCAGAAGCGGCTGAATGCCATCCGCGAGTTTAACGAGCTGGGTTCGGGGATGAAAATCGCTTTACGCGACCTGGAAATACGGGGGGCCGGGAACATACTGGGACCGGAACAGCACGGGCACATTCATGCGGTGGGATTTGACCTGTATTGCCGGCTGTTGGAGCAGGAAACCGCCCGTCTGCGAGGGCATCAGCCCCGGGAAGAACTAAACACCCAGATGGATATTGATGTTGACTACTACATTCCGGATAATTACATCCCTGATTCCGGGGCCAAAATGCGGGTCTATCGCCGCCTGCTGCTGGCCGTGGAGCCCGAGGACGTGGAGGAAATCCGCGCCGAAATGGAAGACCGCTTCGGCCCTCCGCCGGTACCGGTGGAGAACTTCCTGCAGATCGCCAGCCTGCGCATCCAGGCACGGGGCAAGGACATCAAGGCTTTGCGCCGCAAGGGCAATCAGGTGGAAATTAAAACGGTCGGCAAACTCCCTGCCAACCTGAGTGAACGTTTCCCCGGCCACCGGGTACGGCGAGTAAACGACCGCACCCTGCTCTTAAGCCTGGAAGGCGGAGCCTCCCTGCAAGGCCTGGCCCAGGTTTTGGAGTTGATTTAGAGCCGCGGGGGACGGGGGGATTGAGGGGGGACGTTAGACACAGATTGACACGGATATAATTAGATTGGCGCGGATAAGGGTTTTCTGACGCTGACTTACGCAGACTTACGCTGAAAGACGCTGATAAGAACGGGGGGATTGAGGGGGGACGTTAGACACAGATTGACACGGATATAATTAGATT
>CAZLYH010000032.1:0-734 GCA_964563775.1 uncultured Syntrophomonadaceae bacterium | reverse complement strand
GGCGCGGATAAGGGTTTTCTGACGCTGACTTACGCAGAAATACGCTGAAAGACGCTGATAAGAACGGGGGAAAGATTTAACGATGGCAGGTTAGATATGAAGGCCTAGAGTAATCCCGGTTCTTTATAAAAATTTTCCTTGGTACCGAAATAGACGAATGTGATGTGTTGCTGTTCCTGGTTGACCTGATAACACAACCGAAGCGATACCCCTCTATAGGTCCAGTCTGAACAATAGTATCCTCGATAATTGCCCACTAATGGATACCCCGCATTTAGATTATTTGTTGTTACGGACACTTATTCTCCATAGCTTTCTAGAAGGGCTTTCTGTCGGGTTGACAGCTTCTTTATTAGCCGGTTATGTTTCGGAGTTGAAGAAAACGTTCAACCCATTAAAATCAAACTCTCACCTTTTCATTTTAGCTCATCGCATTTTTGCATCCGGTTAATACTTTTCTATTACGGTTTTTTATGCTAAGGATCGCTAGCAAGCACCGGCTATCCTTACTCGGTAAGGACCGTATAGCAAATGCAAATTAACAAGTCAATTATTCCAGCTGGATTCTTCTGCCAAAAGTCCTGTTTGAATGCATGAATTCAGCGTAAGTCTGCATTAGTCAGCGTCAGAAAAAATGTCCGTGTCAATCAAAAGTAATCCGTGTAATCTGTGTCTAACCTCCCCTCCAATCCCCCGTTCGTGTCAGCGTCCTTCAGCGCCAGTCAGCGTAAGTC
>CAZLYH010000031.1:0-21878 GCA_964563775.1 uncultured Syntrophomonadaceae bacterium | reverse complement strand
CGTGTCAGAAGGTCCCCCGTTAATCAGCGTCTAAACCCAATCCGTGTCCATCCCAAAAATTCCGTGTTATCCGCGTCTACCGTCCCCTATCCCCCCGGATAATTAACCTTAAGCAAGTACAGCCCCTGGGGTGGGGCGGTGGGGCCGGCCTGGCTGCGGTCCAGGGAATCCAGGATCTGGCTTATCCGCTCCGCCGGGAGCTTTCCCCGGCCTACTTCCAAGAGGGTGCCCATAATAATGCGCACCATATTATAGAGAAAGCCATTGGCTTCAATATCCAGCCACAGCAGAGGGGATTCCTCATGAAGTTCACAGCGGTAGACTTCCCGGGCAAAGGTCTTTACCGAGGTGCCGCTGGCACAAAAAGCCCGGAAGTCATGGACGCCCTGGAAAAGGGCCGCAGCCTTGCGCATCTGTTCTATATCCAAAGTATCACGGCAACATAAGGCCCGATCCCGATAGAATACCTGGCCCGCGCCGGAACGATAGACCAGATAGCGATAAGTCTTGCTCAAGGCCTGGTAACGGGGATGGAAATCAGCTCCTGCCGCTTCACTGGAACGTACCCGTACGTCCTCGGGCAGGTAGCTGTTCAGGGCATAGGCCCAGCGGTCCGCGGGTATGGTGCTCCCGGAATCAAAAACTCCCACCTGTCCCACGGCATGCACCCCGGTATCGGTGCGACCGGCAAACAGCATTTTTACCCATTCGCCAGTCAGGTTGTGGATGGCAGACTCCATCTCCCGCTGAACCGTATGGGCGTTCTCCTGAACTTGTAACCCGTGGTAACGAGTACCCTCATATTCGAAAACCAGTTTTATACGCTGCAAGTCTCCCTCTTCCCTTCCCCTGATTTCTTCCGCCAAGTAAAGGCTGGCCATATAGCCCAGATCTGCTAAAAACGTTGCCGGTCGGGCTTGACCACATCTTCTATACCGCCAGTTTGAGCACCTCGTTGACGGCGGTCCAATCCTCCCTTAGCGCTTCGGTGCCCATCAGGGTGCCAATGTGCCCGCCTTCGGTGAGGATTTCCACCACGTCTTCCGGGGGCGTGGAAACGTATTTCCTGAGGGCAAAGGCCTGCCCGGGAGGAGTGATGTGGTCTTTTTTACCCGCCAGGATAATGATGGGGCAGGTAATATTGCGCAGATCAACCGGTCGCCCATCCAGACGGAAACTACCCGGTTTGGTAAGATTGTTTTCCTTAAAGATGTTCTTAATAATCTCCAGATAGAAACGCCCCGGCAGATACTGGGTGTATTCGTACCAGTTCTCAAAGTGCAGGAAGCGGCGGATGCCGTCTTCGTCTCCTTCCCGAACCATATGCCAGAGGCGGTAATACTTGCGCACGTAGTGTTCTTCCGCCTGCATATTTTTGAATCCCCACAGGATAAAACGTCCATCCATAAGGCCATTTCCCATTTTCACCATATACTCGAAAAATTCCATGGGCAGTTGGGCATCCTCGACGATCCCGGACGGTTCTGCCTGGACATCTATAGGTGCGGCGGCCTTAACCAGGGTAGCAATCTTCTCCTGGTACAGGGAAGTATAAATAGCGGCCTGCCAGCCCCCCTGGCACTGACCCACCAAATGAATTTTATAAACCCCGGTACGTTCGCGTACCTGATCCACTGCTTCATCGGTAAGGCGAATATAATCGTTCATACCCAGGTCCTTGTATTCCGGAGTGGCAGAACACCATTCGGTGACATAGACATCATAGCCGTAGCGATGAAAGACCCGCACCAGGCTCTGGGCAGGCGAATAGTCGGCTAGATTGGAATGATGGCCGGCCTGGGGCGGCAGGATCAATACCGGCCGCTTGGCGCCACTGGCCCGCCGGTTGGGAAAATGGCGCAGGCGCAGTGTCTGGTGCTCATAAATCACGTGGTTGGCCGTAGACCAGCTAGGTCTAGGATTCTGCATTTTATAAAGGATATCCCAATACTGTACAGCCTTGTCCAGCTGATAAAAAAACGGGTTGGCCATCTTCAAGTAATGGAAGGAAGTATTTAAGAATTTGTCCTGATGTTCTACTATTTCCCTCATGTTCACCTTGCACCCCTCCAATCTAATTCGAAACAGTGCCCACGTTAAAAGCGGACTTTACCAGCAATAATCTCATCATGCCTCTCCCTGGTCAGAGGCAGGTAAGCCTCTTTCTCCGGGTCCAGATAAAGAATCATGTCTTTGGTCTGGCGCGGGTCATAGCCCTCGTTTTTTAACCGGGTCTTAAGTTCCTCCAGGGGGTCGGTTTCCCCATTTTCAACCACTCTTATAAAAATGGGACGGGCATGCTCGGGCATGCGGCTGTTTATATACTGGAGGAATTGTTTCCAGTTCATCTTTTCCCCGGGAATCAAGCGCAGAGCTACCATGCCGCAACGTCCCTCCAGGGTAGGTATTTTTACCCCGAAGGCCACGGCGTCCTCCACTGCGCCCATGTATTTTACCACCACATCGGCTACTTGGTGAGCCGATACGGTAATCCCTTTCCAGCGATAGGTATCTCCCAGCCGATCCACAAAGGAGATATAGTCACCTGCGAAGAGCTCCATCAGGTCCAGGGTATTAAAATAGGCATCACCAGGTTCAAACGCATCGCGGACTACCCTGGATTCGGTGGCCTCGGGCTCATTGACATAACCGGTATAGGGTTCCAAAGCGCTGATTCTTAAGAGGAGAGTGCCTGTTTCACCCGGTTTACAGATAATCACTCTTCCCTCCTGATCGCGGCTTATTTGGCCGTCCTGGAAATTGCAGCGGGCCACCTCCCCCTGCCGCATTCCTCCTAGAGTCAGATTGCCGCACATGTTGGGGATTTCCTCATGATTAATGAGAGTTCCTACCCCTTCACTGGTACCATATATCTCAATGACATGTTTTAAAGCAAAACGCTGCCGAAATGGTTCCAACAGCTTCCCCCACATACCATTGCAGATGACCGTTTCCAGCGGATGATTTTGATCATTGGACTGTTCCGGTTGGCTGTAGAGGTAACGGCACATTTCTCCCACGCCGACCAAATAATTGGCCCGGCAGCGGTCAATCTCCTCCCAGAAGTGCTGTACGGAAAAACGCTCTTTTAATACCATGGTGCTGCCGGTTATTATCATTCCCGCCAGGCAGGCATTGAAGCCGCTGTTCAGATATAAGGGGAGGCACATGTACTGGATGGTATCAGCCTGCATATGGCAGAAGGCGGCTGCTTTATGGCCTGCCGACAGCCAGCGCTGTTGTAGAACCGGTACTGCCTTGCGCGGACCTTGCCCCCCGGAAGTGTAAATTATGGCCAGTACATCGCGGCTGCTTATTTCCTCGGTGGTCAGGGGGTTTTCACTCCTTACCGCTTGCAGCCCGGCGGTAAGGTCTTCATAAGGTGCCGTCGGGGTTTCAGGCCCGGCCTGCAGATATATTTTCCCCGGGGCACGCAAGCGCAGGCGGTCAGCGATTCCGTCAAAAAGGGCTCGGTATTCGTCCCCGACTATTATAGCCCGGGCCTCCACCAGGTTAATTCCATGAGCCAGAACCTCACCACGCAATCCGGTATTCAGCAGGGCCACAACCACTCCCAGCTTGCTGAGCCCGGCCACGCTGTATAGATATTCGGGGCGATTATTCATCAGTACAGCGATAACATCCCCCTTTTTGAAGCCCTGCCCGGCAAAAAAGTGGGCTCTGCGGTTGGCCTGGCGGTTGAATTCCTGGTAGGTGATAATTTCGTTATTGTAGATAATAGCCGGGTGATCCCCCCGCTCGCATGCCCGGGCTTCCAGTTCTTTCCCCAGGGAGCGGGTCTGTTCCTGTGACAGATTTTTTATACATTGCAGGTGCCAGGCCCGGTATTCTGCGTCAGACATGTAATCCAATCCCTGATCCCTCTCTCCTAATTGAACTTAAACCGACTAAAACCACTTCTACCAATATTTTCGCTATGTAACCAGGGAATTCCTCCACTTGCGTGGGAATCGCCGCTACCACCAGGTAAATAAAGCCAATAGTCCTGCGGCAACCAGCAGGAAAACCAGGTCGCCAGCGCTCGTCTTCCGTTCATAGAGCCGCCCCCGGCGCTGGCCGGGCTGAAAGGCTCTAGCCTCCATGGCTTCGGCCAGTTCCTCGCTGCGCTGCAGGGAATTGCGCAGCAAAGGTACCAGTATGCCCAGGGTCTTTGCCAGACGTTGCTTCAGGCTGCCTTCACGGAAATCTATTCCCCGTGCCAGCTGGGCTTTGTGGATATGAGCGCTCTCTTGTAGAAACAAGGGAATAAAGCGCAGGCTAATGGCCATTATCACCACCAGTTCCGCAACGGGAAAACCCAGCTTCCCCAGGGGGGACAGGTACCAGGACCAGGCATCGGCCAGCTGCAGGGGAGTGGTGGTTGCAACCAAGAGATGCATCACCATTATCAGCAGGATAAGACGCAGAGCCAGGGCCAGAGCTGCTTCCCATCCCCGGTTGGCACCCAGAAAAGGCAGAGGCCCAGGTCCGGTCGTTCCCCCTGCGCCCCACCAAAACTGCAGCACGGCCACCAGAAGTATGAGCAGCCAGAAGGGACGCAAAACTTCTCTCAGGTGGGCCAGGGGAAGCTGCCCCAGATGCCACAGCAACGCTGCGATGGCGCCGCATATCAGCAATTCCCCGGGAACTTCTGCCAGAAACAGAACGGCCAGTAACAAGAAGCTTGCCAGGAGCTTGCTGCGGGGATCCCGGCGGTGCAGCCAGGAATCCCCGGGAACATATTGTCCGGATATGGCCTTCTCCCACATCTTATTTCTTTTCCCCTCTTTTATGTTAAGAGTTGCTCCCGGATCGCCCTGGCTAGTGCCTGCGGGTCGGTAAAGACATGGGCTCCGGGAGTAAAGCCACGCTGGGCCAGACTTGCAGCTAACAGGGTGGGAACGGGCAGCTCCAGTCCCATTTCCTGAAGAAATGAAACCTGCTGTCCCAACTCTGCCAGGGGGCTATGATAAACCAGCTGGCCCTCTTTAAGAACAGCCAGCTGGTCACAGAGTTCAAACAGTAAGGGGAAGTCGTGCGAAGCCAGCAGCAGGGTGGTCCCCTGGCGCTTAAGGAATTGCAGGGTGGCAATAACCGCCCGGATAGCCGGGTAGTCCAACCCGGCGGTAGGCTCATCCAGGAGCAGGACCTCGGGCCGCATTACCAGGATTCCGGCCAGGGCCACCCGGCGTTTTTCTCCGCCGCTCAGGTGGGAAATCTCCCGGTTGGCATAGGAGGCCTGAAGCCCCACCGCTTGCAGGGCCTCTCCCACCTGCGGGGCATATTCTTTGGGGGGTACCTGGGTCGCATAGCGGAGGCCGAAGGCGATTTCGTCGCCAACCAGCCTCTCTACAAACTGTCTTTCCGGCTGCTGGAAGACCAGGCCTACCCGGCGACGCAGCTGCGCCAGCTGCCGGGGATTTAGTGCAGCCGGCTCCAGCTCACCCACTTGTACCCGGCCGGAGCAGGGCTTAAGCAAGCCGTTTACCAACTGCAGGAGGGTGGTCTTGCCGGAACCGGACGGTCCAGCCAGGCCCTGACACTGTCCAGCGGCTACCTCCAGTGAAACTCCGCTGAGGGCCTGACGGGCGAAAGGTCCGTCGGCCTGGTAGGTAAAGGATACATTTTTAAGGCTTATTTGCATAGCAGACTTGCCATCTCCTCAGGGGAAAGGTGCAGCGGGAATTTCTGCCCGGTTCGTTCGTAAAACGCCCGGGCCAGCCCCAGCAGAGGAGGGGGGCGCAAGCCCCAGTTGACCCAGGTTTCCTCGTCGGCAGGTAGTTGCCCAACCTGGTCCCGGAAAACCAGTTTACCTGCATCGAGTACAACTATGTTATCCGCTGCCGGAATGTTCTCCACCTCGTGGGTGACCAGCACAATGGTAAGATTTCGTTCCTGCTGCAGATGGCGCAGAATATCAACCAGTGCTTTTCTGTCTCCGGCATCCAGCATGGAAAAGGGTTCGTCCAAAATCATATAGGCGGGCTGCATGGCCAGTAAGGAAGCTATGCAGACTTTTTGTTTCTGCCCTCCGGATAAAGAAAAAGGAGGATGCTCTGCATAATCCTCCATGTGGACCAGGGCCAGAGCTTCTTTAACTCTGGCTTGTATTTGGTTGGACGATAGGCCCAGGTTTTCCGGGCCGAAAGCCACTTCCTCCTCGACCAGGTTACTCACGAACTGGCTATCCGGCTCGGAGAGAACCATCCCCACCCGCTGCCGGATCTTAAGCAGGTTTTGGCGTCGGGCGGTATCCATCCCTTCCACCGTGACTATCCCCTTGGTGGGGGTAAGCAGTCCGTTTAGGAGACGGGCCAGGGTAGACTTCCCTGACCCGTTGCGACCCATTATAACAAGGAATTCTCCCCGGCTGATTTCCAGGTCCAGCCCGTCCAGAGCCGGCTGGCCCTGGCCAGGATAAGTATAGGATACCCCGGTGAGGCGGATCATCGGTTATTTAACAAGCTCAATGATAACCATGGGAGCCCCATCTCCACGCCGGTTGCCGGTCTTGATAATGCGGGTATAACCTCCCTGGCGATCCTGGTAACGGCCAGCGATATCAGTAAACAATTTGTGTACCACAGCATCACTCATCAGGTAGGAATCAGCCTGCCGACGGGCGTGCAAATCCCCCCGCTTGCCCAGTGTGATCATCTGGTCAGCCAGCCGACGGATTTCCTTGGCACGAGTCTCGGTGGTAGTTATCTTCTCGGTGTCCAGCAGCGAGGTCACCGAATTTCTTAACAGGGCCTTTCTATGGTCGCTCCTGAGTCCCAATCTACGGTAGCTCACTGGGGCGCCTCCTTTCTACTCTTCGGGTTTCTTGAAGGAAAGGTTGAGTTCCTTCAGCTTACGTTCAATCTCTTCCAGCGACTTCTGTCCCAGGTTGCGTATTTTGCTCATCTCTTCCCGGGTCTTTTCGATCAGGTCGCCCACAGTATTGATGTTGGCTCGTTTGAGGCCGTTGGAGGCCCGAACGGAAAGTTCCAACTCCTCAATGGACATTTCCAGTACCCGATCCTTCTTCTCTTCTTCTTTCTCCACCAGGATTTCTACCTGGGAATAGGTGTCGTCTATCTCAGTAAAGAGTTTCAGGTATTCAATTAAAATTTGCGCGGACAGACTGATGGCTTCCTCCGGGTTGATGCTGCCATTGGTCCATACTTCCAGGGTGAGACTGTCATAGTCGGTTCTCTTGCCCACCCGGGCGTTGTCAACTGTAAAATTGACTCGCGTTACCGGGGTGTAAATGGAATCAATGGGGATCAGCCCGACGATTTCGTCATTCTTGTTGGGCTGCTGATCAGCACTAACGTAACCCCGGCCTCGCTCCACCGTCATTTCCATAACGATCTTGCCGTCATCGTCCAATGTGCAGATATGCTGATCGGGGTTCAAAATGGCTACTTCTGCATCCGGCTCGATATCGGAGGCTTTAAGTTCTTTCTTTCCGGACTGTTCCAGCCGAATGATTTTACGATCGTTGCTGTCATATTTCAGGACCATTTTCTTAAGGTTGAGAATAATCTCGGTAGTATCCTCCAGAACGTTGGGAATGGTGGAAAACTCATGCAGCACCCCGTCAATTTTTACCGAAGTCACTGCCGCTCCCGGTAAAGAGGAAAGCAAGACCCGACGCAGCGAGTTCCCCAGCGTAGTTCCATAGCCTCTCTCCAGAGGCTCAATAACGAACTTACCGTAGTTTGCTATGGGGTCTTTTTCTACACATTCAATGCGGGGCTTTTCCATCTCCAGCATTCATTTATCCCCTCCTTCAGAGCTTTTTATCTTGAGTAGAGCTCCACGATTAGCTGTTCATTTACCGCCGTGTCGATCTGCTCCCGGATAGGATAAGCAAGTACCGTACCGGTAAGATTTTCGACATCAACGCTCAGCCATTCCGGAGGGGTCTTGTAAGCTGCCTGCTCCTTGATTTCTGCGAATTTAGGAGATTCCTTGCTGCCCTCTTTAACCTGAATGACATCTCCAACCCGAATAAGATAGGAAGGAATGCTGACCTTTCTGCCGTTGACGGTAAAATGACCGTGGTTAACGAGCTGGCGTGCTTCTTTGCGGGAAGCCGCAAACCCTAAACGAAACACCACGTTGTCCAGGCGCCTCTCCAGAAGAACCAGAAGGTTTTCACCGGTTATACCCTGCTGGCGGTCGGCCGCCACAAAGTAATTGCGGAATTGCTTTTCCAGTACCCCGTAAACACGCCTGGTTTTCTGTTTTTCCCGCAGCTGCAGGCCGTATTCACTGGGCTTCTGTCTCCGTCCCTGGCCATGCGAACCAGGCGGAAACGGTCTTCTTTCCACCGCGCATTTTTCTGAATAACATCTATCGCCCTTAAGGAAGAGTTTCTCCCCTTCCCGACGGCACTGGCGGCAGACAGAATCTGTATATCTTCCCACTTGTGTGCTACCTCCTTATACCCTTCTTCTTTTTGGCGGCCGGCATCCATTATGAGGGATGGGGGTCACGTCCTTGATGGCGCTTACTTCCAGCCCGGCAGCCTGGAGGGATCTGATGGCAGCCTCCCGTCCGGCACCCGGTCCCTTTACGTAGCACTCCACCTCTTTGAGCCCATGTTCCATGGCAGCCCGGGCGGCATTATCCGCGGCCTGCTGGGCGGCATAAGGTGTGCTCTTGCGGGAGCCTTTAAAGCCTACTGTGCCGGCACTGGCCCAGGAAATCGCATTGCCGTGCCGATCAGTAATGGTAATAATGGTGTTGTTAAACGTAGAACGAATGTGGGCAATGCCCTGTTCTATATTCTTGCGCTCGCGCTTCTTGACGCGCGTGGTTGTCCTGCGTGCCACTCGTTAATCCCCCTTCTATTTTTTCTTTCCAGCCGCGGTGCGCTTGGGACCCTTGCGGGTACGGGCGTTGTTCTTGGTATTCTGGCCTCTGACCGGTAAACCGCGCCGGTGGCGCAGACCCCGGTAGCAGCCCAGGTCCATGAGCCTTTTTATATCCATGCTCACCTGGCGACGCAGGTCACCTTCTACGGTGTAGCTCTTTTCGATTATATCCCTTAGCCTGGCAACTTCTTCCTCGGTTAAATCTTTTACTCTGGTATCCGGATTTATACCTGCTTCTGCCAGTATTTTCCGGGAGGACGACCTGCCAATACCGAAGATGTAGGTCAAGGAAACCTCTACCCGCTTGTCACGCGGTAAATCAACACCTGCTATTCTTGCCAAATCCGTTCACCTCCCGTTATCCTTGTACCTGTTTATGCTTGGGGTTTTCACAGATAATCATAACTTTTCCTCTGCGTTTAATAACCTTGCATTTATCACACATGGGCTTGACTGATGGTTTCACTTTCACCTTGTTTACCTCCTCTTAAGTTGCCTGTCGGTATTTCTATTTAAACCGGTATACGATGCGTCCGCGGTTCAAGTCATAGGGGGACAACTCCACAGTTACCCGGTCCCCTGGTAAGATTCTGATAAAATTCATGCGCATTTTTCCGGATATATGGGCGAGGACTTTATGGCCATTTTCAAGTTCCACTTTAAACATGGCATTGGGTAGCGGTTCCAGAACTCTCCCCTCGACCTCAATCACATCATCCTTAGCCATTTACCAGACCTCCTTCCCATCTGATTCTCCGCTTTCCTTAAGACTCCTGAGATTCTTCCTGATTACATGGTTGGGCGGTATCTCTCTGCGGTCCAGATAAGCCTTTACCGCCTCTGCCCTGGTGGTGGTAAAAGCCAGGTGCTTAATATTTTTTACCTTGGGATTTTCAATCTTGCGTAGATCCCCGTCGGCAATAAGCACGAAGTTTTCGTTGACTACTTCCACCACCACAAACATCCTCCCCCGGTCGCGGCCGGATTTTGAATAAACGACTTTCCCCAGTCTGTCATCCAATTGCTCCGGTCACCCCCATTACCTTAAGGTGAGAATCTCGGGCCCCAGGTCGCCAATGGCAACCGTATGCTCGAAGTGAGCAGAAAGGCTCCCATCACGTGTGGCTACGGTCCACTCATCGTCCCGGGTGTATACCTCATAGCCCCCCATGTTTAACATGGGTTCAATGGCCAGGGTCATACCCGTTTTTAGAACCGGCCCCCGGTCCATGCGCCCGTAGTTGGGAATCGGCGGGTCTTCATGCATTTCCCGCCCGATGCCATGCCCAACGAAATCCCTGACCACGGAAAAGCCGTTTCTCTCAGCATAGCTCTGTATGCTGTTTCCGATCGCACCCAGGCGGTTGCCCGTCCGGGCTTGTTGAATACCTTTCATCAAGGCCTCTTCCGTGGTTTTTATCAATCGTAATACCTCCGGTGCAACTTCACCGACGGGTACGGTTATGGCCGAATCTCCAGCAAAACCATCCAGGATCAAGCCAAAGTCAATACTCAGGATATCCCCTTCCTGCAGCTGCCTTTCTCCGGGAATCCCATGCACCACCTCTTCGTTTGCTGAAGCACAGATGACACCAGGAAAGGCCTTCCCCTTGCGGGGATTGGGATAATCCTTGAAAACGGGAATGGCATTTATCTTGCGGCATTCCTCCTCGGCTATGGCGTTAAGCCGTGCCGTGGTAACTCCGGGACGGATGTTTTCCTGAAGCAGGGACAGTATCCGGGCGACTGCCTGGCCTGAGACCCGCATTTTAGCAATATCCCCCCGGGTTTTAAGCTTGATCATTGCAGCTTCTCCAATATGGTTTTGACATCCGCATAAACTGCTCGGGTTGCACGGTTGCCATCAATATTATAAAGCATATCCCTTTGCTGGTAGTAATCCAACAAGGGGTTGGTCTGCTCCAGGTAGACATCCAAACGGCGAGCCACCGTCTCTCCCTGGTCATCGCTGCGCTGTATCAGTTCCCCTCCACAATGGTCGCAAACCCCTCTCTGCTGTGGGGGATTGGAGTGAACATTGTAGACTGCCTTGCATTCCCGACAGGTTACCCTTCCGCTCATGCGCTCAATGAGAACTCCGCTGGGAACATCAATGTTGATAACTGCTTCAATACGCCGACCGGACTCTTCCAGCACCTCATCCAGGGCCTGGGCCTGCACTGTGGTACGCGGGAAACCATCCAGGAGGAATCCCTTTTTGCAGTCGGGCTGGGCCAGCCTTTCCCGGACGATGCCGATGGTTACCTGATCGGGAACCAATTGTCCAGCATCCATGTATTTCTTGGCTTCTTTCCCCAGTTCTGTTCCCTGGCTGACTGCTTCTCGAAACATATCACCAGTAGAAATGTGAGGAATAGGATATTCGTTTTTTATCAGTTCCGCCTGGGTACCTTTTCCGGCTCCGGGCGGCCCCATAAGGACAACATTCACCTTGATCAGCTCCTATTTAACGAATCCTTCGTAGCTGCGCAAGAGCAGATGCGATTCAATTTGCTTCATGGTATCGAGGGCCACGCCCACTACAATTAACAATGAGGTTCCGCCAAACCACCAACTGGTCACACCGGTCAAGGTCATGACAAAGCTGGGCAGCACCGCAATCAAGGCCAGAAACACACCTCCGGCCAGGGTCAGGCGGGAGAGAACCTTGTCAATGTACTCGGCCGTGGGTCTTCCCGGACGAATACCGGGGACAAATCCCCCGTATTTTTTAATATTGTCGGCCACATCCATGGGGTTGAAAATGATGGCCACATAGAAATAGGTAAAGAAAATAATCAGCAGTGCATAAACAACATTATATAACACCGTGTCAAAATCAAACCACCTGTCCAGAAACAGGTTAAAACCTGAGGAGGTCGGCATCCATGAGCCAATCGTAGCCGGGAACATCATAAGTGACATGGCAAATATGATGGGAATAACCCCGGCAGCATTGACCCGCAGGGGGAGAAATGTGCTTTGTCCCCCGTAGAGCTTGCGTCCTACTACTCGCTTCGCATACTGGATAGGTAGTCTGCGCTGACCCTCGTTAACGGCTATAATGGCTACAATTACGGACAGAGCAATTACAATAAACAGCATAATATTGAAGGCGCCGATAATTCCTCCGGACAGTTCCTGAATAACTCCACCAATCTGCGATGGCAACCGGGATACGATCCCGGCAAAAATGATTAGTGAAATTCCATTGCCGATGCCCTTTTCCGTGATAACTTCCCCGATCCACATCAGGAAAGCGGTTCCTGCTGTCAGGGAAATGGAAATCAGCAGGTAGGAACCAATACCCGGGTTGACTATGGCACCACTCTTGCCCAGAGCCAGGGACATACCCAGAGCCTGAATGAAGGCCAGGATAACAGTTCCATAGCGGGTGTACTGGGCAATGACCTTACGGCCTTCTTCGCCTTCCTTCTGCAGCTCTTCCAGGCGAGGAACGACCACAGTCAGCAACTGCATAATAATCGATGCGTTAATATAGGGGGTGATGCTCATGGCAAAAATACTGAAGCGTTTGAAAGCGCCCCCGGAAATTATGTCAAAAAAGCCAAATAGCTGGCCACCCAGTAGCTGCTGCAGGGCATCCGCATTTATATTGGGCACGGGAATGTGTGCCCCAATGCGGAAGATAAGCAGCATAAAAAGCGTAAAGAGTAGCTTCTGCCGCAGGTCACCGACCTTAAAAGCCTGTTGCAAAGAGCCCAGCAATTAGATCACCTCTACCCTTCCACCCCTGGCTGCGATTTTCTCTTCCGCCTGCTTGCTGATTTTGTGTGCTTTGACTGTTAGTTTCTTTTCCAGCTCACCGTCTCCCAGGATTTTTACGCCGTCATTTAGTTTCTTGATTAATCCCGCCTGCAGGAGAACGTCCGGGGTTATTTCGCTCCCGTCCGGAAATACATTTAAATCCCTGACGTTGATAATGGCATATTCTTTTTTGAAAATGTTGGTAAATCCACGCTTGGGAAGCCGTCTCTGTAAAGGCATCTGACCTCCCTCGAAACCGGGGCGTACCCCTCCGCCGGAGCGGGATTTTTGCCCTTTTTGCCCCCGGGTGGATGTCTTACCGTGACCGGAACCGATCCCGCGACCTACTCTCTTAATTCGCTTATTGGCACCGGGGGGAGCTTTCAGCTCTTCCAGTTTCACACGAAAAACCTCCCTGTTGCTTAATCTAGCTCTTCTACGCTAACCAGGTGTTTGACTTTGTTAATCTGCCCCCTGATTTGCGCACAGTCTTCTTTAACAACACTATGCTGCATTTTCTTGAGACCCAGGCTCTTAATGGTCAGACGCTGGGTTTCCGGGCAGCCAATAGTGCTTTTGGTCCAGGTTATTTTCAACTGTTTGGCCAAGTCCGTTCCCTCCTTAGCTCTGAATCTCGTCGACCGTTTTACCCCTCTGCCTGGCCACATCCTCAGGTCGCTTCAAGTTTTTAAGCCCTTCCATGGTAGCGTGGACCATATTATTGGAATTGGCGGAGCCCAGAGACTTGGTCAGAATGTCCTTTATTCCCGCTGACTCCAAGACTGCACGCACTGGTCCACCGGCAATAACCCCGGTTCCAGCCGAAGCAGGTTTAAGTAATACCTCGCCGGCACCAAAGCGCCCCACGATAGGATGGGGAATGGTACGCCCGTCAATCAGCGGGATATCGATCATATTTTTCTTCGCATTTTCGACAGCCTTACGAATGGCCTCCGGGACCTCCGTCGCTTTGCCCTTGCCGGTTCCGACTTTACCTTCGCCATCTCCGACCACTACCAGGGCACTGAAGCTAAAACGGCGCCCGCCTTTGACCACCTTGGCTACCCGGCGAATATTTACAACCTTCTCAATTAATTCCGGGCCGGTCTGTTCTCTCTCGATCATCGTGTCCCTCCTTACTTGGCCTTAGAATTCCAGGCCCTTTTCACGGGCTGCATCGGCCAGAGCAGCCACACGGCCATGGTACTTATATCCGTTGCGGTCAAAAATCACACTGCTAATTCCCTTTTCCCGGGCCTTTTCTGCTATCCGCTCTCCCACCTGCCGGGCCGCCTCCGTGTTGGTCCGGGAGGGAAGAGTACGCAAATCCGGCTCCAGAGTGGAGGCACAAGCCAGTGTTACCCCTTGCTCATCATCGATGATCTGGGCATATATGTGGTTCAGGCTCTTGTAGACGCACAGGCGGGGGACTTGGGTGGTTCCCGCAAGCTTGTTTCTGATCCGCCGGTGCTTGCCCTTTCTTGCCAGGTTGCGATTTGTCTTGTTATACATACATGTTGCCCCTTCCTGTACTACTTGCCACCGGCCTTGCCAGCCTTGCGCCGGATGACCTCGTTTTCGTACTTGATGCCTTTGCCCTTGTAGGGTTCCGGCTTACGGATGGCGCGGATATTGGCCGCAGTATTCCCGACCAGTTGCTTGTCGATCCCTTTGACCGTTATACGGGTCGGCGCTGGCACCTCAAATTCAATCCCATCAGGGGGATCCATCTCAACCGGATGGGAAAAACCAATGCTAATCACCAGTTTTTTACCCTGCATCTGGGCGCGGTAGCCTACCCCCACCAGTTCAAGCCTTCTCTCAAAGCCGTTGGTAACCCCTTCTACCATGTTGGCTACCAAAGCCCGGCTCAGGCCGTGAAATGCGCGGTCGTTTTTATTGTCACTGGGCCTTTGTACCAGCAACTGTTCTTCTTCCTGGACCAGGCTGATACCCTCGGGAATCCGCTGGGTAAGCGATCCTTTGGGGCCTTTTACCGTAACCAGGTTTTCATCCACGCTAATTTCCACACCTTTAGGTAGGCTGATAGGCATTTTCCCAATTCTGGACACCGTCTTCTCCTCCTTCAGCTACCATATATAGCAGACAACTTCCCCGCCCAGTCCTTGCTTGCGGGCCGTCTTGTCGGTCATCAGTCCCCGGGAAGTGGAAATTACCGCCATTCCCAGACCACCGAGCACCTTGGGTATTTCATCCTTCTTGACATACACTCTCAGGCCAGGCTTGCTGATACGTTTGATACCAGTAATAACCCGCTCCTTGTTGGGCCCGTACTTGAGGTAGATGCGGATAATACCCTGTTTGCCGTCCTCTATATATTCATAATCCTTGATGTACCCTTCGTCCCTGAGGATGGATGCAATCCCCACCTTGATTTTGGAACTGGGCACCTCAACGGTTTCATGCATCACCATGTTACCGTTCCTGATGCGAGTCAGGAAATCGGCGACGGGATCAGTCATGACCATTACCTATACCTCCTTCACATCTACCAGCTGGACTTGGTAACGCCCGGCAGTTCACCCTTGTGGGCAAGCTCTCTAAAGCATATTCTGCACATGCCGAATTTACGCATATAGGCTCTAGGCCGGCCGCAGATCTTGCAACGGTTGTATTCTCTGACCGAATACTTTTGCTCCCGCTTCTGCTTGGCGATCATTGCCTTCTTTGCCATGCTCTGTACCCCCTTATCTAAATGGCATTCCCATGTTTTTCAACAGTTGGCGGCCTTCCTCATCGGTTTTCGCGGTAGTGACTATTACCACTTCCAATCCCCGAATTTTATCGATTTTATCGTAATCGATTTCCGGGAATATGGTCTGCTCTTTAATTCCCAGGGCAAAGTTCCCGCGCCCGTCAAAGGCCTGAGGGGATATTCCCCGGAAGTCACGTACCCGGGGCAAAGCCAGATTAATCAAACGGTCAAGAAAATCATACATGCGTTCCCCGCGCAGGGTTACCTTACAACCTATCGGCATCCCCTCGCGCAACTTAAAGCCGGCAATGGACTTTTTCGCCCGCGTAACCACTGGTTTTTGACCGGAAATAATGGTCAGGTCATTGACCGCTCCGTCCAGAGCCTTGGGGTTTTGAATGGCTTCCCCCACTCCGATGTTAACTACTACGCGGTCCACCCGGGGTACCTGCATGACGTTTTTGTATTTGAATTGTTCCATCATTTTGGGAACGATTTCGCTTTTATACAAATCTAACAGCCTGGACACAGACAGCTATCCTCCCTTCTGCGGCTTAGTCTAGGATTTCACCGCATCTCTTACATACTCTAACTTTGTCACCATTTTCGAGAGTGCGGTGCCCCACACGGGTGGGCTTATTGCATTTGCCGCACAGGAGCATCACATTGGATGCATGCATGGGTGATTCTATCCTCAATATTCCGCCCTGGGGAATAGCCCGGTTGGGTCTCTGGTGCTTTTTAACGCGGTTGATTCCTTCTACCGCCACCCGGTTTTTCTCCGGGAATACCTTGAGGACCTTGCCTTTTTTTCCGGCGTCTTTCCCGGCCAGAACCAGAACAATGTCTCCCTTTTTGATGTGCACTACCTTAACACCTCCACTACAGGACTTCCGGCGCCAGCGAGACAATTTTCATAAAGTTTTTGTCCCGCAATTCACGCGCTACCGGACCGAAAATACGAGTCCCTTTGGGGTTACCATGGTCATCTATAATTACGGCCGCATTTTCGGAAAAAGTAATGTAGGAACCATCCGGCCGTCTAAGTTCCTTTTTGGTTCTAACTACAACGGCCTTGACTACATCTCCCTTTTTCACTACTCCGCCCGGCGCCGCCTCTTTTACCGTGGCAACAATAATATCTCCAACCGTTGCATATCTCCTGGTTGAACCACCCAGGACCTTGATGCACAGGATTTTCTTTGCTCCGGTATTATCACCAACATGGAGCATGGTTTCCTGTTGTATCACGGTTGTAAACCTCCCTTCTTCAATCCAGGCTTACTGTAAGGTCTTGGCCTTGCGGATAATTTCAATCAGCCGCCACCTTTTGTCCTTGCTCAAGGGGCGAGTCTCCATGATTTTGACAATATCCCCGGTCTTGGCCTCGTTGTTTTCGTCGTGAGCCTTGTATTTCTTGCTGGTGCGTATGGTTTTTTTATAGAGAGGATGCTGTTTCACGGTCTCCACACTTACGGTGATGGTTTTTTCCATCTTGTCGCTGGTTACCGTGCCGATCCTGACTTTCCGATTACCGCGCTCTTCAGACACGCCTGAAACCTCCCTTTAATGGTTACTGTCCCCGTGCGATTTCCCGCTGCCGCAATACGGTTTTGCACCTGGCAATGTTCTTGCGCACGTCCCGGATTCTCATGGGGTTATCCAGCTGTCCGGTAGCAAGCTGGAAACGGAGATTGAACAGTTCTTCTTTATAACCAGATACTTTTTTCTGAAGCTCCTCGTCGGTTAGCTCTCTTATTTTATTAGCTTTCACTAACCTCACCACCCATTTCTTCTCTTTTGACGAATTTGCATTTAACCGGGAGCTTATGAGCAGCCAGGCGCATGGCTTCCCGGGCCACTTCTTCATTGACACCGGAAAGTTCGAACATAACTCGTCCGGGCTTTACCACTGCCACCCAGTGTTCCGGAGAACCTTTCCCTTTACCCATGCGGGTCTCAGCCGGTTTTACGGTTAGCGGGCGGTCAGGGAATATCTTTATCCATAGTTTTCCACCCCGCTTGATATAGCGGTTGATGGCAATACGAGCGGCCTCTATCTGACGGTTGGTGATCCAGGCCGGCTCCAGAGCCTGCAAACCATAGTCACCGTAGGTAACCGTATTGCCCTTGTTGGCCTTGCCGCTCAGGTCGGGACGGTGTTGTTTTCTGTGTTTAATCCTCTTGGGGGTAAGCATTATTGTCCGGCCTCCTCCGCAACGTTCTGTTTCGGTCTGCGTTTCGCCTCGGGCAAAATCTCGCCCCGGTTAATCCAGACTTTGATGCCGATGCGTCCGTAAGTGGTAGCAGCCTCGGCGAAACCATAGTCAACGTCGGCTCTCAGAGTATGCAGCGGCACCTTGCCCTCCGAATACCACTCGGAACGGGCAATCTCTGCCCCACCTAATCTTCCGGAGATAGCAACCTTGATACCCACAGCGCCGGCCCGCATGGTGCGTCCTACACCTTGCTTCATGGCCCGACGGAAGGAAATTCTCTTCTCCAGTTGCTGGGCAATGTTCTCGGCTACGATCTGGGCATCCAATTCGGGCCTTTTAATCTCCTGGATGTTGATGTTAATGTTTTTTCCCGTCATGACCGCCAGATCAGCCTTGAGCTTTTCTACTTCCAGCCCACCACGGCCAATCACAATACCCGGCTTGGCAGTGTGGATGGTGATACGCATGCGGGTTCCAGTACGCTGAATCTCCACGCGGGAAATCCCAGCAGCATAAAAGCGTTCCTTGATGTGCTTTCTTACCTTGAAGTCCTCGTGGACCAGGTCGGTATAATCGCGATCCGCATACCAGTTGGAATCCCAGTCCCTGATAACACCCATTCTAAATCCTTTGGGATGAACTTTCTGACCCACTATTTGACCTCCCTTTCCCTGAGTACCACGGTTATGTGGCTGGTTCTATGGCGCCTGACGTCTGCCCTTCCGTAGGCCCGGGGACGCATTCTTTTCAAAGTGGGCCCTTCATCCACGAAAATCTCCGAGACATAGAGTTCGTCAGAATCCATGTCGTAGTTGTGTTCTGCGTTGGCAACCGCCGAAGTTAATACTTTACCGATCAGCGGGGCAGATTTTTTGTTGGTATATTTAAGAATGCCTATCGCTTCTCGTATATCCTTTCCCCGTACTAGGTCAGCTACCTGGCGGGCTTTGAAAGGTGATACTCTAACATAGCGAGCAACCGCTCTGGCTTCCATTTCCGTCTGCCCCCTTTCTACCTCTTCCGGCTGGTCTTCTCGGATTTACCGGCATGACCGCGGTAAGTCCGGGTTGGTGCGAATTCACCCAGTTTCATGCCCACCATGTCCTCGGTAATATAGACCGGAACATGACGGCGTCCATCATGTACGGCAATGGTATGGCCAATCATCTGTGGCATGACGGTGGAGCGGCGTGACCAGCTCTTGATAACCTTTTTCTGGCCGCTCTCGTTCATATCTTCAACTTTTTTCAAGAGACTCTCTTCACAGTACGGTCCTTTTTTTAGTGACCTGGACATCTAAAGACCTCCTTTACTTGCGTTTCCTGACAATCATATTGTCAGACGGCTTTTTCCTGCGGGTCTTTCCGCCAATGGCGATTTTTCCCCAGGGAGAAACCGGATACTTTCTTCCCACAGGGGCACGCCCCTCACCACCGCCGTGGGGGTGATCGGTGGGGTTCATAACCGAGCCCCTGACCGTGGGTCTGATTCCCATCCAGCGGGATCGTCCCGCCTTCCCTAGGGTTATATTTTCATGGTCCAGGTTTCCTACCTGACCGATGCTGGCCCGGCAGTTTACATGAATGAGCCGTACTTCACCAGATGGCAGCCGTACATGAGCATATTTACCTTCCTTGGCCATCAGCTGAGCCACCGCTCCGGCAGAACGAACCAGTTGCCCTCCCTTTCCGGGTCTGAGCTCAATATTGTGAATCAGGGAGCCCACAGGGATGTTCTTGAGGGGGAGCGTGTTTCCAATCTTAATATCCGCCTCGGCGCCAGATACGACCACGTCTCCCACCTTCAGGTTGGTGGGAGCTATTATATAAGCCTTGGCTCCGTCTGCGTAGTGCAGCAGAGCGATATTGGCACTGCGATTGGGGTCATATTCAATGGCAGCCACCCGCGCAGGGACATTATCTTTAATACGCTTGAAGTCCACAATGCGGTAGAGCCGCTTATGTCCGCCCCCGCGGTGTCTTACGGTCATACGGCCATTGGCATTGCGTCCGCCTGTGCTTTTAAGCGGGGCCGTCAGGGTCTTTTCCGGTTCTTTGTTGGTCAGCTCCGCAAAGGATACGACCGTCATTTGTCGTCTACTCGGGGTGATTGGTTTATATTTCTTTATCGGCATTTGATTATTTCCCTCCTTAAACGCAAGGCCTATTAAACGCCCTCGAACAGGCGTATCTTCTGTCCAGGTTTGAGGGTAACAATGGCTTTCTTACGCCGGGGTGTTCGGCCTTCAAACCTTCCCATGCGCTTGGGCTTGCCCTTGTAGTTCATGGTGTTGACCTTTTCCACTCTGACATCGAATATATTTTCAATGGCGTTTTTAATTTCGGTCTTGTTGGCCCGGCGGTCCACGATGAAGGTGTATTTGTTATCGGCCAGAAGGTCCATGGATTTTTCGGTAATCACCGGTCGAATTATGATGTCTCTATAGTCCTTCATTAGGCAAATACCTCCTCTACTCTGGCCACGGCATCCCTGGTAATCACCAGAGTGTCATAGTTGAGCAGATCATACACGTTGATGAAATCCGCTCCGAGCGGCTTGATACCGGGTATATTGCGGGCCGACTTGGTAACGTTGTTGTCCTCAGCAGTGACCACCAGGGCTTTCTTTTCTACATTAAGTGCCTTGAGAGTCTCCACCATAGCCTTGGTTTTAGGTTCTGCAAACGCCAACTGGTCAACGACAATAATGTGGTTATCCAGCACCTTGCTGGAAAGGGCGGATTTCATGGCCAGCCTTCTTACCTTCTTGGGGAGTCGGTAAGAGTAGTCCCGGGGATGGGGACCAAATACGGTTCCACCACCGACCCAGACGGGGCTGCTGTTGCTGCCAGCCCGGGCACGTCCAGTTCCCTTTTGTCTCCAGGGTTTGCGCCCGCCGCCTCTTACCTGGGCCCGGGTTTTTGTTGCTGCGGTTCCCGCCCGCTTGTTGGCCAATTGCATTTTTACAAATTCATAAAGGACCGCCTGATTCGGCTCGATCCCGAAAACGCTGTCACTTAGCTCTATCTCACCGATCTGGGCCCCGCTCATATCGTATAACGCAACCTTGGGCACTATGTCCAAACCTCCTTTAGCCTTAAGCCTTCACGGAATTTTTGAGGATAACCAGACCTCGCCTGGGCCCCGGGATGGCTCCCTTGATCAGGATGAGATTCCGGTCCGGATAGACTTTTACTACCTTCAAGCCCTGCACAGTGACCCTTTCTCCGCCCAGCCTGCCGGGTAGCTTACGGCCTTTAAATACCCGGGCTGGTCCCTTGGCAGCCAGCGAACCGGGACGACGGTGATATTTTGAACCATGCCCCATGGATCCCCTGGCAAAGTTGTGTCGCTTTACAGCGCCGGCAAAGCCCTTGCCCTTAGACGTTCCAACCACATCTATCAGATCTCCAGCCGCAAATACGTCGGCATGGATTTCCTGGCCGATTTCGTAGTCGTCCACGTTTTCAAACTTAAATTCCCTGATATATTTCAAGGGCTTTACATTGGCTTTTTTGAAGGTTCCCCTGGCGGGCTTGTTAGCCAGTTTTTCCTTCAGGTTGTAAAAGCCTACCTGAACTGCGTTGTAGCCGTCAGATTCGGTTTTCTTCTTTTGCAGAACCGTACAGGGGCCTGCTTCTACAACGGTAACCGGTACAGCTTTACCTTCATCGTCAAAGATCTGGGTCATGCCCACTTTGACACCCATAATTGCCTTGGTTAAACTTCTTGCCACCAATAGTACCTCCTAGTTAAGTGAGTGGTTGGAAGTGGATTTCCAACATCACCATCATTCTTTTGCGTTAAAGCCTTTCCATCCACTGACTTCTCCGCCCGCTCTTCCTAAAGCTTGATTTCTATATCAACTCCGGAAGGCAAATCCAGGTGCATAAGCGCGTCGATGGTCTTGGGGTTGGGATCCAAAATATCGATGAGGCGCTTATGCGTGCGCATCTCAAATTGCTCACGCGAGTCTTTGTTCACATGCGGAGAACGCAGAATGGTATAAATGCTCTTTTCCGTGGGCAGGGGGATGGGCCCCGACACATCAGAACCATTCTTACGGGCGGTCTCCACTATCTTCTGTGAAGATTGGTCCAGGAGCTTATGGTCGAATGCTTTCAACCTGATTCTCACCTTTTGCTGGCCGCTCACTCTTTAAAACCTCCTCGGGCTGGGTTTGTTAATACACGCATCCGGGTGTTCAGTGGCGAAGGCCGTTCTCCAGCCTTCGCCGGGTTAACTTGCGGTTGTTATTCGTTCACGCCGGTTACCACGCCAGCGCCTACGGTACGACCACCTTCGCGGA
>CAZLYH010000030.1:16233-22063 GCA_964563775.1 uncultured Syntrophomonadaceae bacterium | reverse complement strand
AGGCTTGTGAAGGGGCCCGCCAGAGCAACGTAAATCTCCCCCTCCGGTTCCAACCCGCTTAGTCCTTTTAGCCGGGCCTGCCCGCCAAAGGGAAGTAATTCAATTTCTTCCACCTCTATTCTCATGCGGACAGCGGTAAAAGTATGAGCCAGTTCATGAATCAGCACCGCACAGATAATGAACAATACTTCCTGACCCAGTCCCAGCCAGGTATAAAAGCCGATTAACAGAAGCAGGAGCGGATGTATACGCAGCTTAATTCCCGCAATGCGGCCCAGTCTCATCTCTATTCAAAGAGTGCGTTAGGACTAACCGGCCCCTCCAGATTATGCAGTTCCAGGTACAGTGACTTCCCGGCCTTACCCAGGGCCTGCCCCTTGTCCACCACCTGGTTTTCCTCAACCAGCACTTCCTGCAGGCCCTGATAAAGTGAGGCAAAGTCTTCGTTGTGCTGAATGCGAATGGTCCGTTTTTTCCCCCCACCGCTAATTGATGCTACTTTCCCCGCCATTACTGGGCGTACCAGGGTATTCTCTTTCACTTTCAGGGAGACCCCCGGGAAAAACTCCTGCTTTCCCTCCCCGGCATCCCAGTACCAGCCGTAGAAGTGTTCTACCTCGATAAACTCACAAGGTTGCTGCAGGGTTGCATCTCCTGATACCGGGAGTTCCTCTCGCTGCTCCTGCCTTAGGTTTTCCAGATATACTGCCACTTTCTCTTCCACCTGGTAATCCCGGAGAACAAAACTGATGACCGGCCTGACCAAATCATGGCTCCGGTTGTCCGACTGCATGGCAAGCCCGGCCAGAGTAGCAATGACCACTACCACCAGCATACGAACCTTGAAACTACCCAGCATCACACCACCTCAATTCCAGGTTACTGTTTGGCACCCCGACTGGCTGCCTATCTTCCAAAGGAGCTCCCATTAAAGAACCTTCTTAATTTCCCGCCTTATCCGGAAGGCTTTTCCAACCTCATAAAATATATATCAATACGGTTGACTTTTATGTCTGCCTTCCAAAAAAGCAGTCGCGAAAAAAACTTTTGTATTTGATATTATGTCTGTGTAATAATTAGGGGAAAGGGGGGTTTTAGAAATGAAAACCAGGATTACTGAATTATTCGGCATTGAATATCCCATTATTTGCGGAGGGATGTTGTGGCTGGCCACACCCGAACTGTGCGCGGCTATTTCCAATGCGGGCGGCCTGGGGAACATCACTGCCTGCAACTATGACAGCGGAGAGGAATTTAGGTCAGCCGTTCACCGTGCCCGGGAGTTAACCAGCAAACCCATAGGAGTAAATATTACCTTGCTTCCGTCCATGCGTTTTACGGAAGAGATTTATGACGATTTCTTCCGGGTATGTGCCGAGGAAAAGGTGGAAGTCATAGAGGTATCTGGAAAGCCAGCCGTGAAGTACCTGGATATGCTGCATAAAGCCGGGGTAAAGGTCATGCACAAGGTAGGTGCCGTACGCCATGCCAAAAATATTGAACGTTTCGGTTATGATGCGGTTATTGCCGCCGGGATCGAAGAAGGCGGACACCCTTTAAGTGACGATGTCACCCTGATGGTTTTGCTTCCCCGCATGGTCGAGAGTGTAAAGATCCCCGTGATCGCCACCGGTGGCATCGCCGATGGACGAGGCCTGGCTGCCGCTCTTTGCCTGGGTGCAGAAGGAGTGCTCATGGCCACCCGTTTCATAGCCACCCGGGAATGCCAGGTACACCCTGCGGTGTGGGATGAGCTTATTAAGCGTCAGGAAAACGAAACCACCCTCATCTGTAAATCAGTGGGCCTGCAGGGGCGAGCACTTAAGAACAAGCTGGCCGAACAGGTACTGGAACTGGAAGCCAAGGGAGCTGGTCTCGGCGAACTTATTCCCTTGCTGGCCGGGCAACGGGCTAAAGATGCCTGGCAGAATGGGGAGCTGGATTCTGCCGCAGTCATGGTAGGCCAATCCATTGGCCTGATCAAAGAGGTCACCACCTGCGCAGAGCTAATTGAGTCCATGGTTGAGCAAGCCCGGAGTATCATGGAGCATAATAGAGCTCGCCTTTAATTGGTACGCAAGTGTGATTCAGCTGGTGTTACCCATGCGAAGTCTTGACGCCGGAATGTTTATGCATCCAAACCAGGGCATTATTAACTTTCGCAGTAGAATCAAGTGTAAAAAAACCGGGGGAAATCAAGTATCTTGCTACGCCGGCGGCCGTGATTTTAAAAGTAAATGACGGTAAATCCCCCGGGGGATCAAGTTCGTAGCCAGGTTAAGGATTTTTTCCACTACTTCCAGCAGGTTGCGCTCCCCATCCCAGTAAGCCAGTAGTACTTCATGATTGACCCGATCCATGATGCGCTTCAATACCAGGGCAATCAGTAAAAGGTCATCCAGTTGACCCATAAAAGGTATCATATCGGGTAGGAAATCCCACGGAGAAAGAACATAGGCCACGGTCCCCAAAAGAAGAGCCCGGTCACTCGTAGATACGGCAGGATCATTTAACAGGCGATAGATTAGCTTTACAAGATTGGGGATAAAAAGAAGCAGTTCCCGGGCTCGGGTCTCCGGTTTGGCAAAAGACTCCGGCCCAGCCTGGTAGGCGCCCTCGGTCACACACCATTCCTCCTTTTTCCCCTAGTATGCCCACTATTAGGGGCGGACTATGGGCTAAAAGACAATTTTTCTACCGCGGATATTGACACTGAGGACGAGACCCGCCGCTACGAGGTTGGTTAACATTGAACTCCCCCCATAGCTAAGAAAAGGCAGGGGAATACCGGTGATGGGCATAATTCCTATGGACATGCCGATACTCTCAAAAATATGAAACAGCCACATGGCAGTAATCCCGATTACCAACAGAGTTCCATACAGTTCCTTGGAATGGTAACTGATGTAGATGGCTCTAAGGATCAAGATGCCATAGAGAATGATAACGATAATTCCGCCAATAAAACCAAGCTCTTCTCCAATAACCGCATAGATAAAATCAGTGTGGTGATCGGGAAGATAGTTAAGCTGCACCTGAGTGCCATGATAAAGGCCCTGGCCGGTAAGTCCACCCGAACCGATGGCAATTAGGGACTGGATAGTATGCCAGCCCGCGTCCCGGCCTCCGCTCCCGTCATTATAGGGGTCCAGAAATACTACCAGGCGCTGCAACTGATAGTCCTCGATAGGCAGCGGCATGCCCAGGTAGAAATGAAGCAGCAGCAAGGCAACGACGAGTACCAGCCCTCCCAGTACCAGAAAAGTAAGCAGCCGCGGGTTGGCGCCCGCCGCATACATCATTACTACAGTCAGGGCAATATAAACCAAAGCCGTCCCCATATCAGGCTGTGCCATGATGAGAAGAAAAGGAACCGCCATTAAAGCCATGCAGATCAGAATCGGCTTGAGTTCATCCAACTGCCCCTTGCGGGCCTGCAAAAAATCAGCGAACCAGAGAATGAGCAATATTTTGGTGAATTCGGCTGGTTGGACCGCTGGAAGAGGCCCCAGGCTAATCCAGCCGGTCGTACCCCGTATTTCCTCCCCCGCCACCAGCACCAGAATCAACAGTAAAACGGAAAGACCGTATAAAAACCAGCTGTAGCGGCGCAGGTTTCCATAGTCATAGCGGATTAAAAAAACCGCTGCGGCCAGGCCCAGAATCACAAAAAATACCTGCTTTTTCAGATAAAAATAGGGATCGCTGGAAATCCCGCTGCTGGCACTGGTCAGTACCACCAGGCCCAGCGCAATCAAGGCTAGTAGAGAAAAAACAAAGGGTCTGTCAATAAAACGTAACCGTTTCAGTTCCAAGTTTCCAACCTCCCCGTTCATTATAGCAAGAAAAACAAGCTTGCGGAGAGCTGGAAATAAGCTCTTAAAACAGGAAAAAATGACCCGGCATTTAAGTACCATGCCGGGTTCCTTTATTGCTTCACCCCTTCTTTATCACTAATCCTTTAGCTTTAATACAACGCCAAAAGCTTTCATCCGGCCCGTTTAACCCCCTTGACCGGTATGTTGGCCACCAGAGCAATGGAGTTCTCTTCATTCTCCAGATTTACCAGCAAAGCCTCCTCGTCAATTTCCAGGTACTCGCGAATGACCTTGATCAGGTCCTCTTTCAACGCATTGATAAAATCCGGGGAAACCGAAGCCCGGTCATGAACGAGCACCAGACGCAGGCGCTCCCTGGCAACATCCTTGCTATTGGCATTGTCCTTGGCAAAGATACGGGTGAGAATATCCAACAAAGCCACAACCTCCCCTCCTAACGAGCCAACTTAAGCATCTTGCGGAATTTATCCATAAGATTGTTGTTATCATCATCCAAGGAATACATAGGGACCTTTTCTCCCACCAGCCGCCGGGCAATGCGGCGATATGCTCCCCCGGCTCGGGACGCTGTTTCCAGAACTGCCGGTTCTCCCCGGTTAGTGGAAACCACAATTGATTCATCCTCGGGCACTACCCCAAGCAGATCAATGGAAAGAATATCAATGATGTCATCAATATCCATCATGTCCCCGCGTTTGACCATTTTCCCCCGCAAACGGTTAATAATAAGGCGGGCATTTTTTAGCCCGCTGGCTTCCAGCAAACCAATAATCCGGTCCGCATCACGTACCGAGGACACCTCTGGTGTACATACCACTATAGCATCATCGGCACCAGCAATGGCATTGCGAAAACCCTGCTCAATCCCTGCCGGACAATCAACCAATATAAAATCAAAATCCTTGCGTAGTTCATTGGTCAGGTTTTTCATCTGGTGAGGAGTAATGGCCGTCTTGTCCTTGGTTTGGGCTGCGGGCAGCAAGTGCAGCCCGTCAAAACGCTTGTCTTTAATAAGCGCCTGCTTTAGCTTGCAGTTCCCGTTGACCACATCCACGATGTCAAAAACGATGCGGTTCTCCAGACCCAAAACCACGTCCAGATTCCTCAAACCTATATCAGTATCAATCATAACCACTTTGCTGTCAGTCATGGCCAGGGCCGTCCCCAGATTAGCTGTGGTAGTAGTTTTACCGACGCCACCCTTCCCGGATGTAATTACGATTACCCGACTTTTCATTCTCCAGCCTCCATTCATATTTTTAGCTTCTCAATAACCACTTTTCCGGCCCTAATCCTTGCCAGTTCGGGGCTTTCCACCACAATAACCTCTCCATCCGGTGGACGGGTGATATGGTTGGCAATGCGTAACTGGGTGGGACTCAAACGATAGGCACTGATGACAGCGGACTCATCCCCGAAGGCCCCGGCATGGGCCATGCCCCGCAGGGAGCCCATTACCAGAATGTTCCCTCCGGCGATCACATCAGCCCCCGGGTTAACGTCACCTAATACTACTATGTTCCCCTCACTGAACAATTTTTGACCGGAACGAAGGTGGCGGCAAATTAAAATGGTTCTGTCGTAATGCGGCATACTGTAAAAGGGTCCTTCCTTTTCCGGGTCGGCCTCCTCATCAGGGGGGCCGTTACCCATCAGGTCACGAAGGTGCAGCCCGTAATCGAGCAGAATGTCCTCGATCTCTCGCACCTGCTTGCTGCTCAGGTGCCGGTCACCGACGTGTACTCTGACCTGGGTACCGGGAGCAAATTGTTTACTGGATTCCAGGCGTTGTTCCAGTTCATGTTTCATCTCGGAAAAGCTGCGCAGGGTACTGAGATCTATATGCAATTCGCCGGACTTGTTTAAAATGGTTGACAAATTCAACCCTCCCACAGGTCATTTGCATCCTATTTCTATATATGACATATTTTTCCTGCGGAGAAAAAAGAAAAAAAAGGGGAACTTTTTGCTTTTTATCCCCCTTTACGTCG
>CAZLYH010000030.1:0-16133 GCA_964563775.1 uncultured Syntrophomonadaceae bacterium | reverse complement strand
AAATATGATAATGAAGTCGAACCGCCCTGGCAAGAGACCATCCCCATGCCGGGAAATAGCGGCGCTTTTAGCGGGTGATGTCTGCTGTACCCGTGCTCTGCTTCGTTTTCCCGGCTGGCTTTTCTGATTCCTGCTGCTTATTTTTTGCCGCCTCTATTTCTGCCGCGTGATCACGGATCCCGAAATACTGCTCGAAAACATCACGGGCAACGTAGGCCGCCGAACCTGCTCCGCTGGCGCCGTATTCAACTATGCCGGCAAAAGCGATTTGCGGGTCATCATAAGGCGCAAAAGCTATAAACACCCCGTGAACTTCCTTCAAAGGGTTGTCTCCGGCTCTCCCGGTTTGGGCAGTACCAGTCTTGGCAGCTACCTGAACCTGGGCGGGAAAATGATTAAATAACCCATACGCCGTTCCCCCGGATTGGGTCACGGCCAGCATGGCCCGGCGGGTTTCGGCCAGCGTCACGGCAGAGACATCTACTTCGTGGACCTGTTTGGGCCTGATGGTTTTTAATACCTTTCCATCCGGAGATACTATTTTTTTCAGGACATGAGGCTGCATTCGGTATCCGCCATTGGCAATAGTAGCAACGTAATTGGCCAGTTGAATAACGGTTAAGTCGTTGCCGCCCTGGCCTATGGACATATTGAACGTATCATAGGGCTGCCAATTGGTATCAAATCCATAATCAATCTCGCGCTGTGCTTCCAATCGAGCCTTTTCTGCAGCCCGCTCCTTTTCGATCTTGGCTTTTTCCTCTCCGGTTGCTTCGGCCAGCAACCGGTCATATTTTTCTTCCAGGCGCTGGCGGGCCAACTTATACCTGTCATCCAGAATAATAGTATTGATCTCTTTTTTCCACTCCGGCGTGGGCAAAATCCCGCTTCTTTCATCCGGTAAATCAATACCGGTGCGGCTTCCCAGTCCAAATTCTTTGCCGATCCGAATGATGCCATCTTTCGTAGCTCGCCGGCCCATCTCTTGAAAATAGGTATTGCAGGACACAGCCATGGCCCGATAGTAATTTACATTTCCATGCACTCCGGTACATCTTATTTTAGGAGCAATCCAGTAGGCACCGCCGCAGTTCACCATTTCTTTGTCGGGATTCATAACCTCGGCCTCCAGCGCCGCCATCCCGGTAATCGGTTTAAATGTTGAACCGGGCGGATAAGTAGCCTGGATGGCACGATTGGTCAACGCGCCCGGATTCATCGGGTTATAAGGCCCCTGGGGAAAATAATAGGAAGACAATTCAGATTTGAAGTTTCCCTTCCACTCATCAGGATTGAGAGTCGGATAGCTGCACATGGCCAGGACTTCTCCGGTTTTCACATCAAGAAGCACAGTCGAACCCACCCGGGCTTTGGGGTAGCGGGATTGGAGCTGTTTCAAAGTTCGCTCCATACTGTCTTCCATAACCTTTTGCAGGTTCATGTCCAGGGTCAGATAAAGATTATTACCCGGTCGGGGCTCCAGAGTTGCTGCCTCCTGTACTGGTCTGGCATTCACGTCAACTTCCACCCGTCGGGCCCCATCCCTGCCCCGCAGTTCCTTTTCGTATTGCTTCTCTACCCCGGACTTGCCGATCAGGCTGTTTATGCTGTACTTCTCCTCGGCAGCCTTTTCCAGTTCCTCTGGACTTATGGAATGAATATAACCCAGTACGTGACCGGCCAGAGGACCATTAGGATAATTGCGCAACGGTTCCACCGTAATCGACACCCCGGGCAACTCGCGGCGATTCTCTTCCAGTTCCACTACCAGGTTCCAGGGAATGTCACGCGCAATCACTACTGGCTCAAAAAGCCGATACTTTTGCACCTCAATCTTTTTTTGCAGTTCGGTAACGGTCAATTCGGGGTAATATGGATAAAGGATCTCCACCAGCCGTTCCAGGATGCGTTCCTGATTATTGACCCCCAGATAGCTGAGACTAAGCGTATAGACCAGTTCGTTAGCCGCCAGTACAGAGCCATCCGCAGTATAGATTTCACCGCGGGGAGCCTTGATAGAAACCAGCCGAATACGATTATCCTTGGCCTGGGTTTGATATACCTCATTATAAAAAAGTTGTACCACTGCCAGACGGATCCCTAGAATCGCCAGGAGCGCCACAACCACGTAGGAATAGACTTTCAGCTTGGACTTAAGAACTGAAGCTTTCATTTATCTCTCCCCGTTATATCGTAACCAGCCGCTTTTAACGGAATTATAGTACCACAGATAGAGCGGCACCGAAAGTACGCTATTGTAGATAATCTGGTAGATAACGGTAGTCAACACGCCGGAGTCAACATGGAAAATTTCGGACATCCCCAGGCTGACTGCAAACAGGATGATAGAATTAAGCAGGGTGGCAACAGCTACGGTCCCCACCCCGACAATAATATTCTCCTTGAACACATTAACCTGGTAGCGCCCCACCAGATACGCCACCAGGGCTTTACTAATAGCATTCATGCCCACAAATCTGCCCGTAAATAAATCTTCCAGCAGGCCGCAGAAAAAACCGTATACGGCACCCTTTCCGGCACTATTCATCAACGCGTAAAAGGTGACAAAGATCAATACCAGATCAGGGACGGCACCACCCAAGGTGTAGGTTGCAAAAAAAGTGGATTGTAAAAAGAGAGCCAGAAATGGCAGCAAGGCCAAAATGAGGTAACGCACCATCTAATCCTCTTCTGTCGCTTCGCTGACTGACGCAAATTCCTCACGGTTAAAAGCGGTTACTACCAGAACCTCTTCCAGTCGGTCGAAGTTAACCGCCGGCTGTACGGTTGCCGTCAACAAAAGTCCATTGGGTTCCCTGATAACCGAAGTGACCTTGCCGATATAAATCCCCTGCGGATAGGAAATCGAAAGACCGGAAGTCACTATGCGGTTCCCCTTTTTAACCTGGGAATAGTAAGGAATGTTTATCATACGTAATTCCCGGCTATTACCCAGGCCTTCAACGATTCCGCTGGTATCGCGGGTCTCCTCCACGATCACACCTACCGCCGTCTCCCGGTCGGTAAGCAGACTAACCTGCGCAGAAGAATTGCTAACGTTCTCGACCCTTCCCACCAGACCGCTGGGGTGTATAACGGGCATTCCTTTACGCAACCCATCCTTAAGTCCCCGGTCAATTACCAGGTAACGGTACCAGTTACCTGGACTGCGAGCAATCACCCGGGCAGGAAGAAGTTCCAGGCGGTCCTGGTTGCTCTCCTCAAACCCAATCAGGACACGAAGCCGATCAACTTCTTGCCGGTATTCGCGCAGAAACTGGTTTTCCAGAGCCAGACGCTGGTTTTCTTTCTGCAGTTCATTTATTTCCCGCTGCAAATCCCCTTTATCGCTGAAAACACCGCTCCAGGAACCCGTACGAGTCTTAAAAGTGCTGACTCCCCGTTGCATGGGGGTATACGTTTCCCGAATGATTTTCTCAATAGAGGATAAATTTTCCCGGTGAGTAGCGGTGTGACTCATCAGAAACAGGGCCCCCACCAGCAACAACACCAGCAGCCAGAAATACCAGTTTTTAAAAAGCCTTAACAAAGCTCCTCACCCGGCTAAAATGATTTTTTTGGTGATATAAGTACTCTTTTTAATACGTCGATATTATCCAGAACTTTCCCCGTCCCTTTAGCAACAGCCAGCAGCGGTTCATCACATACGTAGACCGGGATATTGGTCTCCTGGCTGATTAATTTGTCCAGACCACGGAGCAATGCTCCTCCGCCGGCCATGAGAATCCCCCGGTCAATGATATCTGATGCCAGTTCCGGCGGAGTTTTTTCCAGACACACTTTGATGCCCTCAATTATATGGTCTACAGTCTCTTTTAGTGCTTCCTGAATCTCCAGTGAAGAAATTTTAATGGTTTGGGGGAGGCCCGAGATCAGGTCGCGCCCTCTTACCTCGTAAAAGGACTCGGGTCCTTCCCAGAGGGCTGAACCGATGGAGATCTTAATATCCTCGGCGGTCCTTTCTCCAATCAGCAGGTTATAGGTCTTTTTTAGGTGCTGTATAATGGCCTGATCCATATTATCCCCGGCAACCCTTACGGAACGTGCCGTTACAATCCCCCCCAGGGAAATGACTGCTACTTCGGTGGTGCCCCCACCGATGTCCACAATAAGATTTCCGGTCGGCTCTTCCACCGGTAATCCCGCACCGATGGCAGCCGCCATCGGCTCCTCGATCAGGTAAGCCTCCTTGGCTCCTCCTTGGAGGGCTGCCTCTCGAACCGCCCTCTCTTCAACGGTGGTGCAGCCAGTGGGGATGCTTATAATAATGTTAGGTCTCATAAAAGGGGTACGCTGTCCCAACGCTTTAGTAATAAAGTATTTCAACATGGCCTGGGTAACATCAAAGTCGGCTATGACACCGTCCTTCATGGGCCTGATGGCAATTATGTTCCCTGGAGTGCGGCCGATCATCTGCTTGGCCTCTTCACCGACCGCCATCACTTTGCCACTGTCACTCTGTATGGCCAGTACGGAAGGTTCGGTTAATACCACTCCTTTGCCCTTGAGGTGAACCAGGGTATTCGCTGTGCCCAGATCTATTCCCATGTCTTTTCCAAAAACCACTTTTCTTCCTCCTTACCAAGCTTCAAATCAACCCTGCCGATTTTAAACTGCAGTAGCGTTTTTCCCCGATGACGACATGGTCGAGGACTTCAATTCCCATTATCGTCCCTGCCTCAATGAGACGCCGGGTAACCTCTATGTCTTCACTACTAGGGGTAGGATCACCACTAGGGTGGTTATGTACCAGGATTAATGAGGCCGCACTTCTTTTCACGGCACTCTTAAATACTTCCCGCGGGTGAACGATAGAACTATGCAGCCCGCCCACCGAGATGTCTTCCACAGCCAAAACCCCTCCCTTGCGGTCCAGATAAATGGCCCGAAAATGTTCCCGGTCGAAAAAGCGCATTTCCTCCATAACCAGGTTTTTAACATCCTCTGGTGATTTTATCAATATCTTGTCCTGGACATCCCGGGCTATTCTTACGCCCAGTTCCACAGCCGCTTTAATACTAACTGCTTTGGCCTGGCCTATTCCCTTGATTTGAGTCAGTTCCTCCAGGCTTACCTCTTTCAGAGCACGAACTCCGCCATACTGCACCAGCAGGAGGTTGGCCACATCCAGGGCACTCAGGTTCACCGTGCCACTGCCCAGGACAATTGCCAAAAGCTCGCGATCAGAAAGAGCCGTTTCCCCGCGTGCCACCAGTTTTTCTCTGGGGCGCATGGGTTCCGGCATGTCCTTGATAGTGATACTATACTCGCTCAATCCCTGACCTCCAGTAAATTGACATCGAAACTCTTTAGCATCAGGTATAATCTGCCCAGGGGTAAACCCACCACATTAAAGTAACAACCTTCAATCTTTTCTACCAATAAAGCCCCCCGGTCCTGTATTCCATAGGCACCTGCCTTGTCCATGGGTTCACCGGTGTTTACGTAAGATTCTATTTCTTCCCGGGTTAGATTTCGAAAGTAAACCCGGGTCTCTTCCTCATCAACAAGTATTTGTCCAGTTTTTACGTCATAAAGGCATACCGCGGTAATAACCTGATGAGGTCGTCCACTTAACCGTTGTAACATTACCATCGCTTCCCTGGAATGGGATGGCTTGCCCAAAAATTCACCGGCCAGTACCACCGCAGTGTCGGCCGCGATAATCAGTCCTTCCTCAAAGGAAACGGCCACCGCCCTGGCTTTGGCCTCGGCTATACGGCGTACTGCATCCCGGGGCTTCTCTAAGAGAAAAACCCCTTCGTCAATATTGGCGGGAAAACTGGTAAACGGGACGCCCAGATTGGCAAGAAGCTGTTGACGTCTAGGTGAAGCAGATGCAAGAATAATTTTCTTCAATAGTATCTATCTCCGCGTTATAGCCTTTTGTAGATAAAGTAAGAGAGGACAAAGCCCAAGATGGTGAAAAGACTTATATTTAGCATGAAGCCGAAAGTCAAAGAAAAAACCTGCAAATCCAGTGAAAATTGGGGTATGCCCACACTCTTGACCTGCCCCAGAACCGCCAGGGCGGGCCATATTTTCACCAGAGCCTGACCCACCCAGCCACCGATAATCCCGCCCAGAACAAGCAAAAGCAAAAAAATTTGCCAGCCCGGGTAGGAATGAGAGCGATTGGCCACTGGACAACCTCCAGCCATAAGTATTTTTTCAAGTTTAGCATTAGTCAAAAACAAAAACAAGCCGCACGAAAAAAGGAGAGAGTCTTAAGAAAAGCCCTCTCCCTTAATAATATTACCTCATAAAAGCCTGGCTAGCGACCAGAACCAAACCCCAGATTAAAGCTCAGGACTTCCAGGTTCACCGACAGGTCCACATTGCGCAATACCACATCGGCAGGAACCCGCAGAACCCGGGGCGAAAAATTCAAGATGGCCTTAACCCCGGCTGAGATTAGTCTGTCAGTAACCTCCTGAGCAACCGTTGCCGGGACCGTTACCACTCCGATGTTAATTTTATGTTCTTCAATACGCTCAGCCAAAACATCCAGCGGCTCAACTTCTATACTGCCCAGTTTTTTGCCAATACGGCTTTCATCAATATCCAGAACTGCACAGATATTAAAACCCCGGTGGGCAAATCCCTGGTAAAGAGCCAGAGCCGACCCCAGCTTGCCCGCACCTATAATGATAACATTCCATCTGCGATCCAGTCCCAGGATTTGCATAATCTGACCATATAATTCATCCACCTTGTAGCCGACGCCCCGAGTACCGAATTCGCCAAAATAAGCCAGGTCCTTGCGCACCTGTGCCGAACTAACTCCTACTCCAGTAGCGATTTCTCCCGAAGAAACGGTCTCTACGCCCTCCTCCATAAGCTGATAAAGATAACGTGAATATACGGAAAGTCTCATGACCGTCGCTTCTGGTATTTTATAGACCTTCAAGGTCTCAACTCCTTTAGTGGTTTACTTAAATATATTACCACCTTGTACCACTTTGTTCTACAATTAGCAAATTAATTGCTTTCCCGCCCAGGAATATCCTTTATTTATTATACGAACAGTGTTAATAATTTGTAAACCAGCATGGTGACCAGAGCGGAAGAGGGAATGGTAACAAACCAGGCGATAATAATCTGTCTGGCGATATTCCAGCGAACCCCGCGCAAACGTTTGGCCGCTCCTACTCCCATAATGGAAGAGGATACGACATGAGTTGTGCTAACCGGAGCCCCCATAAGACTGGCCGCATAGATGACCAATGAAGAAGTAAAATCTGCGGCAAAGCCATTGATTGGTTCAATACGGAAAATCTTCCCCCCCATGGTGCGAATAATCTTCCAGCCACCCACTGCTGTCCCGAGAGCCATAGCACCGGCACAGGCCATTTTAACCCACAGGGGAACCTGGAAGGTGCCCAGCAACCCCCCACTGACCAGAGCCATAGTAATAATGCCCATTGATTTTTGGGCATCGTTGGAGCCATGTGCAAAGGATGCCATACAGGCCGACAGAATCTGCAATTTACGGAACTTGTTATTGGTAAGAGCGGGTGAAGCTGTCTTAAATACCCAGAAGAGAAGGGTCATTACCAGACTTCCAGCCAGCAAGCCCACTATAGGGGCAATAATTAAGCCGGAAAAGATGGAAAAAAAACCGTGCCATTGTACATAAGAAAACCCGAAACCGGCGATTACCGCGCCCACCAGTCCACCAATCAGGGCATGGGAGGAACTGCTGGGAATCCCAAAATACCAGGTAAAAAGGTTCCAAAAAATGGCCCCAATAAGCGCCGTAATTAAAACCAGGCCGGTAACCATTTCCGGAGCTACAATACTCTTGCCGATGGTAGCAGCAACAGCAGTCCCGCTCAGGGCACCGAGGAAATTCAGGGAGGCCGCCACCATAATAGCAGCGCGGGGGGAAAGAGCTTTGGTGGATACTGATGTGGCAATCGCATTGGCGGTGTCGTGGAAACCATTAACGTAGTCAAAGCAAAGGGCCAAAAACACAACTACGACGATTATGCCGATACTAAACATATTTTACAGCGACTCCCTTGAGAATGTTGCTCACGTTTTCGCAATAATCCAACGTTGTTTCCAGGTGCTCATAAATTTCTTTCCATTTGATGATATCGATAACGTTTTTGGTATTTTCAAAAAGGAGGGCTATCCCGGCTCGATACAGGTAGTCCCCCTCATGCTCATAGGAGCGAATCTTCTCGCAAGCATCGATAATCTCTGCACTTTTTTCCCGTACACGGGGAAGCTTGAGAACCGCCGTTTTTATTTCCCCGGACGCCTCTTCCAGAACATGGACCAGTTTAAGTACATAAACTTCGCGGGGTTGCCCGGCCTTGTAAATAACGATTTTCTCCATGGTCCCCTGGATGTGATCAAGAACATTATTAAGTTCCCTGGCTAACAGGAGAATATCCTCCCGGTCAAAAGGGGTTACAAACGACGAATTAATCTCCGTCATCACCCGGGATAGGATGTTGTCACCCTTCTCCTCCACCTGGTTAATCCTCTCCAGGTTGGAAGCCGGGTCACTCTGGGTCTCAAGAAAACTTTTCAGAATAGCTGCTGCTTCGCAAATCGCTTCAGATATTTCTTCAAAATATCTGAAGAACCTCTCATCGCGTGGCTTTAGACGTAAAACCACTTCAATACCTCCTCAACGACAAGGACCCACACCCTTTTTCATTATAACATCTAAGATCCTTGTGACTGTGTTAACAATATGTTAACAATCCCTTAAGTAGTCATTAAGTAACGCCTGGCTGTGTCAAGTACGTAAAACGAACCGGTAACCAAAAGGTATTCATCAAACCTGAGCTTGGACCTGGCCAGTTCTGCCGCCCGGGTGATATCTTCTTCCAGCAGGGCGGGATTGGATAAATGCAGCTCGTCCCAGGCCTCCTTTACCCGCTGCCAATTCCTGGCCCTGGAACTGTGGGGCCGGGTAACAATACATAACCTGCTTCGCGCCTCCAAGGGAGCCAGAATGGCTTTGACATCCTTATCGTCCAAAACACCTACCAGCAGGACCCGTTGGCGGTCCGGAAAAAGATTCTGCAAGGCATGTGACAGAGCTTCAGCTCCCTGGGGGTTATGGGCAACGTCCAGAACCACCAGTGGCGGTCCTTCCACAACCTCCATTCGGCCCGGGTGATAGAGTGTCCCCAACCCCTTGTATAAAGCCTCCCCGGGAACTTGCCATCCCCTCGCCATAAGAACCTTTAGCGCAGTCAGTGCGGTACGAAGATTTTCCAATTGGAAGTCGCCAGTCAGGGAAAAGGGAACCCCTTTTAGCTGCTGCCCGGCAAAGTCGATGGAAAGTAAAGAGGTTAAGCCATTGCTGCCGGTCCGCAGAACCCGGGCCGAGGATGAAAAAAACCAAGGACTGCACTGGTCAGTGGCCACCTGCTCTACCACCCGTTGCGCCGGGGGAGGGAGTTCTCCAACCACTACCGGTATTGCCGGCTTAATTATGCCCGCCTTGTTCCCCGCCACTTCCTCCAGGCTATGACCCAGGTACTCGGTATGGTCCAATCCAATACTGGTGATTATGGACACCAGAGGTGACCCTATATTGGTAGCATCATAGCGGCCGCCCATGCCTACTTCCAGTACGGCCACATCCACCATCGCCTCTTTAAACCACAAAAAAGCAAGGGCAGTCAGTATTTCGAATTCAGTGGGACGTTCATAACCCCTGCCGCACATCCCTGCTATAGCTTTCCCAATTTCCCGCAAATGCGTCCCAAGCACCGAAAATTCAATCGGAGTTCCGTTCACTTCAAAGCGTTCCTGGTAGGAATGCAGATGTGGCGAAGAAAAACGCCCTACCCTATATCCGCTTTCCTGTAGAATCCGTGCCAGGATGAGGGACGTGGAACCCTTGCCATTGGTTCCGGCCACATGAACGTACGGTAACCCCTGCTGGGGATTTCCCATTTCATTCAACAGCGCCTGGATACGCTCCAATCCCGGCTGTAAACCGGGCGCACCCATCAATTGCAGTTGACTGGCGATTAGCTCTTCAGTATCTGCAACCGTTGCTGAATCCCCTCCTTTTTCTGCCGGGCTTCCTCGGCCTTGGCCTCCTCCTTGCTGATAACCTCCCGGGGTGCACGGGCCAGAAACTGTTGATTACCCAGCTTGCCCAGGGCTTTGTCCAGCTCCGCCTGGGCATTCTTCAGATCCTTCTCCAGCCGGGCCACTTCCTTGTCTACATCAAGTACTCCCTCCAGGAGAACATAGATTTCTGCCAAGGCAGTCACGGCAGACACCGCCTGGGCCGGTTTTTGGTCCAGAGAAGTTTCCACAGTCAGCCGTTTTACCTTTCCCATTTCCTGGACGTAAGCCTGATTGCCACCCAATAGATGGGCAAACCCTTCGTCCCTGGTAGCGATGACCACCGGTATCCTGGTTCCGGGGGGAATTTGAAACTCGGCGCGAATATTGCGAATGCCCCGTATAACCTGCATAAGCTGTTCCATTTTTTCCTCGTCTTCCCGGGAGACGAAAGCCTGGTTTTCCACCGGCCAGGCATCGATCATAATAGTCTCTCCATGTCCGGGAAGATGCTGGTAGATTTCCTCGGTAATGAAAGGCATAAAAGGATGCAACAAGCGCAGCATGTCCATTAACACTTGGTGCAGTAGATTCTGGACCACCATCCGGTCACGTTTTTTACTGGAGTTTAGGCGCGGTTTGGCCAGTTCGATGTACCAATCGCAGAATTCATCCCAGATAAAATCATAAAGCAACCGGGCTGCTTCCCCCAGGTCATAACGCTCTAAAGCAACGGTCACCTCATTTATGGTCCGGTTCAATCGAGACAGGATCCAGCGGTCGGCCAGTTGGTATTCCGCATCCTTTATTTCCACCGGCGTAAAGCCATCCAGGTTCATGAGGACAAACCGGGCCGCATTCCAAATCTTATTGGCAAAGTTGCGCGTATTCTCCACTTTGTCCCAGTGAAAACGAACATCATTACCGGGAGTAACACCAGTAATAAGTGAGAAGCGCAGCGTATCTGCCCCAAATTTTTCGATAACTTCAATGGGGTCTATCCCGTTCCCCAAAGATTTGCTCATTTTGCGTCCCTGGCTATCCAGAATCAGCCCATGGATGTTTACGTGGTGGAAAGGAATGTTTCCGGTATGCTCCAACCCGGAAAAAATCATCCTCGCCACCCAAAAGAAAATGATATCACGGCCGGTTACCAGAACCGTGGTCGGATAGAACTCCTTTAAGTCCCGAGTCTCGTCCGGCCATCCCAGGGTGGAAAAAGGCCATAGAGCGCTGGAGAACCAGGTATCCAGGACGTCCTCATCCTGGTTCAGTTGGCTGGATTGACAACTGGGACACGACTCAGGTTCAGTCTTGCTGCAAATAACCTCGCCGCATTCCTGGCAATACCAAACCGGAATGCGGTGTCCCCACCACAGCTGGCGGGAAATACACCAGTCGCGGATGTTTTCCATCCAGTTGATATAAATACGCGTGAAGCGCTCGGGAACAAAGCGGATGTCACCATCCATAACTGCCTTTATGGCCGGCTCAGCCAGCGGTTTCATTTTGACAAACCACTGTTTGGAAACCAGAGGTTCAATGATCGTCTGGCAGCGCTGGCAGTGCCCCACCGCATGACGATGTTCCTCCACTTTGATGAGATAACCCTGCTTTTCCAAATCCTCTACAATCCGTCTGCGGCACTCCTCACGGGTAAGCCCCAAATAACTTCCGGCATTATCGTTCATAATCCCATGATTATCAATAACCACTATCTGTTCCAGACCGTGTCGCCAACCCATATCAAAGTCATTGGGATCGTGAGCGGGGGTAACCTTTACTGCTCCGGTGCCAAACTCCCGATCTACGTACTCATCCGCGAATATAGGAATAACCCGGTCTACCAGGGGCAAAACCGCCTCTTTTCCTACCAGGTGGCGGTAGCGTTCATCCTGAGGATGGACAGCCACCCCAGTGTCCCCCAGCATGGTCTCCGGGCGGGTGGTGGCCACGATCACAAACTGATCGGAATCCTTTACCGGGTAACGCAAATACCAGAGCTTCCCATCACTCTCCTCGTGCTCCACCTCAATATCCGATATGGCCGTATGACAGCGCGGACACCAGTTAATAATATAATCCCCCTGATAGATCAGACCCTTCTCGTAAAGGTTGACAAATACTTCTCGTACCGCCCGGGAACAACCTTCGTCCATGGTAAAACGTTCCCGGTTCCAGTCACAGGAAGATCCCATCAGGCTTAACTGGCTGGTAATTCGGTTTCCGTATAAGCGCTTCCATTCCCAGATCCTGTCCAGGAAACCTTCCCGGCCCAGATCATATTTGCTAAGCCCTTCTGCCGCCAGAGCTTCCTCCACCCTGGCCTGGGTGGCAATACCGGCATGGTCGGTCCCAGGCAGCCACAGGGTTTTGAATCCCTGCATACGACGCCAGCGCACCAGGGCATCCTGAATAGTAACATCCAGGGCGTGTCCCAGGTGCAGAGACCCGGTTACATTGGGCGGTGGCATGACAATGGAAAAAGGCTCTGCATCTCTATCCTGATCGGGAGCAAAGTAATTCTTCGCTCTCCAGTATTCATACCACTTACCCTCTACCTGGCCCGGATCATAAACGCTGGGCAGGTCGACTGTTTTTCCCATCCCGGTTACCTCCTCAGTTTACCTCTATCCAAGATCCAGAAAATCCGGTCACAACTACGATGATGCCGCTTCTTTCAATTGTACTTAAAAAAATCCTGTAGTTGCAAGCCCAGGCGATAAATGCACCTTAGCCCCAAAAAAACTCCCTGCCGGAACCCATCGCCCGGCAGGGATACCCTCAGTCGGTCGTTCATGTCATATAGAGCCCATAGAATCCTCTAAAACAATTGTACTTATTTTCACATTTTAAACAAGATTCTAATACAAAAAGTTGTTATGTCCTGGTTTGGATGCCTCACAAGTATTCCGTCCATCAAAACTGCGTATGGGTAATACCAACTGGTTTCCCATCCGTCACCCCGGCAGCAGGCTGTTGTTCAGCCGAAACGCTTGTGCTAAGCTAAAGTAGCATATCAGCGTTCGGCATGTCAAAACAAATAGAAGGTTTCGACCTAACCAGACCATTGAGGGGGAATAAAGGTGAGCAACGCAAGAATAGGCAGGAACGACCCCTGCCCCTGTGGCAGCGGTAAGAAATACAAAAAGTGTTGTGGACTGGTTGAAGAATACATGAATCCTACCAGCGACCCTTTTATGCGCTACAGTAACCTTATTACCGCTATCAAAATAAAATTGGACAGCATATACGAAAAGGAAATACGCACGGCCCGGCGTGACCTTATGAATCGCTTTCTCTATTTTACCGTAGGCAAATCATTGTCCCCTGAACATGATTCCCTGTTTTCCGACTGGCTATGGTTTGATCAAACCGGTGAAAACGGGGACACTCTCGGATTTCACTATCTCAAAGAGCATGCCGCTTTCATGGAAGAGCCCTTGCGGGAATGCTTGCTGGCCTTGAATCTCTCCTACCTGTCGGTATACCAGGTTACCAAGTACGACGGTACCCAACTACATATGCGGGATGTTTTCACAGACCGCTCTTTCCCGGTCCTGTTAAAGGAACCATGGGAGTTGGAAGGTAATGAAGAAAGTATACTTTTGTTGGGAAGACTGATCCAATGCCAAGATGCCAACCTTTTTTCCGGGATGGTCTTGCTCCTGGAAGATGAGCCCGGTTATCTTGATTTTATAGTCGAGCATGTTCGCTACGCAGCCCGTTTGCAAGGGGAAGAAGTAACCAATCTCCTGAAGTTTGATGGGGAAATTCTGTTTGGGGTCTTCGATCATGCCCTAAAGAAAACATTGGTCAACTTAAATGACATCCGTTACTGCCCGCTCATTCCCGGAGAAGCAGAACGGCTTCACAACTCACTGCTGGCAGACCGGGATTATAATCTGGAGCACACTACGGACGGATTCTCCTGGTTTAAACCCACCTACGAGCATTTTGGCTACGTCCGGGTGGCGCTGTCTGAGGATACATTACTATGTAGTGCTGATGTTTTGGAAGACATCTCGAAACTGGATAAATGGCTTGCAGAGCACCCTGTGCAAGCTGAACCTGTCGTTATTGCCAATCTGATGCTTCCCGGACCGCATGACCCGGCCCATCTGCCGCTCTGGTTCAGGGCGCTTAAAGACCAGCAGACGGAAAAATGGCTGGACACCCCGCATCCGGAGCTTGAGAACCAAAGTCCGCGCGAGTGCCTGGTGCGATCGGAAGGTAAAGAGAGAGTGCTGCAGCTTCTGGATACATTTGCTTCCTCCCTGCAGCATCAAGAAAGCCAGGAACTGATAGAATATATGACCATGCGCGTGAGGGAAAACAGTTAACGGGACGTGCCCTGCTTTTGTCCGGACTGTGGTGGAATCGTCCCAATTAATTCCTCAATCGCCGCCAGGACCTCCACCACTCCTTCTCCATTTTCAGCCGAAAAAACAATAATTTGCTGGTCCGCGGGAAGATTGAGAGTGCGACGCAGGGTGGCAATCTGCCTGGATCTGGCCCCCCGGGAGATTTTATCAGCTTTGGTTGCCACCAAAAGGATAGGAATTTCGTGGTGCATTAACCAATCTATCATCAGCTGATCATTATCACTCGGGGGATGGCGAATATCCAGTAGTTGAATAACCCCCTGCAACTGTGAGCGGGAGCTGAGGTATTTTTCCAGGATCTTCCCCCATTTGCGCTGCTCGGCTTTTGATACCCGGGCAAAACCATACCCGGGTAAATCTACTAAATGCCATCCCTGATTGCAAAGGTAAAAGTTTATAGTGCGGGTTTTCCCCGGCGTTGAACTTGATTTGGCCAGGTTTTTACGATTGACTATGCGGTTAATTAATGAGGATTTACCCACATTGGAACGGCCCACCATAGCAATCTCGGGCATGTTTTCCTCGGGAAGCTGCCCCAAATCAAGGTAACACCCCTTAAATTCAGCCGTCTTTATTTTCAGCATCTTACCTGATGATCCTCCACCACTTTATGCTTGCAACCCATCCCCATGAGTGTCCTGCGGCAAAAGGGTTTCCGCCAGAACTTCGTCCATATGGTCAACCTGGACAAAATTTATTTTTCGACGTATATTGGCGGGTATTTCCACCAGGTCTTTATGGTTGTCCACCGGTAAAATTACGGTGCTAATACCAGCCCGATTGGCGGCCAGCACCTTCTCCTTCAATCCGCCGATGGGCAATACCCGACCACGCAGAGTTATTTCCCCGGTCATAGCTACATCGTTGCGCACCTTTCTGGACGACATGGCCGAGGCCAGAGCCGTAGCAATAGTAATCCCGGCCGAAGGTCCATCCTTGGGAATGGCGCCTTCGGGAACATGCAGGTGAACATCATAGTTGCGTTGTACATCCTCGGGTATTTGCAGATCGCTGGCCCGGGAGCGTACATAGGTAAGGGCCGCCTGAGCCGACTCTTTCATAACGTCCCCCAGTTTACCGGTCAGCATCAGATTTCCTTTGCCGGGAAGCAAGGCCACCTCGATGGAAAGGATATCACCGCCACTTTCCGTCCAGGCCAAACCGGTAGCCACTCCCACCTGGTTCTCTTTTTCGGCCATGCCAAAGCGATATCTCTCCGCCCCCAGAAAACGCGGGATACTATTGGCGTTAACCCTGATACTGGTGTGGGGATCTTCCACCACCTGTCGCGCAACTTTCCGGCAAATAGAGGCAATTTGCCTTTCCAGGTTGCGGACTCCGGCTTCGCGGGTGTATTCGCGGATAATCTTGCGGATAGCTCCCTCGGAGAATTCGATGTTGGCCTCTTTCAGACCATGCTCCTTGACCTGCTTGGGAATCAGGTAATCCATGCCGATATGGACCTTGTCCTCTTCGGTATACCCGCTGATTTCAATAACTTCCATACGGTCCAGCAAAGGCCGGGGAATATTATATATTGAATTGGCAGTAGTAATAAACATAACCTTGGACAGGTCAAAAGGTACCTCCAGATAATGATCACTAAAGCTGAAATTCTGTTCCGGATCCAGTACTTCCAGAAGTGCCGAAGCCGGATCGCCCCGGAAATCCATGGTCATT
>CAZLYH010000029.1:0-22633 GCA_964563775.1 uncultured Syntrophomonadaceae bacterium | reverse complement strand
TCGGAGCCTCAGCACTCTGCAATGAAGTCAGCGCCACCACCCCGCCCAATGCACCAGCGACCAAGCCGCTGGCCCCGACGCTTTTGTCGGCTGTACCTGGATCAGATGATACCCGTATAGATATTACCTGGCAGAACAACTGCACCAATGAAACCGGGTTCTACATCTATAGGAAAAGGGATGGGGAGGCTAACTTTAGCAAGGTATACGACGGCGGCAGCGGAGGATGGACTGGATATGGTGATACCGGGCTGACACCAGGTACCACCTACCATTACTATGTATCCGCTTACAATGCTCTGGGTTCTGCGGACAGCAATGTCCTGAGTGCTACCACCACCGGGATTGCTCCGGTGGTTAAACCGAATGCACCAGCTGATCTGGCGGCCGCCGCCCTGTCCAGTTCCCAAATAAAGCTCACCTGGAAAGACAACTCCAACAATGAGAGCGGCTTTATCCTGGAGCGCTCCCTGGCCCAGGCGGACGGCTATGCCCAGGTGACCGGCCTGCCGGCGGGGAGCACCACTTACAATGACACTGGACTGAGTGCCGTAACCACTTACTTTTACCGAGTCAAGGCTTTTAACAGTGCCGGGGACTCGGCTTATTCTCCTCTGGCCAGTGCCACTACTCCGGCGGCTGTAGAGCCCCAAAAGCCGGATAACAACCAACAGCCCCCGGACAACAACGGCCCCACGGTGGTTCTGCGGTTTTATATTGACAAGAATCAGTACTATATCAATGATGTTCCCTCTCCCATGGAGGTAGCTCCCGTTATTTTGGAGGATCGCACCCTGCTGCCCATTCGTTTTGTGGCAACGCCACTGGGTGCTGAGGTGGGATGGGAGCAAGCCGCCAGCAAGGTAACCATAATCCACAATGGCAACAAGATTGAGATGTGGATTGGCAAGAATACGGCTCTGGTCAACGGGGTGCAGAAAATGATTGATCCGGACAACCCTCAGGTAGCTCCCCTCATCCTGCCTCCGGGGCGCACCATGCTGCCCCTGCGTTTCATCAGTGAGAACCTGGGCTGTCAGGTAGACTGGAATGATACCTTGCGGGAGGCCAAAGTCACCTATCCCAGGCATTAGAAATAAGGGGTTATTCCGGTGGGTAAACGGGTACTGTCGACCGGGGACTCTGTCTGGGTAGTAAAAGGCTCCCCTTCCTGTGCGCCAGGAGTGGGAGCCTTTTATGCCTTTACTAATTGATGTTATCCAGTGCTTCCTGCCACTTCACCATCCAGTCGAATGCCTGCTGCCGGTACATTATTACATCAGCTTCGCTCATGTAAACTTTGTTACTGTACAGAGGCTGGCTTTGGAAATGCTTTTCATAGTCTTTGTCGTCGTCTCGTTTCATTACTCAATCACCTCTTTCGGGGAGCGCGTCCTGAGTACTTATCCAAAAGAGAAATTTGCCAGCAAATCTCTACTCTTTTTACCTACCCATTATTATATACCTATCAAAAAATGCCGCAAATCCACGAAATGGTGGAACTGTTGCCGCTTGCCAAATGCCCAATCCCTTACCCTGCCTGGTTGTTAATATGCCCCGGAAAAGCTACAATTAAAGAAAATAATATGGTTATTTCGACTTCTCCGAGCTGCTATGCCTGTAGCCCTTCCGGCCAGGGCAGGCAGCCGTCGGGTGCACCTGGAAACGGGTGGGCCTCCCGTGTTTGGAAAGGAGAACGCGCAAGGTACGGGTCAGTAAATGCCTGGAAGCCGTTTTGTGGCGTTCCGGGCATTTTTTTGTCGGGGAAAGGCGTGTTAACAGGCGATATGATTGACAGTATTTTAAGGGTCGAGGATCTCGGTTTTGCTTATGGGAGACGGCGGGTGCTCTCGGAAATCAGTTTTTCGGTGGCAGCCGGCTCTTTCTGTGCACTGCTGGGCCCCAATGGTTCCGGCAAGACCACCTTGTTGAAGTGTATCAATCAAATCCTGAGTCAGGACAGTGGCACTATTCTCTTAAACGGGCAGCAGGCCCACACTCTCAGCCGGCGGGATATGGCCCGCCTGGTGGCCATGGTCCCTCAGCAGACGCATCTAATTTTCGGCTTTAAGGTCCTGGATCTGGTGGTGATGGGCCGCAGCAGCGGGCTGGGCATGACCGGCCTGCCGGGGCGTCAGGATTACGATATGGCGCAAGCCGCCCTGGATGAGCTGGAAATTGGCCACCTGGCCCGGCGCAAGTTTAATGAACTGAGCGGCGGGGAACGACAACTGGTCCTCCTGGCCCGGGCATTGTGCCAGGAACCGCGCATTCTGCTGCTGGACGAGCCCACTTCCCACCTGGATTTCAAGAACCAGTTCTTGATTCTGAACAAGGTGCGGGAGCTGACCCGGGAAAGAGGCTGGGCCAGCCTGATCAGCATCCACGATCCTAATCTGGCCGCTCGCTATTGTGAAGCTGTGGTCATGTTGAAAAATGGCACGGTTCTGAAACAAGGCCCGGTGGGGGAGGTTTTCAAGCCCCTGTCACTGGCTGAGCTATATGGAATGGAGGTGGTGGTGGAGAGAAGCGGCACCGGTAGCGACTTTGTACTGCCTCGCTATTACTAGGCACGAAGCTGTTCTACCGGCAGCAGGCCAGCTGTTCCGCCCCTCTGTTCAGGCGGTAAGCCCTGGCCAAACCTCGAGGGGGGACCTCGGATTGGATCCGGTTGCGGGAAAGGCGTAGATCTACCGCAACCAGTGAGAGAAAGAGAAGGGGAGAGTATGATGAAAGCTTTACGTAATTCCATAGTGGTCTTATTAATGGTAGCGTTACTGGCGGTTGCCGGGTGCGGCAAGCCCGCCGCGGAGAGCGGGCAGACCGGACCGGCGCCGGCATCCGCAGTAGTAGTCAAAGACGGATTGGGCCGGGAAGTAAAAATTGACGGAGAGGTCAAGAGTATTGTATCCAGTTATGGCATCGCTTTGCACATGGTGGTGGCCCTGGGAGCAGCGGACCGCATCGAGGCTATTGATGTTCCTTCCATGAAAAGTGACTTCTTCAAAGCCACCATACCACAGAGTGCCCAGGGCAAATCGGTAGGCAGCCCCCAGGAACTGAATATTGAAGAGGTGGCCGCCCTGGAGCCTGATCTGGTACTGGTACCGGGCCGCAACCAGGAAATGGTGGAAAGCCTGTCTAAACGAGGCATCCCGGTATTTGGAGTGGTGGCTGAGACCCCGGAAGAGCTGAATTCCACCATGTTAAACCTGGGCAAGGCCCTGGGCCGGGAAAAGACGGCCCGGGAGTTCGTAGACTATTACGACGCGACTATTAAGGATGTCAAAGAACGCCTGGCGGGAATCGATGAGGCCCAGCGCCCCAATGTCTACCTGGTTGGACCCATGGGAGCCCTGTCCACCTGTTCTTCAGATATGTACCAGCATGAGTTGATTCAGTTGTGTGGAGGCACCAACGTGGCCGCCCAACTGCAGGGCAAGCTGGACGGGCACGGCTGGCTGGAAATCCCTGCCGAGCAGCTCATTGCCTGGGATCCGGATGTAATTGTAGTGGTTCAATATGCCTCGGGTGTAAAACCGGAAGACATTTTGAGCGACAACCGCTTCAAGAATGTTAAAGCGGTCAAGAACAAGCAGGTCTACTGGTTCCCCTCCCACCTTAATCCCTGGGATTACCCCTCACCGCAGGCGGTTTTGGGCGTGAAATGGCTGGCCGCCACTCTGCACCCGGATCGTTTCCCGGGCGTGGACATGCAAGCGGAGGCAGATGAGTTCTTCAACCGTTTCTACGGCAAAAGTTTCACCTCTATGGGAGGCAAGTTATAGGAGCGGAGGCCAGGCGATATGAAACCGCGGCGCTTGATGCTGCTGGGGCTGCTGGCCCTGGCAGCCACGGCCCTGCTTACCATGCTGGTGGGCCGTTACAGTGCAGATCTGCCAACAGTTCTGAAAATTATCGAACTACATTTATTCCATATACCCATTCCTGATGATCTGGTCAGTGCCGATATTGTGGTCTGGTCAGTGCGCCTGCCGCGCATGTTGATGGCCGCCATGGTGGGAGCGGCTCTTTCCGCTTCGGGGGCGGTCCTGCAGGGGCTGTTCCGTAATCCGCTGGTGTCACCAGATATCCTGGGGGTATCTTCCGGTGCCAGTTTCGGGGCCGGCCTGGCCATTCTTCTGGTGGGTACTTCGACCCTGGCAGTATCCTTTTCCGCCTTCGCGGGGGGATTGCTGGCGGTCACTCTGGCCTACCAGATCGGGCGGCGAGGGCAAAATACCATTACCACTCTGGTGCTGGCCGGAGTAATTGTGTCCGCGCTGTTTTCTGCCGCCCTGTCCTTCCTGAAGTACGTGGCTGATCCCTATGAACAGCTTCCCGCCATCGTTTTCTGGACCATGGGAGGCTTCAACAACATTGACTGGGGAGACGTGGGGCGGTCCTTTCCGCTGGTAATAGGCGGCCTGCTGCTCCTGTACCTGTTCCGCTGGCATCTGAATCTATTGGCCCTGGGGGAAGAGGAAGCCATGGGCCTGGGTGTAAACGTCAAAAAGGCTCTGCCGGTGTTTGTGGTTCTGGCCACACTGGTGGTGGCGGCTTCCATTTCCGCCTGCGGTACCATCGGCTGGGTGGGCCTGGTCGTACCACATATGGCCCGCATCATGATTGGCCCTGACCATAAACATCTACTGCCTTTTTCCATGATTGTGGGAGCTGTCTTTATGCTGCTGATGGATACCCTGGCCCGCTCCATTACCGGGGCGGAAATCCCTATCAGCATTATGACCTCGCTGCTGGGAGCGCCTTTCCTGGCCTACCTCCTGCTGCGTGAGCAGGACAAGGAGTGGAGTAGTTAAGAAATAGGGGTGAGTTTATGTCCGTTATCTGCGATTACTGCGAGTGGCATTGCCGCCTGGATGAGGGAAAGCCCGGCTACTGCAAGATGTACCGGGAAGAACAGGGGGAAGTAGCAGAAATCCACCCCTCGTCCTGGAATTCCCTGGGCGTTACCCATATTGAATCCCTGCCCTTTTTCCACGCCTACCCGGGCAGTCGCAGCCTGCTGCTGGGCAGTGCCGGCTGCAATTTTGACTGTCAGTATTGTTCCAATGCCCATGTGGCCCGGGTTGACCCCGGGTCGGTGCGGCTGTGGCAGCTGTCTCCGGAAAAGTTGGTGCGCAAAGCCCGCCAGAGCGGTTGCCACAATATTGTCTTTGCCATCAATGAGCCCACCGTCTCCTGGCCGTCACTGCGAGCGTTGGGGGAAGCAGCCCGCAGCGAGGGTTTGCCAATGGGCTGCATGAGCAATGGCTATTTTACTCCCCGGGTGGCGGCGGAAATGGCCCAGACCTTTGCCTTTGTCAATATCAGTTTGAAGGCCATGCGCCGCGATTTTTACCAGCGCTATATCCGGGTGCCTGATGTAGCCCCGGTACTGCGCAATATTGCCTATCTGGCCGAGCATACCCACCTGGAAGTTACCACTCCGGTAATCCAGGGGTTGAATGATGGCGACCTTCCCGAGGCGGCAGCTTTTATTGCCGACCTGGACCCGGAGATACCCTGGCACGTCTTTCGGCTGCTGCCGGAGTATCAGATGAAGGAGCAACCCGCCCCCGCCATCGAGGTTATCGAACATTTGCTGCAGGAACAGCAGAGCCGGCTCCATTATATCTATTTCGGCAATTTTGTGGGTTCCGAATGGGTCAGCACCCACTGCCCCGATTGCGGGGAGCTGCTGGTGGAACGCATTAACCTGGGGGGCTGTGGGGCCAAATCCCTGGTCTGTCACTTGCAGGGAGACAGCTGCCCGGCCTGCGGGAGGCGGCTGCGTCTGCAGGGTAAATGGACCGACTGGAATGAGGGAGGTGCGCAGATTGGCGAAAATAGCGGTTATTGATGTGGGAGAATGGCAGAACAGCCTGGATTTCCGTACCGGAAGAAAGCTTAAACCGGTTCCGCAAGGGCCACGCCTCCAGGCTCTGCAAAAACTGTTGCGCTCCCATCCCTACCCGGGCGATTTATCACCCAACAGCCTGGCCTGGGTAAGCCAACTGGGGCTGGATCTCATCCGCCGGTTTGACCCCCGTTTCGTGTTTCTCAGTTATGCCACCCCCTTTTTCCTGTCCGCTTTTGCCCCACCCGACAGCTATAACTGGCAGGAAGTGGCCCGACAGACATTGCAACAGGCTCAGGACTTTGCCCGGAAGTCTGGTTTTACTCCGGTTATCGTCGGTACCGGCTCCACCCGCCCCCTGGAAGGGGAAATCGATCTCACCCTGCTGGATGGTCTGGCGGTAGGCGGAGGTATGGGAACCTGTTATGCCGGGCTCTATCAGCCTTCTTCCCAGGATCTGCAGTTGCTGGCCGATGATGTTCGGGTGGAGCGCATCGTATCCCGGCGGGAAATCGAGGAGCAATGGCCCTGTCACCCGGATTTCGCCCGGCGTTTGCCTGATTACCTCCTGGCCGCCCGTCCCGGTTTTCAGTTCCGGGGGATGGGCAATATGTCGCGCCGACTGTACCGTATCAGCAGTCAGGATGTCGTAATACCCGTCTTGAGTCCCCGCCCTGTGGATGATATCAGTCTTATCGCTCCCCTGGTGCGGGAGCTGCTCAAAAAGGAGCGGGTGGCCTTAATCATCCTCGAGGGGCTGGGCAGTGAGGATTTTCCTTCCCGGCAGCAGCTGGTCGGCAACCAGTTTTCCTGGTATACCTACAGCCCCAGTGATGCTCAGTATTTGACTATTACCAGCGGGGTGCACCTGCCCGGTCAGGCCTATCCGCCCGGAAACCGGGTTTACGACGAAGACGGGGCGGGAAAGCCCTATCCTTTCTCCGGCATTCACCAGGTTATGCCGACCGGGGTAATCGGCGCCGACTCAGGCCTGGAGAGTGTGGCGGTCGGCAGCCGCAGTATCCTTACCCATCTGGCCAGCGGTGCGCGGGTATGTGTGGAATGCTTTGCGCGCACCCTCTATAATTACGGAATCATGGGTATTATTGAGGAGTAAACACTTGGCGGCCGGTGCTGCCCTACCGATATTTCATCCCCGGTTTTCGCTTGCGGTGCCGGGGGTAAGTTGTTATCGTAAGGGAAAGCAGCCAGCCGAAGGGAGGATTTGATGGAAGTGAGTGATGAGGGGAAATTCTGCGAGCTGCCCGGGGAACCGCCCGCGGAGGTGACCAGGGAGTACCGTACCGATGATTTGATTGTCTACTGGTATCCTCAGCAGTGTTCCCATGCCGGAAAGTGCTGGGGCTCTTTGCCGCAGGTGTTTAAACCGGAGGAGAAGCCCTGGGTGCGCCTGGAAGCGGCCGGGCCGGAAGAGGTCATCAAGGCTATTGACCTGTGTCCCACCGGCGCCTTGAAGTACCGGTTGACAGAAGGTTCCCAGGTGGAGCCGTCCCGGGCACGAGGTCCGGGCTGGGTGGATTACCAAGGTGAGGCACCGGCCGCCATTAAAATCCGCCTGATAAAAAACGGGCCGCTCATGGTGGAGGGACCGGTTGAGGTCTATGATGCCAATGGCAAGCTGGTCAAGGAAGGCACCCGCACGGTGCTGTGCCGCTGCGGCAAGACCGGCAATCAACCTTTTTGTGACGGGACCCATACCCGCGAGGGATGGAAGTCAGAGTAGCCCAATTACACCAGCAGCAGTATGAAAAAGCCAAGGGCTCCCGGCGGGGAGCCCTTGGCTTGAGGAAAGGTGTTGTTATAAGAACTTCTTGTCCCTGGGATGATAGTGCGTGTGCAACAGCTTATGGGACAGATGCCCTAGCGGCTCATCCAGGAACTCGTTGTAAAGGGTTATCACTTCCGGGTTTTCGTGGGACTTGCGGATGTCGCAGTGCTCATCTTCCACATAGATGGCGTCGATGCGCTCCGCGCGTTTGACATTGGCCTTGGTCAAGGGCTGTCCGCCGCCGCCGATGCAGCCGCCCGGACAGGCCATGATTTCGATAAAGTGATAGGGCGACTGGCCAGCCTGAACCTGGTCCATAAGCTGGCGGGCGTTGCCCAGTCCATGGGCTACGGCCACTTTGACCGTGGTTCCGGCCAAATCCACTTCCGCTTCCTTGATACCTTCCATGCCGCGCACTTCGGTAAAGTTCAGGTCTTTTAACTCCTCACCGGTGGCCACTTCATAGACGGTGCGCAGGGCGGCCTCCATAACTCCTCCGGTAGCGCCGAAGATTACCCCGGCACCACTGTAGGTTCCCATCCAGGGATCAAACTCTTCACCGGCCAGGTGCTCAAAGTCGATGCAGGACATGCGGAACAGGCGGCCCAGCTCCCGGGTGGTTAATACCAAATCTACATCCCGCTGACCGCTGCTTCTCATTTCGGGGCGGCCGGCTTCGTATTTCTTGGCGGTACAGGGCATTATGGATACAGAATAAATCTTTTTCGGATCAATACCCATTTTATCCGCCCAGTAGGTTTTCACCAGGGCGCCGAACATCTGCTGAGGAGATTTACAGGTAGACAGATTATCCAGCAGGTCCGGGTAGAAGGTTTCACAGAAGTTGATCCAACCCGGGCTGCAGGAGGTAACCATGGGCAGAGCGCCACCTTCTTTTATACGTTTGAGCAGTTCGTTGCCTTCCTCCATTATGGTGAGGTCGGCGGTAAAATTGGTATGCAAAACATAGTCAAATCCCACCTGGCGTAGTCCGGCTACCAGGGCTTCCATGGGCATATCGCCGGTGGTCATGTCTACTTCTTCGCCAATAGCCAGCCTTACTGCCGGGGCAATCTGAGTAACTACCACTTTGTCCGGGTCAGCAATGGCCTTCATCAGGTCGTCCAGTTGCTGTTTTTCGTAAATGGCTCCCACCGGGCAGGCATGTATGCATTGCCCGCACATGACGCAGGGGCTTTCCGCCAGGGGTTTGCCCATGGTGGGAACCACCATGGCTTCATAGCCGCGCTCGGCCAGGCCCAGAGCGAAAACGGACTGGGTGGTGTTACAGGCCTCCAGGCAGCGGCAGCACAGTACGCACTTATCGGGGTCGCGCACGATAACTGCGGTGGAGGTGTCCACTTCATGCCGGCGCCCGGCCAGGGCAAAGCGAGGCGGGTCCGGAGTATAGACCGCCGCCAGGTCCTGCAGCTCACAGTTGCCATTACGAATGCAGTTCAAGCAGTCCTGGGGATGGCTGGCCAAAATCAGTTCCAATATAGTTTTCCGCGCTTTAATAACCTTGGGCGTGCGGGTGCGAATTACCATTCCTTCGGCCACCGGCGTAGAACAGGCGGCCTGCAGAACCCGGGCCCCTTCCACTTCGCATACACAGATGCGGCAGTTGGCCTTAACCGCCTGGTCGGGATGCCAGCAAAGGGTGGGAATTTTGATTCCTGCTGCCTGGGCCGCCTGCAGAATGGTTGAACCCGCGGGTACTTCCATGTTGATTCCGTCGATTGATAAATGTACCATGTTCTTCCCTCCTTTATACTCAGGCGGCTCCGACTCTGTGAATGGCCGAGAATTTGCATTGGGCGCTGCAGGCTCCACATTTGATGCACTTTTCCGGATCAATGTAGTGGGCCTTTTTCTTTTCTCCGCTAATGGCGCCGGTGGGGCAGACCTGCTGGCACAGGGTGCATCCCTTGCAGCGGTCACTGTCAATGGCAAAGCCCAGCATGGCGGTGCATACCCCAGCACGACATTGCTTGTACTCTATGTGTTCCTCATATTCATGGCGGAAATATTTCAGGGTGGCCAGAACCGGATTAGGGGCGGACTGTCCCAACCCGCACAAGGAAGTGTTTTTAATAACTTCTCCCAGTTCCTGCAGGAGTTCCATGTCCCCGGGCTGCCCTTCTCCCGCACAAATGCGTTCCAGGATTTCCAGCATGCGTTTGGTGCCTTCCCGGCAGGGAGCACATTTGCCGCAGGATTCCTCCTGGGTAAAGGTCAAAAAGTAGCGGGCCACGTCCACCATGCAGGTGCGTTCATCCATAACTACCAGCCCACCCGAGCCCATCATCGCGCCCAGGCTCAGCAGAGTACTGTAGTCAACCGGGGTATCCAAATGTTCAGCAGGGATACATCCCCCGGAGGGACCGCCGATCTGCACGGCTTTGAACTGACGGTCATTTTGCACCCCACCGGCCACGTCAAAGACGATTTCCCGCAGGCTGATGCCGATGGGTACCTCGGCCAGGCCGGTACGATTGACCCGCCCGGTCAGAGCAAAGACCTTGGTGCCACCGCTGGATTCCGTTCCCAGGGCCGCAAAGGCGGACGCGCCATTGGCGATAATACCAGGGATGTTGGCATAGGTCTCCACGTTGTTTATATTAGTCGGTTTCCCCCACAGACCCGATTGGGCCGGATAAGGCGGCCGGGGCCGGGGCATGCCGCGTCTTCCTTCAATGGAAGCCAGCAGGGCAGTCTCTTCTCCGCAGACAAAGGCTCCGGCACCCTGGGCAATATTTAAACGGAAGGAAAAGTCAGTACCCAGAATGTTGTCGCCCAAAATGCCCATTTTCTCGGCATCACTTATGGCCTTTTTCAGCCTCCTGATGGCCAGAGGGTATTCGGCGCGGACGTAAATGTAACCTTCGTCGGCGCCTATGGCATAGGCGCAGAGCATCATGCCTTCAATCATAGTATGGGGGTCGCCCTCCATGACACTGCGGTCCATGAAAGCGCCCGGGTCTCCCTCGTCGGCATTGCAGACCACGTATTTCTTGCCGGTCGGGGCGTTATAGGCGGCCTCCCATTTGCGTCCGGTGGGGAATCCTCCCCCACCGCGTCCCCGCAGGCCGGAAGCCTTGATTTCGTTAATGACATCCAGCGGTGCCATTCCCGCCAGAGCCTTTTCCAGAGCTTTGTAACCGTCAGCTGCTAAATAATCCTCAATCCGATCTGGATTGATAAGTCCGCAGCGGCGCAAAGCGTTACGCTTCTGCTTGGCATAAAAGGGGGTCTCGTTCAGGAGAGGAATCTCCGGGAACGGAGTCAGGTCACCAGGGTCCTGGGCAATGACATTATTTCTCAACAGAGAACCACCCTGCAGGTGCAGCCGCACTATGGCAGCGGCAATCTCCGGGGTGACATTGCCATAGATAATGCGCGGCTGGCCAGGAAGACATACCTCCACCAGCGGCTCCGCAAAACACATGCCGATACAACCGGTGGAAACCATGTTGACATCCAGTTCCCGGCTGCGGATTTCCTGGTCCAGCACGGCCCAGACTTTGTCTCCCCCGGCAGCAATGCCGCAGGTGCCCAGACCAACCCTGACCAGGGGGTGGCTTGCCATTTGTTGTTTTAACTCGATAGCTTTTTTACGTTCTTCGGTTAGACTACGCAACTCTCTCCTCACCTTCCTTATACCTGGCGAGAATTACCGGTACCTGATCGGGGGTCAGGCGGCCATAGACGTCTTCGTCGATTATCATGGCCGGCGCCATTCCGCAGGCACCAATGCAAGCCACCGGTTCCAGCGTAAACATCAAGTCCCCGGTGGTCAGTTCCCCGCCGTCCAAGCCCAGCTCCTTTTTCAGGATTTCCAGGATCTTGCCTCCGCCCCTCACGTGGCAGGCGGTGCCAGTACAGATACGGACGATGTGCTTGCCACGGGGCTTGAGGTGAAACTGGCCATAGAAGGTGGCCACCCCGTAGATTTCACTGGAGGGAATATGCAACTGACGCGATATTCTGTCGATGGCCTGGACCGGAAGGTAACCGAAAATGCTCTGGGTCTCCTGTAACACGTTGATCAGTTTACCCCGGGATTGCTGGTTCTGGTCCAATAACGAATCTAGCTTTTCAAATCTGGGATCTTTGCTGGCTCCACTGCAACTGCACATCGGTCTTAGCCTCCTCGTATTTAGATTTCCTTCCCCTCCGGTATTGTTCACCCCTTGACAGCAACAACGGTGCTACGAACCTGCTACCCTCCTGCCTTGATATGTTTTTCACAAGCATTATCACAAAACCATTTTGGTTTATGTCCCCGTACAACAGTTAGAATTTGCCACACATTTCACAAACGTTATCATTGAAAAGGCCTGCTTGGATAGGTTTACAGGCCAGTCGCGCCAGGCGGCGCCCTTATTATGCTTTTACTTATTCCGCTGCCTAGATTGTACCTTTTTTCACTTTATAGATCAATGCTTTCTGCGCAAAAATGTGACAATTTTCGCAAGTGGCAGTAGGTGGTAACAGGTTGCAGGATTTTCAGGAATAATGACGAAGAAGTACACAGCGGATAACTGAAAACTCTCCGAGCCTGTAAGCCTAAGGCAAGTCTATGGCGACAAGGCCGATAGGGTATACCTGGAAACAGGTCTACCTCCCGTTTAGGAAAGGAGCACTCCCAGGTCTGGTAAATGGGTCAGCTTGTCTTTCGGCTGGTCCATTTTTTTGCGGGCAGGTGATAAGCCTTGACAGAACCCGGCAGGTTTTTTCCTGTCGGGCTTTTTTAATTGTTGGAAGTAAAGGGGGGAGTTAAAGGTGGCGCTATACCCGAGTGATCCAAGCGGGTATAGATATCTTCGGCTGACAGTGCCAGGTTTATAGATGGTATCTCCCTGGGGGGGCTACTTGGAAGGAGAGTTTTCACCGTAGGAACGGACAGGAGGAATTATAGATCTATGAAAAGGACTAATACTACCCGATTGGTGTTTTTACTGGTGGCAGTGCTCATTGCATCCCTGGTTTTGCCCGGCTGCGGGCCAAAGAGCGACCCCGCCGGCAGCAACACCCCGGCCAAAACCATTACCATAACCGATCAGATGGGAAGAACGGTGGAGGTTCCTGCCCAGCCGGAAAAGATCTCTGCACTGCATCATTTCGGGGGCAAGATCGTATTTGCCCTGGGCCAGCAGGACCAGGCGGTTGACCAGGTTCTCTATGGTATGGAAGGCGAGGCAATGGCCAAGGTAAACCCAAAGTTCGCTGCCCTGCCGCTGTTTTCCAAGGGAAAAGGCTTTAATGTCGAAGGCCTGGCGGCCCAGAAACCCCAGGTGGCTTTCGTTTACACCTCTTTTGAAAAGGATCAAATGCAGCAACTGGAAAATGCCGGTATCAAGGTGGTAGCTATTCAAGGGGAGACCCTGGAGGAAAGTTATGAGGCGGTTCGTCTCATGGCCAAGGTTCTGGGCTGTGAGGAACGGGGAGAGGCCTACATAAAGGATTGCCAGAAGCTCATCACCATGGTCAGCGAGCGGGTCAGCAAGGTACCGGAAGAGCAGCGCCCCCAGGTAATGTTCTGTGGTCCCAAAGATATTTTTACCGTAGCCAGTGGCGAGATGCTGCAAGATACCATGATTGAAATAGCCGGTGGGAAAAATGTGGCTAAAAAGGTGAAGGGCTTCTGGGCTTCTGTTTCTCCGGAACAGGTGGTTGCCTGGCAGCCGGATGTAATTATACTGGGCTCTTCGCTGGATATGTATACGGTGGAGGATGTTCTTAAAAACTCCTCACTTAAATCAGTAAAGGCCGTGCAAAACCAGCAGGTTTATACATTTCCCTCCAATATCGGCTGGTGGGACTATCCGGCTCCCCACTGTGTCCTGGGTATCGTCTATCTGGCCAAAACCCTGTACCCCGAGGAATTCAAGGATGTTGACGTCATGGCAGTGGCCGATGACTTCTACCAGAAGTATCTCGGCTATTCATTTACAGATATGGGAGGTAAGTTGCCGCAAGCCAGATAACCTGCGGGTATCGGCTTAATTAGCAATCAGTTTGCAATGAAAAAAGTCTGGACAGCCCTGCTGGTTTTTGCAGTTATCAGCGTAATTGCCGCCCTGTGTCTGGGTCGCTATCCCATTAGCCCCGGGGAGGTCTTCTACCTTATCCTGGCCAAACTGGGTATGGTCGGTTCCCTTCCCGTGGCGGTGGAGGAAAAAGCTATTGTATTCTGGAATATCCGGGTACCCCGGGTTATTCTCAGCTTTGTGGTGGGCGGGGGGATTTCGGTAGCGGGGTGCATTTTTCAGGCCCTGTTTCGCAATCCTCTGGCAGCGCCGGATATTCTGGGGGTATCTGCCGGGGCCTGTTTTGGTGCAGCCCTGGCCATGATGGTTTTTCCGCATTTTGTCCTGGGAATTCACGGTATGGCCTTTGGTGTAGGTACCTTTGCCGTGTTTCTGGCCTTTACCCTGGCATCCCGCAGTCCCAGCCAGTCGGCGGCGGTGCTGGTGCTGGCAGGAATTGTGGTAGCTGCCCTGTTTCAGGCCGGGCTATCCCTGCTCATGTACCTGGCCAACCCCTACGACCAGCTGGCGCGGATCGTCTTTTGGATTATGGGGAGTTTTCAGGTGGCTTCCTGGGAAAAGGTACAGGTGGTGGTCCCGGTGCTCATCACCTGTATATTGCTGGTTGTGGCCTTTGGCTGGCGTCTGAACATCCTTTCCCAGGAAGACGAGGAGGCCCTGGCCCTGGGGGTGGATGTTAAAAAGTGGCGTGCTTTTTATGTCGTTATCAGTACGCTGCTGGTAGCCTCTTCAGTTTCCGCCGTGGGCACCATAAGCTGGCTGGGATTGATTATCCCCCATATCGCCCGTTTTCTGGTGGGCTCAGAGCAGCGTCGTCTGCTGGCTGTCTCTGCCTTCCTGGGGGGAGGCCTGATGCTGATAATGGATACCTGTGCCCGCTCGCTGTTCGAATCGGAAATCCCCATCAGCATTGTAACCTCTATGATCGGCGCTCCATTTCTGGCTTATCTGGTTCTGAGCAGGAAGGGAGGTGGACTGGGAAGTGACCGTTCAAATTAACAATCTCACTGCCGGTTACGGGAGGCGGCCCGTTCTGTACGATATCCGCCTGCAGGTAGGCGAAGGACGGATTGTCGGGCTGCTGGGCCCCAATGGCTCGGGCAAGACCACCCTCATGCGCTGCATTAATTCCATTATCAAGCCTTTGCAGGGTGAGGTTTGCGTCCGGGGCTACAATGTGAATAAGCTGGACCGGATGCGCATAGCCCGCCTGGTCAGCCTGGTACCCCAAAAAACCAGTGCCGTTTTCTCCTATAGCTGCCAGGATATGATCGTGATGGGCATGACCCCCCGCCTGAATGTGTGGTCCAAACCGGGCAAGGAGGCCTGCGCCAAGGCACGGCAGGTTTGTGAGGAGATCGGCATAGCTGATTTGCTGGAGCATCCTTTCAATCAGCTTTCCGGAGGGCAGCAGCAGTTGGTTCTTCTAGCCCGGGCTTTGGTTCAGGATACCCCGGTTATGCTCCTGGATGAACCCACTTCCCATCTGGATTTCAGCAACCAGCACCGGGTGCTGGGCCTAATGCTGAGCATGGCCCGGTCGCGGGGAGTGACTTCCATTATCACCCTCCATGATCCCAACCTGGCCCTGCATTACTGTGATGAGGTAGTTATTCTCAAAGAAGGCCGCATCATCGCCGGGGGGCAGTCCCGGCAGGTGATGACCAACTCCAATCTGTGCCAGGCTTTTGGCCAGAATATTGAGGTTGATTCTACCGGAAAAGGCCTGCGGGTGGTGGTACCGCGCAGCATTGCCGTGTCGTGAGGGGTCTTGCGGTGGACTTTGTTAACCTCGAACTTTCTTTATAGCAACGTTTATGTGTGTCAACGGTCGTTTTTCCCGAGCTTTAACCGGCTCCGTTGGAAATCAAACAGGGAGGAAAAATACATGCAATGCAATCTGTGCGAGTGGCGGTGCGAATTGAGTAAGGGAAAAACCGGCGTATGCCGGGTGATTGCCGCCCAGGATGGAGAAATTCGTGAGTTATACCCGCACCGCTGGTCCACTTATGGTTTGGCCCATATCGAATCGATTCCTTTTTATCACGTCTATCCGGGCAGCCAGAGCATGGTCATCGGCACCCTGGGCTGCAATTTTGATTGCAGTTATTGCTCCAATGCCTATGTGGCCAAAGAAGAACCCGCTCTGCTGGCAGATCGGTTTTTCCACCTGCAACCTGACAAGCTGGTGGATATAGCCCGCAAGATCGGCTGCCATAATATCGTTTTTAATGTGAATGAGCCTACCGTTTCCCTGCCTACCCTGGTGGAACTGAGCCGGGCGGCCCGCCAGGCGGGAATGCCTTTAGGCTGCCTGACCAATGGCTATATGACCGAGGAAGCCACCGCCACCATGGCGGAGATTTTTTCTTTTATTAATATCAGCCTGAAAAGCATAACCGACGAGTTTTACCGCCATCATGCCGGGGTGAAGGGGGTGGAGCCCATCCTGCGCAACATCCGCAGTCTGGCCCGTACCACCCACCTGGAACTGCTGACCCCGATAATTCAATCGGTTAACGATGGAGAGATCGATGCGATAGCTGATTTTATAGCCAGTGTTGACCCGGAAATACCCTGGCACGTTTTCCGCTTGCTGCCCGAGTACAAGATGAAGGAAGTTGATTATCCCCTGGTGGAGGAAATAAACGCCCGGCTGGAAACGGCCCGCCAGAAACTCCCCTATATCTATTTCCACAACTTCGTGGGTTCGCTGTGGGTGAATACCTTCTGTCCCCGGTGCGGCACTACGGTTATTGAGCGCCTCAGTCTGGGGTGCGGAGGCGACCGGCTCTTGAATTATCTGTGCCCCGGGGAAATCTGTCCTTCCTGTCAGAACCCGATTCGAATCCTCGGCCAGCGCACCGAGTGGAATAGCCGGGAGGTGGGATAATGGCCATCGCTCTGTTTGATGTAAGAAAATGGCAGACTACGGTGGATCTGCGCACCGGGCAAACGGTAAACAGCGATTCCCGGCAGGTAAATATGATGAGGTCGATACTGGACCGCCATCCTTATCCCGGGGATGTGAATCTGGAAAGCAACCAGTGGGTAACCGATATTGCTCTTAACCTGGTGGAAGAATACCAGCCCGGGTTTGTTTTTCTCAGTTATTCACAGTTGTATTTTTCCCGCCGCTTTTCCCACCTGCCGGGTGAGGAATGGCAGCAGATGGTGGGCCATGTTTTCGATGAAATAGCCCGTTTCGAACGTGAATCCGGTTTTCAGGCCCTGGTGGTGGGTTCCGGGGAAATGGTACCGCTGAAGGGATATATTGACTTAAGCCAGCTGGACGGTGTGGCCACCGCCAGCAACTGGTCAACCACCTATGCGGGGGTTTACGACCCCAGCCCGGCGGATCTGGAGTATGTGCAAAGTCATCCGCACATTGCCCGGGTGGTCAGCCAGGCGGAGTTTGTCTCCCATTTTCATAATGGTGAGGATATCCGTCCCCACCTGCCTGATTTCCTGTTGATGGCCCGGGAAGGATATGCTTTCAAGGCCTTGAGCGCCTCTTTGCGGCCCCTGGCCAACCTCACCGCCTGGAACCATTCCATCCCGGTGAGTGACAACCTGGGCGAGGTAGAAACCATTACCGAGGTGCGCCCGCTCATCGAGGCCAACTTTCGCACCCGTAAAACTGCCCTGGTTATCGTAGAAGGAATCGGCTCCGCTGATTTCAGGCGTTCCCATCAGATGAGCAAGAACGGGCTGGACTGGCATTTCTATGAGCCCGGAGAAGGCCAGTTCCTGGCCCTTACCACCGGCCGCCACCAATTATTCAGTTTCCCCCCTGGGTACTTGTATTACCCGGAGGACGGGGACAGCAAGGAGTACCCCTTTTCCAGCTACTTCGACCAGCTCCCGGAAGACACGGTAGCTCAGGCTTATGGGGGCAAAAGCATCGCCGTGGGCAACCGCAGCATGTTCATGCATATGACCAGCGGTGCCAACATTTCCGTGGAATGCTTCTCCCGCGGCCTTTACAACCATGGCAATATGGCCGTTATCGGGGATGGAGCTTAGAGCCCGGCGCGCAGTCCGGCTACAGTTGGTCCTGGTCGGGCACAGGTAGTATCAAGCCATCAAGGTAAACAAGTACCATAACCATGAGGTCAGGGTGAACTGACTGCTATCCCGTCATACGGGGGGAAGATTGGTCATCCTGGCCTTTGTTTTGGTGATGATAAGAAGGGAAAAACCGGGGGGTAAAACGGAGAGGGATTAGCGGCTCCTGCGCTCGGTCGGGTACTTCGCTGCTGTTACTCATAATTCCTCACCAGCACTTCATCAATTTCGCCGCGTCGATTAGGTTTAGAATTTATTGGCCTTTTAGCCTGTACTACTTCTATACGGTATTCCTGGTAAAGGTCCTTGATAAAATCTGTCGCTGAGTTGGAGAGCAGGAACTTAATGCCTTTTTGGTTCAGGTTGTCACAGGCATTCTTCAATCTTATTTGCTCCTCCCTGCCGAACCCCCCTTTGTCGTAACCGGTAAAACTTGCGGTATCAGAAACTGGGTCGTAGGGGGGATCAAGGTAAACAAAGGCCCCTTTTCTCACTCCTTTTAGAACTTCCGCAAAATCCCGGCAGGTAAATGTAATCCTGACCTGGTTAAAATAGTTGCTAACCGCTCTTAGCGTTGCTGCATTTACAAAATTGGGGTTCTTGTAATTCCCAAAGGGAGTGTTGAATTCTCCGGCCTTATTTACCCTGAATAATCCATTGTAACAGGTCTTGTTCAGGAATATGATCCTTGATGCTCTTTGCACCCGGGTCAGCTTATCGTAAGCATCCTTGTCCCGGTCGATTTCCCGTATCTGGTAAAAATAATCGGCTTCATTCCTGTGACGCTTCAGATCCTCAATCAACGCTTCAACATCGTCCCTGATTACCTCGTAAATATTGATTAGTTCGCTATTAATATCATTTACAACCGCTTGCACGGGTTGTAATTCGAACAGGACTGCTCCCCCGCCCAGGAAAGGCTCATAATATGTAGAGAATTTTTTCGGGACGTATCTGTTAATCTGGCCTATTATCTGCCGTTTTCCGCCCACCCATTTTACTACCGGCGCAGCCAACCTGTTTTTTGCCATTTCTACCCCGCAAATTCTATATTTTCTTGATTGCCACCCAAGGACCATCTGTTCTTTTTAATCTTCGCCATTTTTCCATGTGTTCCTCCAGTCGCATAAGGGAAGAACGAATCACTATGGATTCTACCCATGCCTGAAGTAGTGTTAATGCAGCCTTTCCAGACAAAAAAACTGCGTTAATACCCAGCCTTGATCATTGGCGCTGATTCTACTCGAATCACTGGGTTTCGTTAGGGAAATGATGTAATATGACTGTACCAACCCTGGTAAGTCATTATTCATTGATGAGGAGGAATTAGCAATGGCCAACAGCAAGTCGCTGCACGCAGATGTAACCTGGCAGCACACCGGCATCAAGAGCATTGCCCAGGTGAATGGCAAGAGTGTGGTAATGGATTCGGCGGTTGCGGCCGGGGGCACCGACGCAGGTCCCAGTCCTCTGGAAATGCTTCTGGTATCGCTGGGGGGTTGTATAATCGCCATGCTGGCAATAGTAGCCCAGAAAAGGAGCATCGTCCTTAATGATGTGCAGATTAAGGTGGACGGGGATGTGACTCCGCAGGGACTCAGCGAACTGCGCTACCAGATTGAAGTTGATTCGCCTGCTCCCGCCGAGCAGATTGAAAAGCTGATCAGTCAGGCAGAAGCCATCTGCCCGGTGAAAAAGGCTCTGGGAATCCCTGTGGTCCGCGTTTGAGTGGACAGTAGGGATAAGGGGACGGTTCTCTAATGACACAACGGAACCGTCCCCTTGTGTCATCCTTACAGTATTTTCTTCAGCAGTTCTGCCAAGCGGGGGGTGCCAATCTCCTCCAGGTCGTATCTCACCCGTACGGCCGGTTTGTCGATGGACATGATCCGCCGCAGGTCGATGGGAGTGCCGATGACTACCAATTCCGCCGGCGAGGTATTAATGGTCTCTTCCAGCTCCGCGACCTGGGTTTTGCCGTATCCCATAGCCGGCAGCAGCCGGGAGATGTGATTGTACTTGGTGAAGGTGCCCTTAATGCTGCCTACTGCATAGGGGCGGGGGTCCAGCAATTCTGCGGCACCCAGTTTTTCCGCAGCAATGACCCCGGCGCCATAGGCCATATTCCCGTGCGTCAAGGTAGGTCCGTCTTCCACCACCAGCACCTTCTTGCCCTTAACCGAATCCGGATCTTCCACCGTAATGGGTGAGTTGGCCAGGATAACGGTAGCTGCCGGGTTGTTGGCGGCGATGGCGGCCTTCACTTCTTCCACTTTGGCCGGATCGGCGGAGTCGATCTTGTTTACAATGGCTATGTCGGCCATGCGCAGATTGGTTTCGCCCGGGTGGAAGCTGGTCTCGTGTCCGGCCCGATGGGGATCTACCACCACGATGTGCAGGTCGGAAGCATAGAAGGGAATATCGTTATTCCCGCCGTCCCAGAGGATAACGTCGGCTTCTTCCTCAGCCTGGCGCAGGATAACCTCGTAATCAACCCCGGCATATACCACCATTCCGTTGTCGATGTGGGGCTCAAACTCTTCCCTTTCTTCTATGGTGCATTTGAATTTGTCCAGGTCGTCATAACTGGCGAATCTCATGGCTACCTGCTCCTCCAGGTCGCCGTAAGGCATGGGGTGGCGGATTATCGCCACTTTCTTGCCGGCCTTGGTCAGCAGTTCGGCTACGTAGCGGGTGGTCTGGCTTTTGCCACTGCCGGTCCGTACCGCCGTAACAGCCACCACCGGGCGTTTGGATTTTAGCATGGTGGTTTCTGGTCCCATCAGTCGGAAATCAGCCCCGCAGGCCAGAACCAGGGAGGCTTTATGCATGATGTACTCATGGGAAACATCGCTGTAGGCAAAAACCACCTGGTCCACCCGGTGTTTTTTTATCAGTTCCGGCAGTTCTTCTTCCGCATATATTGGAATACCCTGCGGATAGGCCTTTCCCGCCAATCCGGGAGGATATAGCCGCCCTTCGATATCCGGAATCTGGGTAGCCGTAAAAGCCACCACCTCATAGGCGGGGTTATCCCGGAAATAGGTATTGAAGTTGTGAAAATCTCTCCCCGCTGCACCCATAATGATGACTCGATCCATTTTGCTATGCCCACCTCTCTGCAAGTCAGAGGATGCCCCCCTGGCTTACTTGAATTAATATTAACTTTACATTGTCCAGGAAAACACGTGAATATCCTGACGAAGCTGGCCTTCCTGTCCTTGGTAGAAGGTTATCGCCTGCTGGTTATCACGAAAAACGAACAGGTGAATTTTCGGCGCCCCCAGGCTCCTGAGTTCGCGGGTGACCCGGCTAAACAGTGCCTTGCCATAGCCTCGCCCCTGGTAGTCCGGATGAACGGCCAGATGGTAAATGTAGCCCCGGTGACCGTCAAATCCACCCAGGACTGTCCCGATCAAGTGTTCCTTATCCCTCAGTACCAGGCAGGTGGAAGGGTTCCGCTCCATAAAGTTACGCAGGGACTCTTCACCGTCGCCCTCCCCCAGACCGGGAATGGTTTTCCACAAATTCAGCATGGAAGTAATGTCCTGTTCGGTGGCTCTATCTATCCTGCAGCCAGCTGCTTCCATTTTCTCCCCCTGTTGCGGTTACACCGTATGGGTGTTTCCACCTATAAGATGAGTTTTTTTCCTCTTCAATATTACATCTCAGTCAATAAAAAGTGAATAAAAAACAACGGGGAACCATCCTTTTGTACGTGTATACAAAGGAATGGCCCCCCCGACTTATCCGTAGATTTTAGTTAAGGGCCCTAGTGACAATTGCCACCGCCCCAAGGCGGGCAGCCTGCTTCTTTGGTCTACTGCTCTATCCAATCCAGGACCAGGTTTAAAAGGGTTCGGGACAACCGGCTGTTTTTCAACTTGGAGCCGCCGGTTGCCAATCCGGCTAGAAAGGCGAGCAACAGGCTGGTTTGCAGCCGGGTAATAGAGTACTCCCTGCTGGGAGTCGCCGCCTGCTGCAGGGCTTCTTTGGCCTGGTTTACCCTTTGCTGGCCAGGTGTTTCGCGCGCCATAGGCAAATCCCTCCTAAAACCAGGCCGGCCAGGGTACAGCCCAGGGCCGCCTGTCCCGGTGACAGCCACCTCTGCAGGCCAAGAAACACCGCCCACAAAAGAAATCCGGCCGCACCCAGCAGGAGCAGAGCCCCCACCACCAGGAAGACCAGGGCACTGCCCAGACGATACAGGTTTTCCTTGAGCAGGGCTATTTCCGCTTCCAGCAGATCGGTTACAGCAATGATGAATTGCGCCAGTCGGTCCATAACTATGACTTCCGCTCCCAGAGACGGGCTACCAGCATTCCCAGCCCGAAAGCGGCCAAAATTCCCAGTAATGGCTGTTCCTCAATCTTCTGCTGGCCGGTTTGCAGAACCTCTTTGGAGAAATCCCCGGCCTTTTCCACCGGCTCTTTTATCCTCTCCAGCGAAGAACGCAGGGTCTGTTCCAGCCGGTCAATCAAGCGCCCGCCCAGTTCCTTCAGATCGTCTTCGCCGCTGGCTGTAGTTCCGGCCAGTTGGGCCTTTAAGTCCTGAATTTCTTGTTTAATCTGCTGCAATTCCAATTCCATACTCTCGCTCATCGTATCGGCCCCCTTTCCCATTTCTGCCTTTATTCTACCATGAAACAAGTCAGAGCTTTTCAGTTTTGCCGCTTCGGGGACTAATTTGGGCTGCTTTTCCGCCTGGTGAATTAAGACTTTTCGCTCCTCTTTGTTTTACAAGTAGTAACAATGAGTAATATTGTATACTTACAGGAAAGCAGGCGTTGCGCGGATAATTGCCATTCCTTGACGCGCTCTGGTTGGTTCGCAGCGGTCGGGGACTATGACCACGTAGTGGCGT
>CAZLYH010000028.1:0-22645 GCA_964563775.1 uncultured Syntrophomonadaceae bacterium | reverse complement strand
TAGTCTCGCCGGAATAAGACTGCAAGTGTTTTCCACAGTTCCAAAACCTATTCCTGACCCGGTTAAAGCCGGTTGCATTGTTGTTCCTATCAGGGTTGGATATTTACCCTGCTTGGGAACAACCCGTTGAGGGATGCATTAAAAGAGTGCCAGTACTAACACTAATCTTAACCAGACTGGAAATGGAGGATGACATATGGCCATGGTGACAAACAGAACCGCATTGCCGACCCGGGAAGAAGTACCGCAACATCTGCGTCCCGAGTTTTATTCCGGGGGAATGCGCTATCTGGTAAATGGAGAGGTCTGTACCTGGAAAGGGAAAGGCATAGAAGTTAAATCGCCCATCCTTTTTCACCACAATGAAGGTGAAGGGGAGTTAACATTGGGGAGGATTCCTTTCCTGGGTCCGGCTGAAGCTGAGCAGGTTTTGCAGGCCGCTGGAAAAGCCTATGCTGCAGGGATGGGGGAATGGCCCCGGGCGACGGTTGAGGAAAGGCTGCAGGCCATGCAGGGGTTTGTGCAGCGCATCCAGCCCTGGGAAGAGGAGTTTTCCCGCCTGGAAATGTGGGAGATTGCCAAGCCTTATGCTGCTTGCCTTGATGAGTTTCGGCGGACTGTGCAATACATCCAGGATAGTATGGAAAGCCTGCGGGAGCTGGAGAAGCAGGGGGATGAGCTGGAAAAAAGCGGGGATTTTCTTTACCAGGTGCGCCGCTTCCCGCTGGGAGTTACTCTGTGCCTGGGCCCGTTCAATTACCCTTTGAACGAGACTATGGCCCTGGTTATCCCGGCGCTGCTGATGGGAAATACCCTGATCATCAAAGCTCCCGACCGGGGTGCCTTATGTACCCAGCCTTTACTGGAGGCTTTTGCTGCCTCCTTTCCGCCCGGGGTGGTAAACATATTAACCGGTGATGGTCCTACTCTGGTGACGCCGATTATGGAATCCGGCCAGGTGGCGGTGCTGGGTTTTATCGGCAGCAGTCCGGTGGCGCGAAAAATTATTGCCGGGCATCCCGCGCCCAACCGTCTGCGCACCATTCTGGGCCTGGAGGCTAAGAATCCCGCCTTCATTTTCCCGGATGCCGATCTGGAACATACCGTTAAGGAATGCCTGAACGGCGCACTGGAGTTTAACGGACAGCGCTGTACTTCCTTGAAGCATATCTGGGTGCATGAGAAGGCAGCCGATCGATTTCTGGATGACTTGGGCCGGGCAGTGGGGCAGGCCACCTGTGGCATGCCCTGGGAGGAGGAAGTACTGGTTACTCCTCTGGCAGAACCCAACAAGGTTCAGTGGCTGACCCACCTCGTAGAAGAGGCCTGCAGCAAAGGTGCCCGGATTGTCAACCCCGGGGGAGGGCAGTCCGAGGGGAATCTTTTTTACCCTGCGGTGCTTTATCCCGTCACCGAGAAAATGAAGATCTACCATGTGGAACAGTTTGGGCCGGTTATTCCCGTATCACCATTCCGGGATCTAGAAGAGCTCAAGTCTTACCTGGCCCGATCGCAATATGGCCAGCAGGCCAGTATTTTTACCTCGTCGGCGGAATATGCCGCCCCCCTGATCGATATCCTGGCCAACCAGGTGGCGCGGATTAATTTGAACGCCCAGTGCCGCAGGAGTCCGGATGAACTGCCCTTTACCGGACGCAAGGATTCAGCGGAAGGCACCTTGTCTGTGGGCGATGCTTTGGAGGCTTTTTCCCTGCGCTCTTTGGTGGTGGCCAATCAGCCGGGTCGGGAGCTGTTTATGCAGGTGCTCTCCAGCCGCCGTTCGCAATTTCTGCAGATTTAAACTGATTAATACGGATTCTGCTGCGTGAACCCGGTTTGGATCCATAAACCTGAATAAATTGGGGAGGTACCTGCCTCCACGTGCTCTATAGTCTGCTTGCATGACCAATTAAAAGATAACCTCAGATAAGATTTTTCATAACGTTTTGTGCCTGAGCGTAGCGAAAGGAATGGTTATAAATCATGCAGGGGCCTTGGCGATAGAATACTTATGTATCCTATCCGGGACGAGACTACTTTAGGAATCAAAATGGCTTGCTCCTTGGCTTACTTTTTTCTATCATGTTAGGCAAGACCCCAAATTTGCGGTAAAGGAGGTAGTAGTAAATGCGTGCCAAAGAGATTAAGGAAAACGTCTACTGGGTAGGAGTGCGCGATCCCGAGCTGCGTATTTTTGACCTGGTGATGACGGCCGACTATGGGACCAGCTATAATGCTTACCTGGTCAAGGGAAGCGAGAAGACTGCCCTGATTGAGGTCTGCGAGGACAAGTTTTTCGATGAGTACCTGGAAAAGGTGAAGAGTGTGGTGGACCTTTCCGCCATTGATTACTTGATTATGAACCATACCGAGCCTGACCATTCGGAAGCCGTTGGCAAGCTGCTTGACCTCATTCCCGGGGTGACCGTCCTGGGCAGCCAGACTGCTCTGCGCTTCCTGCGCGCGATAACCAACCGGTCTTTTAAATCGCATGAATTAAGCGATGGTGAAGTGCTGGATCTGGGCGGAAAGACACTGCAGTTTTTGAACGTACCCTTCCTGCACTGGCCGGACACCATCTACACTTACCTCCCGGAGGAACGTATCCTATTTACCTGTGATTCTTTTGGCAGCCATTACCCGGATGAGCGCCTTTTTAATGATCTTATGGAAAGTGATTTTGTTGGTCCTTACCAGGAATATTTTGATGTTATTATCGGGCCTTTCCGTCCCTACGTCCTGGAAGCTCTGGAGAAGATTAAAGATCTCCCTTTGGAGGCCATATGTCCGGGGCACGGCCCCATTCTGCGCCAGGATATAGACAAATACCTGGAGCTATATCGGCAGTGGGCTACTCCCCCACCGACGGAGGACAACGGCAAACCTCGTATTGTCATGGCCTATGTCAGTGCCTATGGATATACCGGAGCCTTGGCAGAAAGTATTGTAGAAGGTATCCAGGCTATCGGCGATTTTGACATCCGTATCTACAATCTGATTGACGGGAAACTGGATGACGACGAACTGATTGACCGGGCCTTGCAGGATATTGCCAGCGCCCAGGGGGTGCTCATTGGTTCCCCCACCATCCTGGGGGACGCTCTTCCCCCCATCTGGAAACTGTTAACCCGGCTTTCCCCGGTGCTGCACGCTGACAAGGCGGCCATGGCTTTCGGTAGCTATGGCTGGAGTGGTGAAGCCGTTCCTTCCATCGAATACCGCCTCAACGCGCTGCGCATGCAGGTCCTGCCGGGTTTGCGGGTAAATTTCCGCCCTGGTGAACGCGACCTTGAAGAGGCCTTCGCCCGGGGGATGGACTTTGCCCGGGCGGTACTGGAAAAAGGCCAGGATAAATCCAAAACCCGCTGGCGCTGCCTGGTGTGCGGCTACATTCATGAAGGGCCTGAACCCCCTGATATTTGCCCGGCCTGTGGGGTGGGGAAGGAAAACTTCGTAAAAGAAGGGATTGAGGACGAGTTCAGCAAGGATAGTGACGAGACCTTTGTCATTATCGGCGGAGGAATAGCTGCCCTGTCAGCCGCCCAGGCCATTCGTAAGCGCAACCAGACCGCCGCGGTCCTAATGCTAACTGAAGAAGAGTTCAGGCCTTATTTTCGTCCCGCCCTCTCTGACCTGCTCAGTGAGGACCTGCCCGAAAACCGGCTCTATGTTTTTGACCAGCAGTGGTACCAGGATAACAGGGTGGAGCTAAAGACCGGGGTTCGGGTGGATAGTATTGATTTAAAGTCCCGTCAGGTGAAGACGGCCGACGGCAGGAGTTACGACTATAACAAACTGATTGTTGCCAATGGAGCACGCAGCAACGTACCGCCCTTTCCGGGAACGGAATACCGGGGCGTCTATACCTTGCGCAGCCTGAAGGATGCTCTGGTTCTCAAAGAGGCTATTAAGAAGTCGCGCCGGGCGGTAGTCGTTGGTGGGGGCGTGCTGGGGCTGGAGGCCGTGTGGGAGATGGTCTCCGCCGGCCTGGAGGTCACCGTGGTTGAGTACAATGCACGGATTATGCCCCGGCAATTGGATGAAAACGCGTCGGCCCGCCTGGAACAAATAATGCGGGATAAGGGTGTAAAACTGCATCTGGGTGCAGCTACCGCAGAAATTCTGGGTGAAAACGGCCAGGCCAACGCGGTCAAGCTGCAGGACGGGACGATTCTGCCCGCCGACCTGGTGCTTTTATCCACCGGGGTTAAACCCAACGTGGAGCTGGCCAGTGCAGCCGGACTGGAAGTAGCCCAGGGGATAGTAGTAGACCAGCAGATGCGCACCAGTGCCAACGATGTATTTGCCGCCGGTGATGTAGCCCAGTATGGCGAAAGGTTAATCGGTTTGTGGCCGGTATCCATGGAGATGGGCCGGGTAGCCGGTGCGGCAGCGGCCGGTGACTGGGTGGAATACCAGCAGCCCATTTTATCCACCATGCTGGTAGCTTTTGACAAGGAGATCTTCTCCATTGGTGACGTTAATCTTTCGCCGGAACAGTGCCGCATTGTCGAGGTTGTGGATCCACTGGAAGACTACTACAAAAAAAGCTACCTTCAGGATGGGGTGCTAAAGGGAGAAATTATCATCGCACCCCGGGTGGACACCAGTGAGTCCATACGCAACCTAGGCCGGGACAAGAGTGGGAAAAAACGCTATAACCGCTGGAAATGCAGGGTTTGCGGCTATATTCACGAGGGGCCGGAGCCCCCGGACGAATGTCCGGTGTGCGGGGCACCCAAAGAAATGTTTGACCCTATCGACTAAAACAAACCCGGCTGCTGCGGCAGCCGGGACTTTTATGATGAACGGAGAAGCTTAGTGCTCAGTTACGTTATTGCCGTAGTTGCAGGTATTTTGGCCGGTTTACTGGGGGCCTTGCTGGGGGTAGGCGGGGGCGTAGTCATGCTTCCCGCCACCCAATTTCTGATGAATTTCCCCCCTACTCTTTCAATTGGCACCACCTTGTTTGCAGTCATATTTACCTCAGCTTCTGGCGCCTTCGGCCATTTTCGCGCCGGCAACGTTCTGGCCCGGGCCAGCCTGTTGATCGGTGTTGGCGGTCTCATGGGGGTGGGGCTGGGCTCACATATTTTTAAGCAATATCTGAGCCGTAGTGCTACCCTGCTGGAGTTGCTGCTGGGGATTCTTTTCCTCTATATGGCCGTACGTATGGCTCGCGAAGCCTGGCGGATGGCCCAACCAGAAGCAGAAAATACAGCGGTTAAGACGGCAGAAGCCAGACCGGCTCAGAGTATGCTGGCGGCCCAGCTATTGCTGCTCGGGCTGGTAACCGGACTGCTGTCCGGTATCATGGGCCTGGGAGGTGGATTCATTATGGTACCGGGTATCATGTGGATTATGTCGGTGAGTCCTTATCAGGCAGTAGGCAGCACCCTCCTGGCCATGTTTCCCATTGCCCTCCTGGGCGGACTTATTAAGCTGCAACAGGGTTTTGTAAATCTACCGGTGAGCTTGCTGCTGGGGATGGGAACCATTGTGGGAGCACAGCTCGGGGTGAAGATAAGTTCTCGGGTCAAGCCATTGCTGTTTAAAACCATTTTCGCTCTGCTCTTCCTCTATCTTTTTTTGAATTACACCTGGTCAGCCCTGCATAATTTTATATGAAGGCTTCCTTTGATCATCAAGTTTTTCCGGGATCTTGACGATACAAATAAGGAATCTGCTTTTCAAGGCGGTGCATTTTATTGGAACTGGGCAAGCTTTTCCGCAAGAGCCTGCGGGTTAATACCAATCTGTGGTTGGCCCTATGGGCGCTGATTCTATTGAATCTTTTTTCTGCCCTGGCATTTTCCCGTGGCTTTTCCCTGCTGGTGCTCACTATAATCTTGCTGGTGGGAGTAGTGGGGGGCCTGTATATAAAGCACCTTTCCTCTTTACCAGAGGATGAAGATTACTCTGAGATTGAACTCGGGGAAGAGATGGCCGGGCTAATGAATGAGATCCGGCCTTTTTGCGATCAGGTTTTCTCCCGGGAGTTGGAACGCATGGTTGGCCCGGTCATCGATAATATCCACCGGGATTTTTCCCGCGGACTGGAATGGCTGTGGGAGGATGCCGATCAGTTTACAGATCAGGTAGATTCCTCTATCAGTAATATAGAGAGCAACCTTAACCTGGTCGATGTACTCGGGGAGGAAAAGGTCCGGCTGGTAGGCCAGATAAGTGAACGATTGACTTCACTATCCCTGGCCGCAGAAGATATGCGCCGCGCCCGGGAGGATGATTTCGTACAGCTGCAACAATTTCTCGAACAGTGCGTGGATGAACTCAAGGCCAGCATGGAAAAAGAAAAGGAACTATTCTATGATTATGTGCGCAAACTTATTGGGCAGGCTATGAGCCAGGATGATACTTACGACGTCCGGGAATATTTTGATCTGGAAAAACTGGGCCAGCAATTTGGCGTCATAGTGGAGAAGACATTGGAGGCCCGGCTGCTTGCTTTTCAAGATATGATTGTACAGGAACTGGAGAGCTTTTCGGCTGACGTGGTGGGCAGGATGCAGAAGAATACCTTGCGGTTTCTCAATGTTTTCCAGGAGATCGAAGATTTACTGGAAAAACTCCGCCATGATTGCCGGGGGGATAGTGGTCTAGTGCAGCGCCGCCTGGAGGACAGTTCTACTCAGGTGCAGGAACTGGTGGAGAGATCAGGAGATATTATGGTCACACTGGCCTGGCAGGAGATCCTGGTGGAGAAACGCTGGCAGGAAATCAGTGAAAGGCTTTTCAGTGTGCGGGAACGGGTTTTACAGAGTGTGGATGAGGAACTGGTAAAGTACATAGGTGAGCAACTGGAAACGGATATACCGGCTCTGGCTGTTCTGGTGAGGACATCGGAGAATGCAGTTTTCTTCAAGTCATTGGTAGATGCTGAACTCATCTATCAGCTTTACCGTGATGACAAGCTTCTCAATGTTATTGAAAACGGGGTTTATTCCCTGCTGCAGTTTATCCGCCCGGTGGAAATGCTGGTTTCGCGATTTGTCCGCTTCAGTGAAGAGGGAATCAAGATGAGAAAAGCACTGAAACAAGGGGCCAAAGCAAGTGAGCACCAGCAGATATTTGACCGGGTGGTGCAAGTAACCGATAGTCATAATCCGGTGTTGGTACCGTATCTGGAAGGGCTTTATCCCAAATCATTTATAAATTTCTGCAATAACCCGCATATTAAACAGAGACCGGATAATATGAATCAGGCTGGCTGGGCCTTATTTGTTCAACTGGTGAATAATCCGCAGCAACCGGAAGATGTTTATTTCCTGGTGGCTCTGCTGCTGGTGCTGCATCACCTGCGCAACCGCTATATTCAGCCCTTAAAGAGTCTTCCCATCCAACTGGATGACGACCGCGATTTAAACTGCGCCCGCCTGGCAGCCTTCCGCGCTATCAACATCCTGCTTTCCACCCCCTTGAAGGGACTGGTTCGTATCCATGTGAAATAGGGCGGCTTGTATAAACGGTAGTAGCGGGAATATAATAAACCTGGAAAATCGCCTCCCGGGGTGGGAGCAGACGGCGGGCCTCCGGGCTAGGCCGGGGTTCCCCGACCGGGGCGTGAAAAGGAGATCAGGCTATGATACCGCTTCGAGATAGTACCCCCAGTCAGCACTTTCCCCTGGTAACGGTAACCCTTATTCTCGTCAACCTGCTGGTTTTTCTTCACCAGATTAGCCTGGGACCTGCCTTGGAGGAATTCATTTATACATATGGCTTGATTCCAGCCAATTATACCGGCTTACAGCAAACTACCGCCGGCTATCTCCCCTTTATTTCTTCCACGTTTTTGCATGGGAGCTGGATGCATGTAATCGGCAATATGTGGGTATTGTGGTTGTTCGGGGACAATGTTGAGGACCGGATGGGAAGGTTCAGATTTCTGCTCTTTTATCTGCTCTGTGGGCTGATTGCAGGTATTACTCACACCTTCATCAACCCTACCTCTACCATTCCTGTAGTGGGCGCTTCGGGGGCGGTAGCTGGTATTATGGGGGCCTACTTCCTGATGTTCCACCGGGCCCGGGTATTGACCTACATCCCGCCTTTTTTCCTGTTACCTCTACCGGCCTGGCTGTTTCTGGGGTTCTGGGCTTTGTCCCAGCTCTGGGGCGGGGCAGTCGGTCTGCTCCAAGCCGACGGCTCTAATCAGATTGCCTTCTGGGCACACATTGGCGGGTTCCTGGGAGGCATGATCCTCTACCGCTTCTTTCTGAACCGGCAGGAAGAAGAATACTACTAGCTTAAGGGGAAGAGCCTTACCGTCCCGGGCCCCCCCGGATGGAAACAACGGGCGGTAAGGCGCCATTCAGCTCCCGATCAGATTTTCACCTCCTGGGGAGCCTCATTTACTCGTTTTAACAACTGTTCAATATGTTGATTGGCCAGCCGGTAGGTGGGGCCTCCGTTCTGCATAAAATGGATGGTATTTTCAATTCGTTCCTGGCCGGCCTTAATTTCTTCCCAGTGGCACTCTTCCTCGAAGAGATTCATACAATCCTGCAGGCTGTGGGCGCGTCCGGTTTCCAGGTAATGACGGAAAGTGGTCAAAGTCCTGGTGTCCTGGTAATTGGAGTGCACGAAAGAGCGCACAATGATAGTATTATATACCTGCAGATTTTTCTGGGCTTCTTTCAGTTTCCCCTCGGCCACTTCAATATCATGAAAACAACGGTCCATATAGTCCTGATAGTACTCGGGCCAGTTTTCCAGCACCTCTTTGAAGCGGTCACAGGCCTTTTCATATTCACGGTAGCGGATGATATAGACTTTCATATCGTGGTTAAAGGCGGCACTTTCTTTTTCCATAACCAGCTTCTTGCGTCGGTTCAAGAGATGGCTGAAGGGGATGAGAGTGCCCGTCGGGAGGTCCGTCTCCTCCTCCTTGAGCGGTTTCTGGGGAAGAGTATCCGGTTCCGGAGGCATCAGTTCCTCCTGTTCCACGATGATGTAACGCTTTTCCAGCAACTTGTGCAGATAATTAATGTGCCGGCTGAGTTTCTCGACTTCCCGCAGGGAAGCCAGACACATATTAATATCCTTCAGTAATTCGGCCTCATTGCGGGCGCTTTTGCGAATAGTTTTGCGATTCTTTTGATAGGCAACCAGTTCCCGGTCAGTTTCCGGGGCTTCACCCAGGGTCTGAATGAGGTGAAAGTCATTGGCAGTAAGAATCTGGTCGGGTGGCAAGGCTCCCTTGCAAAAATAGAAACGGGTATTGGTGCAGGGATAGTAATAGGGACCGATTCGTTCCAGAAAATCGTTTTGCATAAAGAAATCCAAATCCTCGGACGCGGCGATATCCAGGTGAAAAAACTCCAGCCACAACTGGGCGGGCAGCCCGCCATCCACATCTGACTGGACCCGGTCCTTTAAAGCCAGATAAGCCTCCAGGGGGAATTCCAGGTAGGAATCGTAATAATAAAACAGCACCTCATCGGGTGTGTACCCGCTCAGCAGAGAAAGGTCCGGACAATGGGGATTATCTTTATTGAGAAAAGTAAAAAACAAATACCTCATCCTCCCGTTGCAAGAAATCTTCTATAATAGTTTCTATTTATTTCCAAAAACTCCTGCCAACACGAGGAAAAAATTTACAATAATTTAGCAAGCGCAAAATTGATTCTGCTGCAAAAAAGTTAAACGTTGGTTGAAGGGCACCACAAAATAAGCGGTATATAAAAAGAAGATTTGGAGATTTGTTGACATATGTTCATTACTATTCTATTGTTTAAAACAGACAAGTCATAGTAAGAACAGGGAGGGATAATTATGCAAGTCAGTATTACAATTCTCGTGGAGAATTCTACCCCGGTACCCGGGTTTCGAGGGGAATACGGTTTTGCTGCTATGATTGCTGTGGATGACAAAAAAATCCTGTTTGATACGGGGTCCGCAGATGCGCTCATTCATAATGCCGCAACAGGTGGAATAGATTTGGCTGCGATAAATGACCTGGTAATCAGCCATGGCCATTTTGATCATACGGGAGCCGTTGTTCCCTTTCTGCAAACATGTAAGGGAAAACATGTTTATGCCCATGCTGGCATCTTCATTCCCCGTTATGTAGTGTTGGGCGAATATAAGAGATCCATCGGAGTGTCATTTCAACCCCAGGACATAACTATTAACGGGGCAGAATTAATTGCTACCAATGGTTTTACAGAAATATATCCCGGAGTCTTTGTTACCGGAGAGATCCCTAGAAATACGGATTATGAAGATGTGGGCGGAAGCTTTTATGTGGAGGTCGGTGATAAGCTGGTTCCGGACAATATTTACGATGATATGTCCATGGTAATAAATCATCCCGAGGGTCTGATTATCATTAGCGGTTGTGCCCATGCAGGGATTATCAATACCATAGAATATGCCAAGTTGCAAACCGGGCAGAGCAAAATAAAGGCATTTATCGGCGGAACCCATCTGGCATCGGCATCTGAGGAAAGGATGAACAGGACCATAGCGGCTCTGCAGGATTTAAATGTTGAGCAGGTTATAGCCTGTCACTGTACTGGTTTTGATGCCATGGTGAAGCTGCGTAATGCACTGGGAGACATAGTAATCAAAGGAGAAACTGCCATGAATTTTCAATTCTAGAATAAACCCTGTGCGTATGATTACACACTGGCTCCCTACTTTCCTCTGTACCATAGACAACTGTACCCCCCTTGCCACTGGAGGCTGCAATCTGCGTAACCGACTCCCTTCTTTAGCGATGACAATCTTCCGCCAGGGTATAAATAGGGTGTAAATCCCGGGCCCTTTTACGGGACTCGGGTTTTGCACTATAATAGGTCTAAATATCCTACTGCCAAAAAGGAGAGATTCGAGATGTTTAAGGCTATCCTCTTTGACCTGGATGGTACGCTTCTAAATATAAATATGGATTCCTTTCTGCAGTACTATTTTCGCAAAATGATACATATGGCGCGTGAGCAAGGGTTCGAAGCAGCGGAGAAACTGGTAGAACAGGTGTACCGTTCTACAGATGTGATGATTGCCGATCGGGATCCCAGTACTACCAACGAAGAAGTCTTTATGCATGATTTCTTCCGTGATTGGCCTCATCCCCGGGAAGAATTTGAGCCTTTTTTTGAAAAGTTTTATGAGGAAGGTTTTCCCCAGTTAAAAGACCTCTGTGCTCCTTTTAAGGGGGTTCCGCAGATGATGGGGAGGCTCCTGGAACGAGGCCACCGGCTGGTCATTGCTACCAATGCCGTTTTCCCGATGACGGCCTTGCAACACCGTATTGATTGGGCAGGACTGGGCGACTTTGACTTTGAACTGGTGACTTCCTATGAGATTATGCACTCCTGCAAGCCGCATGTCGACTACTACCGGGAAGTGGCGCAGAAAATCGGGGTGCATCCGGAAGAATGCCTTATGGTAGGTAATGACATGGGAGAGGACTTGCCTGCCGGACAACTGGGAATGAAGACTTTTCTGGTAGAAGACATGCTAATTGACAAGGACGTGGATTTTAAGCCCGATTGGCGGGGCAGACTCCCAGATCTGTTTCATTTCCTGGACCAGTTGTAAAGGGCTTGTGACAACTGGCAAACAGGCTTTTAAGCCTTTGGGGAAGGAAAAAGAAATGGCCAATGATTTTGTGCATTTGCACAACCATAGCGAATACAGCCTGCTGGACGGCGCCTGCCGCATCAAGGATCTGGTAGGAAGGGCTGTGGAAATGGGAATGCCCGCCGTGGCTATTACCGACCACGGGGTGCTGTACGGGGCAATCGATTTTTACCGCCAGGCCAGGCAACAGGGCATAAAACCCGTTATCGGGTGCGAGGTATATGTGGCGGCGCGCAGTCGCCTGGACCGGGAAAAGGGACGCGATGAAAACCATTACCACCTGGTTTTGCTGTGCCGTAATGAGACTGGCTATCGCAACCTGGTGCAACTGGTGAGCCGGGCCTATTTGGAGGGCTTCTATTACAAACCGCGGGTGGACCGGGAGTTGCTGGAAGCTCACAGCCAGGGTCTAATTGCCTTATCCGGCTGTATTGCCGGGGAGATACCTCACATACTAATGGCGGAAGACTACCAAAAGGCTCGGGATACTGCCGCCTATTACCGGGAAGTTTTTGGCCAGGAGAACTTTTACCTGGAGGTTCAGGACCATGGTATTCCCGAGGAGCGCCGGATTCTTCCCGGCCTCTTTCGTCTGGGAAAGGATACCGGAATCCCGCTGGTGGCTACTAATGACATTCATTATCTGCAGCGCCAGGACGCGGCTCTGCACGATGTTTTGCTCTGCATACAGACGGGGACGGTAGTAACTGATAACAACCGCTTACGCTTCCATGGGGACAACTTTTTTATGAAAAGCCGGGACGAGATGCAGGCGTTGTTTCCCGGATATCCGGACGTCCTTGACAACACTCTACGTATAGCTGAACAGTGCAACCTGGATTTTTCCTTTGATACCTTCCACCTGCCTGCCTTCCAATTACCATCCGGGTATACGCCGGAAGTCTACCTGGAGGAACTGGTACAGAAAAGGTTACCGCTTCGCTATCCCCAGCCCGGTGAAACGATTACCCGCCGTCTGCAATATGAACTGGAAGTAATCAAAGAAATGGGCTTTGCTGCTTATTTTCTCATTGTCCAGGACCTGGTGAACTGGTCCCGGGAGAATGGGATCCCCGTCGGGCCAGGGCGCGGCTCGGCGGCTGGAAGTCTGGTCTCCTATGTATTAGGGATTACCTCCATTGACCCCTTAAAATACGGATTGCTGTTTGAACGATTTTTGAACCCGGAAAGAGTAAGTATGCCGGATATTGATATCGATTTCTGCTTTGAAAAAAGGGATCGGGTGATCGAATACATTATTTCCCGCTATGGGGCGGATCGGGTAGCTCAAATTATTACTTTTGGCACTATGGCTGCCCGCGCTGCCATTCGTGATGTAGGGCGAGCCCTGGATGTTCCTTACGGGGATGTGGACCGGATTGCCAAAATGGTACCGGCGGAACTAGGGGTAACCCTGGAGCGGGCTTTGCAGATATCTCCGGAACTAGGGCAAATCTATCAGAATGATGTCACCGCCCGGAGGATTCTGGATATGGCCCGGGGAATTGAGGGTATGCCCAGGCATGCCTCTATTCATGCTGCCGGAGTAGTCATCGGCAAGCAGCCACTCACCCAGATCCTGCCGCTGCAAAAGACGCCCGAGGGCCATGTCGTTACCCAGTTTACCAAGGAAACCGTAGAAGACATCGGCCTTTTGAAAATGGACATTCTGGGACTGCGCACCTTGACCGTTCTGGATCGAGCCGTGGAGATTATTGGCAAGACACGCGGAGAAGACGTGGATATCGAAAATCTTCCCCTGGATGATCAGGCGGTATATGAATTACTGTCATCCGGAAAGACTATCGGTGTCTTCCAACTTGAGAGTGACGGCCTGCGGCGTATCCTGACAGAAATGAAACCCAACCGTTTTGAGGACCTCATTGCGGTTATCGCGCTCTATCGTCCCGGGCCTCTGGGAAGCGGCATGGTGGAGGATTTTATAAACTGCAAACATGGCCGCCAGGAAATCGAGTATATTCACCCCCTTCTGGAGGGGATTCTTAAAGAGACCTATGGGGTAATACTCTATCAGGAGCAGGTTATGCAGGTAGCCAGCGATCTGGCTGATTTTAGTATGGGAGAAGCTGACGTGCTGCGCCGGGCCATGGGCAAGAAAAAACCTGAAGAGCTTATGGCCCAACGGGACAAGTTCCTGGCGGGGGCGGCGCAAAAGAAAATTGACAAAAAGTCGGCGGAAAGGCTTTTTGACCTCATGGAAAGCTTTGCCGGTTATGGATTTAACAAAAGCCATTCGGCCGCCTATGCACTCATCTCCTTTCAGACCGCTTATCTCAAAGCACATTATCCGGTCGAATACATATGTGCTTTTCTTAGCAGTGTGATTGATAACCAGGATCGAGTGGTATTCTACCTGAAAGAATGCCAGCGCATGGACATCCAGGTACTCCCCCCGGATATTAACGAGAGCTTTGAAAACTTCACGGTAGCCGGAGGAAGAATCCGCTTTGGCCTGGGGGCCATAAAAAACGTAGGTATTAATGCGGTTCATAATGTAGTAGAAGAGCGTAAAAAAGGGGGACCATACTCTTCTTTGTTTGATTTTTGCCGCCGTATTGATCTGGGGCAGGTTAACAAGCGCATGTTGGAGAATCTTATCGTCGCCGGGTGTTTTGACTCGCTGGGCTTAAAACGTAAGGAAGCCCTTTCCATGATGGATGAGTGTGTTGAGGTAGCCACCCAGGTGAAAGCCAGCTTGAACAGTAACCAGTTATCCCTTTTCGGAGAGGACAGTCAGGCGGTGGACGAACCCCGGCCTTTAGTCAAGGGCGAGTTCGACCTTCAGGATAGACTGCGGCGGGAAAAGGAAGTCCTGGGCTTTTTTGTTTCCGCCAACCCGCTGGATGAATACCGCCACATTATCCCCCTGCTTACCTCCCACCAGCTTGCCGAACTGGCCAGCGGCAGGAGAGAGGAATACGTTCGCGTAGCTGGTACAGTTTTAAACCTCAGCCGTCGGGTGAGCCGTAAAGGAGAGAGCTACGCCCGTTTTGACCTGGAAGATTTGAGTGGCCGTATGGAAGTTATGGTTTTCCCTTCGTCGTTCCAACGCAACATTGATCAGATCGGCAGCGAACAGGTGGTGTTGGTGGAAGGATTTTTAGATACCCGGGAGGAAAAACCTAAAATTACTCTGCGACGGGCGGAACCGATGCCAGCGAACCTATCCCAATTACATATTCGTACTCCACAGGAAAACGGTAATGGTAGTATCCGCGCCCGTATTATTGAGGCTCTGGAGCATTATCCCGGGCCGGCACAGGTCTACCTGCATCGTCCCGGGCAGCGCACCATTCTACTGAACGAAGAACTCAAGGTTCAACCTGGCGCGGATTTGAAGAATGAATTAGCTGCTATTTGTGGAAAAGCTAATGTGTGGTTTCGGTAAACTATAGCCCTGAATGAGGCGTGGAAAAGGAGGAATTGTGCATGAACGAAGATTTTATGGGAGATGACTATATTGTAATTAAGGCCCTGGAAAATGGGGTTACCATCATGGGTCTCACCCGAGGGAAAGACACCAAATTTCATCACACGGAAAAATTAGATCAGGGCGAGGTCATGATCCTTCAATTTACTGAATATACTTCAGCCGTGAAGGTTCGGGGGCGAGCTGAAGTCTATCACCGTTATGGTACCACCTGTGCCGAAAGTTCACTAGGAGGACGGGGGCATTCCTGAAGGCGATAGAAGGCGGCAACCTGTGCTTCATGGCTTTTTAAGGAAGTAATAAAAGGAGGAAGTCATGAAGAAGGTAGCAGTATTGACCAGCGGGGGCGACGCTCCGGGAATGAACGCCGCTATCCGTGCCGTGGTCAGGACCGCCATTTATAACAATTGTCAGGTTTATGGTGTATACCAGGGATTTGCCGGCCTGGTAACCGGACATTTACAGGAGATGTCACTGGGGTCGGTAGCCGATATAATTCATCGGGGCGGTACCATACTGCGCACCTCTCGCTCAGATGCCTTTACCACCCCAGAAGGGCGGGAGCGAGCCCGCCAGGGGCTGGAGAACCTGGGAATCGAATATCTGGTGGTAATTGGCGGTGACGGCAGCCTGCGAGGTGGCTTTGAGTTCTCCAAACTGGGCATTAAAGTAATTGGTATTCCTGCCACTATTGACAATGATGTGGTCTACACCCGTTCAATAGGCTTTGATACGGCGGTAAATACTGCCCTGGAGGCCATAAATCGCATTCGCGATACGGCAACCAGTCACGGACGGGTTTTCATAATTGAAGTCATGGGACGGGGCAGTGGGGAAATCGCCCTCTACTCAGGGGTAGCCGGAGGGGCGGAGTCTGTCCTCATACCGGAAATTGTCCCCGACCTGGAGCAGATAGTGAATAAAATTGAGAGTGGCGAAAAAAGGGGAAAGCTGCACAGCATTATACTTCTCGCCGAAGGGGTTTACCCGGTGATGGACCTCCAGAGGGAGATCCAGGAAAAGACCGGGCACGATACCCGGGTTACCATTCTGGGACACGTACAAAGGGGAGGGACCCCCACCGCAATGGATCGCATTCTGGCTTCCTGTATGGGGAAGGCGGCCCTTGATTGTATTATGGAAGAAAAATTTAATGTTATGGTTGCGGGAGAGGAAGACAGAATTCATGCCATTCCATTGGCCGAGGTGGTTAATGGGAGAAAAACTCCTGAATTAGGAATGTTTGAGATTGCCCGCATCCTTTCCATTTAACCCAAACTATATAGGAAGGGAGCTGGGTGGAAATGGGGTCAGACTTAATTTGAGAAAAAGCAAAATAATCTGTACGATAGGACCGGCCAGTGAGGCCGTGGAAACACTGATAGCTATGATCGAAGCCGGTATGAACGTGGCCCGCCTCAATTTTTCTCATGGCACCCACGATGAACACCGCTGTCGTATTGAGAATATCCGCGAGGCGGCCCGGCAAACCGGGCGCCCGGTAGCCATTATGCTGGATACCAGGGGACCGGAAATCCGCACTGGTAAGCTGGCTGGCGGGAAAATATTACTACACCCGGGACAATCCTTTACTCTCACTACCAGGGAAGTCCCCGGGAACGCCAACGAGGTTACGGTGAGTTACCCCAACCTGCCTCGGGAAGTAAAGACCGGAACTACCATTCTTCTTGCGGATGGACTTATTCACCTGATGGTGGAAGACACCACTGAAACTGATATTATCTGCCAGGTTATAAATGGGGGAGAACTGGGAGAGCGCAAAGGGGTTAATGTCCCTGGTGTACGCATCAACCTGCCTTTTCTCAGTCCCAAGGACAGCGAAGACATCCGGTTTGGCATAGAGCAGAAGGTGGATTTTATAGCTGCTTCCTTTGTGCGCAGCTCCTATGACGTTCTGGATATCCGCCGCATACTCGAACAGGCGGGGGCGGATATTGACATTATAGCTAAAATTGAGAGCCAGCAAGGGGTCGACAACCTGGATGACATTATCAAGGTTGTCGAAGGTGTCATGGTGGCCCGGGGCGACCTGGGAGTAGAAATCCCGGCGGAGGACGTACCCCTGGTGCAGAAAAGGGTGGTGCAGCACTGCAGCCTGGCGGGGAAACTGGTTATTATTGCCACCCAGATGCTGGATTCCATGATCAACAATCCACGGCCTACCCGGGCCGAGGTTTCCGATGTTGCCAATGCTATTTTTGACGGCGCCGACGCTATTATGTTATCCGGAGAAACAGCCGCTGGCAAATACCCGGTGGAAGTTGTTCAAACCATGGCCCGTATTGCCGCCCGGTCAGAAGAGGCCCTTCCTTACAAGGAAATTTTGCGCAACAGGCGCATGCAAGGTTCCCTGTCCGTAACTGATGCCATTGGCTATGCTACCTGTACCGTCGCCAGTAACCTGGGGGCATCAGCCATTGTTACGGCAACTCGTAGTGGCTATACCCCACGGATGGTAGCCAAATACCGGCCTCAGGCAACTATCGTGGCCGCTACCCGCCACGAGGAGGTGCTCAAAAAGCTGGTTATGGTATGGGGAGTTTACCCACTCTTGATACCTGACACCACCGGCACCGATGAATTAATGGAAAAGTCTATTGAGGCGGCTCTAGAGGCGAATATGATAGCCAATGGAGATTTGATTGTCCTTACGGCCGGGGTACCCGATCACGTGGCCGGGGGAACCAACATGCTAAAAGTACATGTGGTAGGAGAAGTCCTCGTCCAGGGAATGGGCATCGGTCACCCGGTGAGCGGGCCTGTGCGGGTAGTGCTTCAGGAAGACGACCTGGCAACCGTTGAAGCAGGGGACATAGTGGTTACCTCCATGGCAGAAAGCTATTTGGCCCCGTACCTGGAACATATCGCCGGACTGGTGGCTGAAGAAGGGGGGCTCACTTCCAACGCCGCTATTATGGGATTGAACGCCCGGATCCCGGTAATTGTAGGTGCTCGTGACGCCACCAGTATCTTGAAGAACGGCCTGGTCATTACCATGGATACCCCCCGGGGAAGAATCTATAAAGGTGTTGCTCGTATTTTTTAGGAGCTTAAAAGCACATATAAAGAGGGGTTCCGCATTGGAACCCCTCTTTTTGACTGCTAATAAGACCTCGCTCTATTGTCATCCTTTCCGTCCTGCTCTGGCCAGGCAGTGTGGAATAACTGCAAACCGGGCCAGCAAAGAATCCTTGCGCCCTGGGATGCAGGTGTGAGTGGCATTCCGTACAGGGTGCCGGCAAGATCAGGACCGGATCTGACCTTAGGGATACTACTTGCCTGTGAAATTTGCCTTTCTGTTTTCCAGGAATGCGTTCATTCCCTCTTTTTGATCCTCGCCGGAAAAGAGCATGGACCAGCCGAGCTGCTCAAGGCGGCAACCGGACTTGATATCCGTATTCATGGACATATTGATGGCCTGTTTCGCTTCCCGCAGGGCCAGCGGCGACTTGCGGCACAGCTTCTTGGCAATCTTCCTGGCGGTATCCATAACCTCAGCTGCAGGTACTACATAGTTTATCAGGCCGATCTTCTCAGCTGTAGCGGCATCGAAGAATTCACCCAGGAAAACATACTGCTTGGCCAGGCAAATGGAAGTGTTGCGCGGCATTCTCTGGGTAGCGCCACCGCCCGGGTAAATGCCCAGATTGATTTCCGGCAGGCCAAAGGTAGCATTGTCAGCGGCAACACGAATATCGCTGGAGAGCACTATTTCCAGGCCGCCGCCAAGTGCCAGACCATTTATGGCCGAAATGGAAGGCTTATGGTTGTCTTCTACGGCAAAGATAGCCCGGTGCACTTTGTCCAGGAAGTTCCTGGCCTCGAAAGCGTTGTATTTGGCTACTGCCTTGAGGTCAGCACCGGCGGCAAAAGCCTGTTCATTTCCCGTGTAGATCATACACCGGACTTCGGGATCCTCCTGGCAACCTATGGAAATCTCATAGATGTCATCCAGAAAGTCATTATTGACAGCATTGAAGGCCTTGGGGCGGTTAAACTGGATAATCGCTATCCCCGGGTCCTCAAAGCTCAGCAACATGGTTTTGTACTCTTTATCTCTGTAAGACATGAACGAACCTCCTTCATTTGCGTTCCACCTCAGGGCAGAAAACTATTTTTTGCTGTAATCGTACCAGCCTCTGCCGGTCTTGCGGCCCAGCCAGCCAGCGCGGACATACTGCTTAATGGGCATGGCGGGACGGTATTTGGGATCGCCGGTCTCCCTGTACAGGGTGTTGGCGACTTCCAGAGCGATGTCGATACCGACCATGTCGCAAAGGGTGAAGGGGCCCATCGGCCAGCCAGCGCCCAATCTCATGGCTTTGTCGATATCTTCAACGGTGGCAAGACCTTCTTGTAGAATGAAAGCAGCTTCGTTCATGCCGGGAATCAGAATGCGGTTAACCACAAATCCGGGACCCTCTTTTACGATAATGGGCTTCTTGCCAATAGCCTTGGAGAGCTCAAAAATAGCATTAACAGTTTCTTCCGAGCTCTGCAGGCAGGGAATAACCTCGATCAGGGCCATTACCATGGCCGGGTTGAAGAAGTGCATTCCAGCTACCTTGCTGGGATCTTTGTAAACGGCGGCAATTTCGGTAATCGGCAGAGAAGAAGTGTTAGTGGCGACAATGACATCATCTTTCAGGATAGCAGACAGTTTGGTATAAACGTCTTTCTTGACATCCATGTTCTCGAATACGGACTCGATAACGAAGTCCACATCCTTGATGTCATCCAGGTTGGCAGTACCGGTAATATTACCAGTAACGAAATCCTTGGCACCAGCAGGAGCCTGCCCCTTTTCTTCAGCTTTGGCCAGACCTTTGCCGATCCGGGCGATACACTTGTCAACGATTTCCTGCTTAATATCATAGACAATTACCTTTTTGCCGGCAGCGGCAACTGCCCAGGTAATTCCCATTCCCATTGTTCCTGCACCGAGAACTGCGATTTTGTTGAATTCCATCTAAAATTACCCCCTTAATCTCTTATCACCTTAGAAATACTGCGACCCAACTTCAACCATTCCAAGCCTGTCTAACCATCACCCCCTCCGGTTCCAGTCTTGTGGCGTCTTATAATGTGATATGCAATTATCGTACCATCCCGCAAATAGGGACAGAAAACCAGGCCTGATAACCAAGGCTTTGCTTTTCGCGGAGAGCTGTAAATTCCGACCAGGAACAGAACTTGTCTCGTTCCTGCAACACCCCTGGAAAGAAACCTTATTAACAAGCTTATTGCGAGATGAAACAATAGCGAACACTGTCGCGCTAAAGCGACATTCCTTTAGAGGCTGTTGATCTGGTACTTGTTCATCTTGCGGTAAAGAGCCGAACGATGTATATTCAAAGCCCGTGCCGCTTTGGTCTTGTTGCCACCAAAGATACGCAGGGTACTTAAAATTACTTCTTTTTCCCGTTCCTGCAACACATGTTCCAGGGTTCCTGCGGTCGGAACAAGGTGTCTCGAATGGCTGAAACTGATTATAGATTCAGGAAGATGCAGGGTATCTATGGTATTTCCATCACAGAAGTTCATGGCTCGTTCCAGGGTATTTTCCAACTCCCGGATATTTCCCGGCCAGTTATAACGGACGAAGCACTCCATGGCTTCGCTGCTGATACGACCTATCCGGGTTCCCAATTGCTGGTTCAACCTTTGCAGGAGAGCGTTGGCGATAAGGGGAATGTCATCCTGCCTTTCCCGCAAAGGAGGCAGGTTGAGGATAATTACATTCAGGCGGTAGTACAGGTCTTCCCTGAACTTTCCCTCTGCCACCAGTCTCAGAAGATCCTGGTTGGAGGCGGCAATTACCCGTACATTCACCTGGGTAGTATGGATGCCACCGACCCGTTCTACCTCTTTTTCCTGCAGCACTCTTAGCAGCTTGGCCTGCATGGACAAAGACATATCCCCAATTTCGTCCAAAAAAATGGTGCCATGGTTGGCCAGCTCAAATTTACCAGGTTTCCCTTCTTTGCGAGCACCGGTAAAGGCTCCCTCGGCATAGCCGAACAACTCCGATTCCAGCAGAGTCTCAGGAACAGCAGCGCAGTTTACCTTTATAAAGGGGCCTTTGCGCCGGGGGCTCATATTATGTATGGCATGGGCAAAAACTTCCTTGCCGGTTCCGCTTTCACCGGTTATCAGCACTGTGGAAATGGTGCGTGCGGCCCGGGAGGCCAGTTCCTTTTGTTCCAAAATTGCCGGGTTATTGCCCACGATGTTGCTGAAATAATATTTACCGGTTCCCGAGTGATACTCCTCCACCATTTCTCCCCAGGTACGCTCTTTAAGTGCGGCGGGTACTGTTTTGACAATAATACCTACTGTCCGGCCGAAGCGAACAATGGGCAGAAAAATAAGTTCAAAAAGGCGGCCCTTGACAGAAATGGTTTCTCCGGCCAGCGGCTTGCCGCTGGACATGGAATCAGTCAAGCTTGTCCGGGGCATAAAAGCATTTAGCTGTTCATTAAGCGCGGTGAGGGAGTTGCAATCGAAAAAGCGCAGACAGGCTGGGTTGGCATATACCAGGCGCAGGTTTTCATCAAATACGGTAATTCCCTCATAGGGGCTCTGCAAAAGAGAATTTAACTGAAAATCTTCCAGGCTGTCTGTGCGCAGAATGGCATAACAGGCGAAAACATCCTGGGCCAATTCCAGCAATCCCCGGGTGATACTCACCTGGTCGCCGTTAATGAATTCCTGACTATGAACCAGCCGTTGTCGGCTGTTCAATAGAGAACCAAAATGAAGTGAAGGCTTCAGTACATCAACAGATTTGCCCAGAACCTCATCGGCCTCGATGCGAAATATTTTTTCAGCAGCACTATTAAAAAAGACAATGTTTAGAGAGGGATCAGAAATGATGATTCCTTCAGAGATGTTCTGCAGGATAGGGTACAAAAGCAGCTCTTTGGAGTGCAGCTCAAGGTTCAACGACACATCCATTCACCTCTCCCCTAATTCTAATCATAGCACAATCCGGAGAGGTTAGAACTAAGAATTTTGTCTATGGGTATGGCTGAAGGAGCGTAAAAAAAGAGCCTTGCGGCTCTTCTCCGGGTCAAGCTCTGTCGCTTATTGATTGTAGTTGGCCGCTTTTTTCAAAGTAGCCTGCTGTATAATCGCCTGGAGGGTCACGGAATCAAGGTTGCCGGTGGGCTCGAGGGATTGCTCCTGCTGAAACTCGGCAATGAACCGGCTGGGATCCTCTGCCTGATCCATTCCCAGATCCAACAGCATATCCAAAATAGCCTCTTCCTCCTGCTCACTTACAACCAGCACTTTTTCAGCGCGGTTTGTTGTTCCGGCAACACTATCTTCTTCTGGTTCCTGAGCAACCATACAGGTTTGTGCTTGAGCCGTTTGGTAATATTGAGCAATGTATTTGAAATTGCTGATAAAACCAGCTGTGGCACCGGCAACGACTGCTGCTGATAGCAGGAAAACCAGGAAGATCATGTGTTCTTTTTTCATCGGCATCTTCCTCCAGGATAGGTTACCTAAATTGTATATTATCCCGGGACTGCATGCAATCATTTTCCAACTCGCAGGCAAGGG
>CAZLYH010000027.1:9777-23306 GCA_964563775.1 uncultured Syntrophomonadaceae bacterium | reverse complement strand
AGCGTCGTTCAGCGTCAGTCTGCGTAAGTCAGCGTCAAATAAATCCGCGTCATCCACGTCTATCGCCCCCCGTCCCCCAATCCCTTTCAGCATCCGTCAGCGTAAGTCAGCGTCAAATAAATCCGCGTCTATCCGCCCCCCATCCCCCCGTCCGCCTTTGCAAATTAAAAGGGGGCTCCGCCCCCTTTCCTCTTTAAATTCAACGATTGCATTTGGTGACCATATAGCGGGACAGGTGTTGTATGTTCTCCCGGTTTGTTTCCCGCAGCTCGTTCCAGAAGCGGCGGTATTCCTCAACTTCGGTCTGGCCTTCATAGGATTCAATGGTTGTTTCCAGTTGCCGGTGCACATCCAGCACCGATTCCAGTTGGGATCTCATTCGGTTTTTTTGCAGACGATCGATGCGGATTTCAGCCAATGGTCCACCTCCTCCCGGGAAAAATAAATGCCCGGCCGCAAAGCCAGGCAATAGAATCCGGATGGATGCCTAGGGATCTACTTCCGGGTCCAATTCGCCGAAAACAATTACATCGTGCATCTTGCCCAGTTTGTCGATAATATCCACAAAAACCCTTAGCCCGATACAGGTCCCGTTGATGGGTGTGGTCAGGCGGCACGGATTGCTGGGTTCCTCGCAGTTGCCCTTGATTTCAAAGTCAAAAGAGAAATTCTTTAAGATGATTTCCGATTGTTCCACTTCACTCCGGAATTCCTCAATGGTCAGCGGCGGGTCAAACTCATCCAGTTCGATGGTTTGTTCAAAACGGTCAGTGACAGTGATAATCTGGTACTCGCCTTCGACGATGACAAAAAGGATGACTTCGTAATCAATGTAAATCTTAACCTTGTTGAAGCAGAGAAGGTCCTCAAACTTCTGGATTACTTTCACCTTGATGTCTTCGACACACGTTACCTTGCCGCCCACCTGTTCGTCGGGTACACAGAAGACTGTGTCCAGGATTTTGACCTGCTTCTGGATGAATTTAGCCTTAATAACCTTGGCCCAGAGGTCAAGCCTGCAACCCTCCGGAAATTCGCACTTCAGTCCAGCCATGTTACTCTTCCCTCCTTTATCTTTCTCTATGCCTACCGGCCTCTCTAGAAGAAATTTGTTCAAGCAAATTTCTAGCTTATACTATGAAAGAGGCTGACAAAGTGTGATTATTCGTGCCCCATTTTTATTTTTCATCATCTTCCTGCATCAGGTGCAAGCACTCTACCCGACCATCGCAAAAAATCGTCAGGCCCTGCTGCCGCACCGTCTCGCAAAAACCGATGTCCTCGGCCCCGTTGTCTGCCGAATACCGGGCTCCTCTCTCCACCACCTGGCGGCGGATGAGTATGGCCGCACCGGTGCAGTCTACCGGGAAAAGGCGATCGCGGGGAAAGTCCCGCAGGTGTACGTAGCAGCCCGGGGAGTGCTCCCGGAGAACATTGAAAATGCCGGGGTCTCCTACCTGATGACCATTGCATACCAGTGCCGATACCACCTGGCACTGGTCTTCCAGCAGGCTACGCAGGGCTCCCGGCGGGGGCAAAACATCGCTGTCCACAGAAAACAGACCCTCACAGCCGGAAGCAAGAAAGGCTTCCAGCAGGAGGTTGCGCAGCCGGGCCAGACGGGCCAGGCTATATTCTCCGCGGCGATATCCCTGTGCCAAGCCCAGCTCCACATTGAGCAGCTGTACTTGAAAACCACTGTCCTTGGAAAAGTCTTGTAAAATCCGGGGGGTTGCATCGACGCAGTCATTGACCACAAAACAGAACTCCAGTAGCTCGCGGGGGTAGTCCAAAGTGGTCAGTGCCGCCAGGTAACGCGGTAAAACCCAGGCACGGTTGCGAATCGGACAGCCGATCATGATCCGGTCAGGCATCCTTGTACCCCCGCTTGGAACTCGGCAGAATATGGTGGCTAAACGCCTGGCGGCGGGAATATTGCAACCGCCCTGCCGGGGCCCCTCCTCCCGAGTGAGTTACACCCCGCTTTGCCACCCGTCGGCCCACCGGTGTGGAAAGCCTCAGGGAGTTGGCCCGGTTAACATGAATGTGGCTGGCTTTCTGTTCGTCCTCCCCCTCCACGGTTTCCTGGAGATAGGGAACCGGCTGCATGGGTACTCCCGTCGGGGAGCCCAGCTCCTTTATGGCCAGGCGCTCCCGAAGTAAATCAAGTACCTCGTGAGCCCGGGCCTCCCAGGAATTTTCCCGGGCCAGAGCCATGCGCTCCTGCCGGCGTTCGGGGAATTTGTCTGCCAGAGCGGCCCTGATTCCTTCCACAAATTCGTCTCCGGTACGGGCACAATACACCAGGTTCTGATGAGCCCGGGCTTCCGGGAGGTTGGTGCTGACCACCGGGATGCCTGCCGCCATATATTCCCACATCTTGATGGGGTTGACCGCTTCTGTCATGGAAGTATGGCGAAAGGGAATGATGGCCACATCAAATAGTCTGGCATAGCCGGGCAGCTGGTCATAGGGGCGGTAGCCCAGCCAGTGAATATTCTCTCTTTGTGGTACCCGGCTTACATTGTAAAGCGGACCGATCATAAGTAATTGACAGTGGGGAAAGGCCCGGGCCACTCTCTCCACCAGTTCCAGATCACACCAGGTGGCAATAACCCCGAAGTAGCCAATTACCGGCCCGGAAATTTCTTGTATTTCCCGGGGAACCGGCAGGTCCTCCCGGGCCCGGGAGAAATGTTCGTAATCACAGCCGTTTTTCACCAGGTAAACATGGGAATTGAGGGGACCGGCCATCTGCTGAAGCTTGGCGGAGCTGCACAGTACCAGATCCGCAGAGCTTACCGCACGATTATAGTAGGGCCTCCAGGCAGCAAACTCCTCACTGGGCTCGTCGACACTGTCAAAAACCAGCAAGGAGGGATGGAATCGTTGTACCTGCTCTACATGGGCGGTGGCATTATAGTATACCACCGGGCGCACCCCTTGCAGGAAGGGCAGCGGGTCTACTTCATGAAAAACAAACAGGTTGGGGGCCACTTTTTCGATTCCCCGAAAGGGCCGGCGGAAAGAAGTATTTTGATTCATGAAGAAGACCGGTATTCCCATACGGGCAAACTGGTTCATCAATTGTTGGGGACGCTGGGTCATATAGTGGTAGTCAACGGTGGGAGGGTAGACAATACAATTAATACCGGACATACCTTACCTCCTCCGAGCAGAAAACAGCCAGGACTCCTATCCTGGCTTCCAAATCGTGTATAAGACATCGAACCTTTCTAATGATGGTGTTTAGGCCAGCAGCGCGAACAAAAGTGCTCACTGCATTTTTCACAGATTTCCAGTTGGCTGCGGGGACAACTGTTCCCACAGGCGCAACAACTGACAAAAACCTCGACACTGGTACGCCGTGCCGTACTGACGGTACAGGCCGATTCTTCCTCTTCATAGGGAAGGGGTGTGGCACGGTACTTCCAGGTCTTAATACGGATATCCCTCTGGTTGCCTTCTTTATTATTTTCATTCATGATGGTGCGCATGGGCTATCGTCTCCTCCTCAAAACCCTGAGTGGGCGGACCACTTTTCGATTGGCCAGGTGTCTTATTCTATGAAAAGGATTCACCACTTGTTCCTGAAATAGACCCATCGTCTTTTCACAGCCGATTGATACGAACACTTCTCCCATAACGAACAGATAATGCAGCCGGGGTCGCTGCCTGATTGTCGGACGGCAGCTTCAGTTTTTGCTCCAGCAGGGAAAGGATAGCCTGGATGCGGTGATAGTAGGTATGGCGCTGATGTGCCTCTTCCTGTCCCTGGCGGGCAATGCGCTGCCGGGCGGCGGGATTTTTAAGGTAATAATTGACCAGATCCAAAGTCTCTTCTTCCGATCGGGTCCAAACCAGGTGATGGTGATTGCGGAAAAGGTTCTCGATGGCAGGAGTCCACTGGGTCAGAAAAAAGCCTCCCGAACCGAGGATCTCAAAGGTACGCATGCTCATCATGGTGCGGGAGTCAGTAACCGAGTGCAGCCCAAGAATGATGGGAACTGAATTGCACATGGCGGGAAGTTGTTCTGCCGGCAGATAGCCTCCGTAAAATTCCTCGGAAATATAATAAGGCCGCGACCGGTCCAGCCACCAGTCCAGACCGAATATTTTAATATTGTACCCACGCTCCATTAAGGGTTGGAGCAAATAATGGGCCGCCCGGTTACGGTCCTGATATTCAAAATAGTTGTTGCCTACAAACGCAATATCATAACTGTAGTGGGGGTCAGCTGGTACCGCGCGGTGATAGGTGGGATGGCAGGCGAAAAGCATCAGTCGGGCATCAATTCCGTGCTGCCGGTAGAGCGGAATGGATTCCTGACAGGTGGTAAAAACCCAGGTTGACCGCAGGGCAAAGGGAAGTGAGAGGCTGTGAAAGTGGGGGGGATCTTCAATGGCCCAGAATAGGTGCGGCAGACGGTACTCATGCAGGTAAGGAAACAATTTGTCAAAGGTTCCCCATCCCCCTTCGGTAAAAACCAGGTCCGGAGCAAAGTCCCTCAGTTTTTTTTTCCAGTCGGGGTCTGCGGCCACATTTGCATAGCAAACCGGGTGTCCCAGATCGGCAAATGCTGCTCCGATACCCTGTACAATAATGGGTGCGGTATTGGTAAAAAAGATTCTCAAAGCCAACGCTCCCCTGCAGCCAAGGTGTTAGTAATATATGCTGCCCGGATGCGTTTTGCGACCTAATGCTCACTACCAGCGCTGCGCCGGCTGTTAAGATAGAGTTTTTTGATGCGGCTTCCCAGGCTGGCGTCCGCCTCCTCTGCCTGCGGGTGCAATTGTCGAGGGGCAGGAAAAGCCTCGGGGGAACGGGCGCTGCTTTTAGTATCCCGCGCTAATTTCTGCTGCAATTTTTCCGTCAATTGCCGATATTGATCCAGTTCCCGGTTCAGGAGCGCATTGCGATTTTCGGCTTTCTGGAGCCCCTTTTTCAGGCTGCTGATATTGCGTACATGATAAAAGATCTGCCGGTGCAATTCCTGGTTCTCCAGTTGTACCCGGGCCACCTCTTCCTCCAGCTTGCGCAGGGCTTCATGCAAAGACTCACCCTTAACCTCTCCCGCCTCGGCAGAACGAAGTACCACCACCTGCTCCCGGGTGGCCATTACCGTATAGTCTATAAAATAGGCGATGCGCACCTCTTGTCCACCGGGCATATCCCCTTCCCAGGCCAGGTTTTTAATTTGCAGGAAAAAGTGATTATCTCCCTCCGGCATAAATGCTTCATTAAACTCCAGGAGCGGGATTCTTTCCCGTATCGTCTCGACATGTTTTATCAGTTGCAGCTCCCCCTGCCCATCTGCCACCAGGCAGAGGATTTCGATATCCATACGGGCTTCCACCGCCATTCCCATAACGGCCACCGCCAGGTTGCGCACTTTTATTTTCAGGTCTTCCACCGAGCGGTGCAGCTTGTGCAGGGGCAGGTGAGCCTCCCCTTTGTATTGGCGCGGATTCCTAAGCTGTCCAACCACCACCGGTGACCAGATGGATACGGCTGATTGCATCCCCAATCCCTCCGAGCTGTTTTTTTGTCCCGCCAAGCTTCCCGCAGGAAACGTCTGGACGTGCCCTACCCTATGTATATTCATATGCCCCGGGAGTATGAGGGACCCGGGAACAGAAAAAGAAAAACTGCATGATTGCTCATGCAGTCGAAGTCGAAATTATATTACTGGTTGGCGGACGCAATACGAATTTCTGAATCAAGATTGTTAGCATCGTATACAAAGAGTTCAACGGTTTCCGTAAGAACATCTGCGTAAGTGTAAGAAACCCGTCTCTCTACCTTGCGTTCATTTAGCTTTACCACAAAAATATTCGGGTAAATGGACTCGAGTACGCCTTCTCTCTCTATGATACGGTTTCTCCCCCGATTGGCCTTCAACCTGATTCTGCTCCCCACGAAGGATTCCAGGTCCTTCTTGATATCTGCGATGGCTCTGGGTGAATTCACTGTACCACCTTCTTTAAACATTAATCGTTATAATTTTACAACAACTCCAGATCAAAGTCAACAGGGAAATAAATTAGTATATTAAAAAACCCGCTCCATGTCAACATATATTTAAAGAAGGTGGGCTATTTTGTATGGCGGTCGGCCACTTTACTGGCGGCACAGGAATAGGGCTTGATCTGCGCATCGAATCCGCTGCCGACGATCATTCCCGTTACTTCCCGCACCAGTTCCTTGGTATCTCCATGAGTCCCCACGTCCAGATGTATTTCTACCTTCATATCATCGCGGCCATATTTCTTCAACCATTCGCACAGTTCATCTGCCAAGGCGAGGCTCAACGATGCCTCGTAGAAAATCCGCTGCCGTAAACTTTTTATTTTCTTTTCAATCTTTTTATTGTAATAATAACGGCCTCCCTTTCCCAGGCGGTGGATAATAATCGCACTGACGAAACAGGTCCCCTGGGACCCGGGGTGAGAATCGCTTCCTACCAGGATCTTGTATGGCCGGGACATGTCTTCGCTGATGTATTCCAGGATGTCGGTGACAACTTCCTGCAGATCCATTGGCCCCTTGCTGGGACTGTGAAATGTTTTCATTCCCTGGCCCTCCTCCTATGCGGCAAAATGGTTCACCAGAACGGCAAAGTTTTCTAAGGTAAGATTCTCGGGCCGGCTCGCCGGGGAAATCCCGTTTTCCTCCAGGATGACCTGCACCTCTGGTTTGTCCCGATGAAAGAACCCGCTACAGATGTTGAGCATGGTTTTGCGCCGCTTCTGAAAAGCGGCCCGTAAGAACTCCTTGAAAAGGACCTCGTTCACCACCTGGACCTTTTCCCGGCGGGGGCTGAAACCAAGCACACTGGAATCAACCTCCGGACGGGGAAAGAAGCAGTTCCTGGAAACTTTGGTTATATGCTCTACCGTTGCATAATATGCGGTGGTAAGCGTGAGTAGTCCGTAATCTTTGCCGCCAGGTCCGGCCAGGATACGATCGGCAACTTCCTTTTGCATCATTAGTACGGCTTTTACCAGGTGGGGGCAGTTTTCCAACAGTTGGAACAGAATGGGGCTGGTTATGTTATAAGGGATATTGGCGCAGACCTTAAAAGGCGGTGGTTGGGACAGGTTGAATACCCGGCACAGCTCCTGCTCCACGTTTACCTGCAAAACGTCTGCAAACAAGAGATGTACCTGGGGATAAGGGGCCAGCACTTCTTGCAACACCGGGGCAAAGTGCTCATCAATTTCGATAGCCAGCAGACCCCGGCATCTTGGCGCCAGTTGCTCGGTTAATGCTCCCAGACCCGGTCCTATTTCCACCACGTAATCCTGATCACTTAGTTCACAAGCAGCAATGATCTTTCCCAGGATGTTCCCATCCAGAAGAAAATTCTGTCCCCATCTTTTCCTGGGAAATAGCTGGTGACGCTCCATGAGTTCTTTGGCTCGGGACGGATACACCGATTTAGACATAAAAAGCTATCTCTTTCTTCTTTTAAGGCTATTATACTACACTTTTCTATAACCAGAAAACGGACAATTTCTGCATGCTGCCCAGCTGGTAAAATGAAGTAAAAAAACCGCATGCGAATTTACCCCGTTTGACCTTTTCCGGAGTGGGAGCAGCGATTCCGGGCTGTCCCACTCGGAAAGGTAACCGGAGTCCTATATCACCATCTAGAAAGGGGGAGTCTGTTGCTGCATTCGCCGCAAGAGGTTGTTGACATCACGAAGATAGCCTGTATTCCCCTCTTTGGTCGCCAAGCTCTCTAATCGGGCCACCAGGGTCGGTTCCGTGGTCACCAGCACCCGGGATACCTGCTTGTCCCCATTTAGCAATTTCCTGGCCACTGCCTGTTTGGCTTGCAGTGACCGTGCTGCATCGCCTGAAACATTACGCTCCAGGGTTAATCCAGTCAGAGCTACCATTGCGGGGGGTGAAACCCGTTGGGCCTTTTTCTCCATGCTTACCGTTTGCGGGTTCGTTTCCCGGGTACTCTGGTAGGTATTTTGGCGCCGGGCCAATCGATTTTTAGGCATAGTGATATTGTTCAGAAGATCTTCCTTAACCAGCACCACATTTGCCTTTATTACTCCTGGTTCCTGTTGAGCCAGCCTGGCCAGGGAGTGGGCTTTTTGCCGATCTTCCACTACCTGTTGGCCGGAAGGGTTGTCTGGCCGGGGATGCTGTTCCGGTAAACGGGGTTTGGCAGCACCGCCCTGGCATCCGCTTAGCAACACCGCCAGCAGGATAATGCTCGCCAGGCTTTTTGCTCCCTTAAAGACCTTGCTTGTTCCGGGAGGATGGCCCCCGGAGAGGGCACCGGTTTGCGCATCTTTAATACACAGCATTTTCCTGGCGCAAGCGTTGACCCAGGTCATTTATTTCCTGCTGATAACGCTGTATGGGCTGCCCCGCTACAATACCTGCGGCAATGGTATCAATGCGCTTAATAAGCTGAGGATCACTGGTCACCATCACCTGGGAAATTTTTTTATCGGCAGCCTTGATCCGATTGGCGACGGTGCGTTTGATCCGGGTGGCGGTGGCCCGGTCATTCATGGCGGTCTGATCCAGGGTTAAGCCTGCCATGACCATAACTCCTCTGGTTGAGCGCAGGTTGGTTGTATTTCGGTTATTGGTTGTACGGGTGGTCCCAGGCATTCCCTGGCTGGTCATGCCAACATCCATAACTGCAACTGCGGCTCTTTGTACACCGGATACATTGGTAGCAACCGTAGACAGCCGATTGGCCAAAATCCGCCGCTGGCTGGCCGTCATTCCATCGGCATCGTTTTGCGTTGTCCGGGGTTTGGCTGGTGGAGTAGTCGGCTTCTGAGCTGGCCCGGGACAGCCCACCAGCAGTACGATGATAATGAAATTCAGCAAAAGAATCATCGCCATTTTTTTACGCATGTTTTTCACCTCCTTTTTCATCCAGGATCATTTTCTGCTTTTTCTGCTATCTGAATCCCGGGAAAATGTGGCATCGGCACAAAAAAAGCCCCTGATTTCTCAGGGGCCCGATCGTCAAAAAAGCGAATACCGGTGTTGCTTCAAAAAGCCCGTTCAATCAACGTACTTAAGTTACGCCTCATTACACGGGCTTTTTCAGTGCCTTAATCTTCACCTTTTTTTGCTGGCTTTGCCGGCTTTTTTACTCCAGAATATATACTTTTACCGTTCGTCTTCCCCAGCCAAGGCACTGGGAACGATCCTCCATAAAGAGGTCCAGCCGATTGCCTTTTATAGCGCCACCGGTGTCTGCGGCATGAGCAAAACCATACCCTTCTATGTACAGCCTGCTGCCCATGGGTATAACTGACGGGTCAACCGCCACCATTCCTACTGCCGGTGTTTTACCTGTAGCAGTACGGTAACCGGTGTAAGTGTAGGCCGAAGCCTCCATTAAACGAGCCTCCCGGAAGTTTAACAGATGGCTTCCCCGGGAAACTGCCGTAATGGTTCCCATGGCAATGACCCGGTTACGCGGTTCCTGCAGGGTCTTGCTGCTGACTACTTGGCGCTTGACCTCCTGGCCATTATGATAAGTAACTTTAACCCGGCTAAGTGCCAATCCATCTTTACCCGCGCTTATGGTCCGGGTCAACCCTTTCTCCAGAGTGGTATCACTGGTACGTTCCACCCCACAGGGAATAGCTTCCTGAACTTCGACCTCTTCCTGGGTTACCCGAATAACTTCGATTTCCTGGTCAGGCACGGTACGCCCTACAGGTAATGTTTTGACTACGTCTTGCTCACCCAGTTTAACCCCTGCCAGTTGAATGGCATCACGAATACTGACGGGGGTAGTGATGATCTCCTGCTTCTGTCCATCGGCAATTACTGTTACTTTGAAAGCTCGCGTCACCACTATCTGCTCATCTTTATAAACCTTGCTGTTCAAAGAAGGTTCAACTCGGTCATACTCGCCGATTTTTACATTCTTGTTTTTTAGTGCATCGCGGACACTGCTGTTAATATATACCCGGCTGTGAATCGCTTTACCGTCGGCAAGAATGGTAACCGGTTTTTGCAAGGTAAAATAGACTATTCCGGCCAAGAGGCACAAGCCTATAATCCCAGCCGCAAAATATGCACCTTGCTTCTTTACAAAAGCTCCCATGGTTCTCCTCCCTTACCTTTGCTCACGATAGAGCAAAAAACCGAAAGGTAATTTCATTCTAGGCATTCACTCGGGCAAAGTCAATTTCCGCTCCACCGTCTGGCAGTTATGGCATTTAAAGGAAATGCTACCCATAGGTTTGCCTCTTCTTTTTCATTTTATTCCCCAGCAAGTAAAAAGATTGCTGAAAAAGCAACGTTTACCCTTTCAGTTTCCCCCAAAAATCGGCTTGGAAGCAGTAAAACAGGGGGCGATCCCAAGACCGTCCCCTGTTTAATTGTCCTCTAAATATTGAAAGCGTTGCGGGTATTGCGTGCAGTCAGGTAGGCTATCTCTTCCAGGGGTTTTTGGCGGATTTGGGCTAACATTTCGGCCACATATTTCACATGAGCCGGTTCGTTTCGTTTTCCCCGCAGAGGCTCCGGGCTCAGATAGGGACAGTCCGTTTCCACCAGTAGCCGATCAAGCGGTACCCGGGCGGCAACTTCCCGGGTTTTATTTGCATTTTTGTAGGTAAGAGGCCCGGCCAGGGAAATATGGAACCCTTCCTTGATGAGTTGCTGGGCCAGAGGAAGGTGCCCTGAATAGCAGTGCATAATTCCCCCGTTCCGACCGGCCTTTTCCTTTTTGATAATTTCCAGCACCTCCTGGTGAGCATCCCGATCGTGTATTACCACGGGCTTCTTCAGTTCGCGAGCCATCTGGATCTGCTCGATAAAAGCCTGCCTTTGCTGCTCCCGGGGTGACAGGTCGCGATAAAAATCCAGGCCAATTTCACCCACTGCCACTACCCGGGGATCGGCAGCCAGCTTAAAGAGCTGGGCCAGGGTTTCCGGGGTACATTCCCGGGCATCGTGGGGATGAATCCCCACGACCGCATAAACACCCGGCCATTGCCGTGCCATTTCCACTGCCTGGCAGGAGGACAGGTAATCGAAGCCAACACATATCATTTCTTCTACCCCGGCCGAGCGGGCCCGTTCCATTACCTGGGCAATGTCTTTGGCAAAGGCTTCATCCTGAATATGGGCATGACTATCAATAAGCACTGGAGTGTCCCCTTTCGAATTGACCGGCTATTTTACACGGTTGCCAGGTGCAATTCTCTTTACGGTAAGTACTTCCACCTCACTATCGCCCGGGTCGGAGGCAGCCAAAATCATTCCCTGGGACAGGGTTCCCCGCAGTTTGGTGGGTTTCAGGTTGGCTACCAGAACTACCTTTTGGCCGATCAAATCCTCCGGTTGGTAATATTGGGCAATTCCTGATACTACGGTTCGTTCTTCCTCCCCGACCCGCACCTTGAGGACCAGTAATTTGTCGGCGTTGGGCATTTTTTCACAGGAGATTACTTCTGCCACCCGCAGATCCAGGCGGGCAAAGTCTTCAATGGTAATGAAAGGGGCTTCTTCTGCCTTTTTTTCCTGCGCAGAATCGGTTACCGGGGCAGCTGGTTTTTCCATGGTCTCTTCCTCCATACTCTTAATATCGATGCGGGGAAACAGGGCTTCCCCTTTGGTTACGGTGGTTCCTGGCTTTACCTTCCCCCATTGGCCCGCCTCTTCCCAGGCCAGTGTCAGCGGGTCCTTAAAAAGCCCGATCTGGGCATTCACCCGCTCCGGCAGGGTCGGCATGGTCGGTGCCAGGAGAATGACTGCGATGCGGATACATTCGGCCAGGTTGTAAAGCACTGTTCCCAGCCGGGACCGCAGGTTTTCGTCCCGGGCCAGCAACCAGGGCTCAGTCTCGTCTATATACTTGTTAGCCCGGCTCACCAACCGCATCACCGCATTAATATAGGCGGTAAAGTCTAGTTTTTCTAATTTTTCGGTGCTTTCCCGATAGGCTTTCTCCGCCACGTTTTGCAGTTCTTCATCCACTGCTTCGGCTTTGCCGGGCGGAGGCAGCTGGCCCTGGAAGTAGCGGATCACCATGGCCATGCTCCTGCTGATGAGATTGCCCAGGTCATTGGCCAGGTCATAGTTAATGCGGTTGACCAGGGCCTCCTCGGAGTAAAAACCATCCTGGCCGTAATTTAGTTCTTTGACCAGATAATAGCGAATGGCATCCACTCCGTATTTTTGTACCAGTATCCGTGGGTCAATTACATTGCCCTTGGACTTGGACATTTTCCCGCCTTCCAGCATGATCCACCCATGGGCAAAAACCTTTTCCGGCAAAGGCAGATCCATAGCCATAAGCATAATCGGCCAGATAATGGCGTGGAAGCGCAGGATATCCTTGGCCATAAGGTGTACATCCGCCGGCCAATAGCGGTTGAACATTTCCTCATTATCAAGGTAACCGATGGCACTAAGATAATTAATCAAGGCATCAAACCACACATAAACTACGTGACGGTCGTTAAAGGGAACCGGAACTCCCCAGCTAAAAGTGGTGCGGGAAACGCACAGATCCTCCAGACCACCTTTGATAAAGCTTACTACTTCGTTGCGGCGTGATTCTGGCTGAATGAACTCCGGATGGGTCTCAATGTGCTGAAGCAGTCGGTTGGCATATTTAGCCATGTTGAAGAAGTAGCTTTCCTCCTGCAGCAGTTCCACTTCCCGTCCGCAATCCGGGCATTTTCCCTCCACCAGCTGACGCTCGGTAAAAAAAGTCTCACAGGGCGTGCAATACCAGCCTTCATACTGGGAGAGGTAAATGTCTCCCTGATCAAATACCTTCTGGAAAATCTTCTTGACCACTTCTTCGTGGCGTTCCTCGGTGGTGCGAATAAAATCATTGTTAGTTATCAACAAGTTTTCCCACAGGGACTTGATGTTTTCCACAATCCCATCAACATAAGCCAGGGGTTCACTGCCTTTTTCGCGGGCCACTTTTTCTATTTTCTGTCCGTGTTCATCAGTCCCGGTCAAATAGAAGACGTCATAGCCTTGCATTCGTTTGAAGCGAGCCAAACAATCTGCGGCTACCGTGGTATACGCATGTCCTATGTGCAGGTTGTCGCTGGGATAATAAATGGGGGTAGTGATATAAAAGGTCTTTTTCTCCTGCATTTATGTCCCTCCTTCAATGCTTGTAGCAGGAATATATATTATGATTTTTCCTTCTTTGCAAATCCATAGACGCGGATAACGCGGATTATAAGGATTATCGCGGATGATTTTTCTTGATGCTCACTGACGCTGATGGAACCTTAGTAAGCATATATTTTAATCGCGTCTCTTTACCCTATCAAGCCATCAGTGTTTTAAACCCATTCAGGTCAATAAAATATCTGCGGCCATCCCTTTGCCCGTTTATCCCCCGGCCCCAGAGTTGAATTCCGGGTCACATCAAGGTTAGCGTATCTATTAATCCATTGCAGCGTCAGTCAGCGTTAGTCAGCGTCAAATAAACATCCTCGCCCATCCCTTTGCCCGTTTATCCCCCGGCCCCAGAGTTGAATTCCGGGTCACATCA
>CAZLYH010000027.1:0-9677 GCA_964563775.1 uncultured Syntrophomonadaceae bacterium | reverse complement strand
AGGTTAGCGTATCTATATAATCCATTGCAGCGTCAGTCAGCGTCAGTCAGCGTTAGTCAGCGTCAAATAAACATCCTCGCCCATCCCTGTTATCAGTATCCATTCCAGAATCCATACTCTATATAATAAATAAAGAAAGCGGTGGGGGCAACCGCCCGCCACTTTCTCTCCCTTAAATATTCTACTTTGACAGAGCCTGGTAAATCCACTCCAAAATATAGCCAGAAACGCACCCAGGCGCAGGTTCCGGGGCAGAATATTCACAAAGAGGCATTTTTTAGTCCAAAATTGTAGAAAAAACCTTGACTATTTCTCCCAGCGCTGGTATACTTTGTGGAGGAGAGCGAATCATGTTGAAAAAGAGGAGGGTTGCAGCATATGATGAAGTCAACAGGTGTAGTAAGGAAGGTAGATGAGCTGGGTCGTATTGTCATTCCTATTGAGCTTAGACGCACCATGGGGATCGAAGAAAAGGACGCACTGGAAATCTATGTGGACAGTGACAAGATCATCCTCAGGAAATACGAACCCGCTTGCATTTTCTGCGGCAATGCAGAAGATGTATTTAACTACAAAGGCAAAAACTTATGTAAAAGTTGCCTCACCGAACTTTCTAAACAGGTAGGTTAATACATAGGCTTTATTCTTGGTCTTTTTCGACTAAATGCCGGTATAGGCTGGATTTTTTCAAGCCATATTCACGGGCCTTCATTTTGAGGGCCTCTTTTTTTTCCATTCCCGCCTCAATTAGTTCCCGGGTTTCTGCCACAATTTCCTCTATATTCTTGGCGGGAGCGGGTCTCTCTGGTGCCGCATCAACAACCAGGGTGATCTCACCGCGGGGGGCTTTCTCCAGAAACAACCCTTTGACTTCGCCTACCGTTCCCCGCACGACTTCCTCGTGCTTCTTGGTAAGCTCACGAGCTACCGCCACCCGACGCTCCGGCCCCAATATTTCTTCCATGTCACTCAGGGTTGACAGCAGACGATGCGGTGCCTCGTAAAAAATTACCGTCCAGGGCTGGTCCTTTAACGCAGTTAGCATTTCCCGTCTTTTCCCGCTACGATTGGGCAGAAAACCGGCATAAAGAAAAGCGGAGGTCGCCAGCCCGGAAAGGGTGAGAGCCGTCACCAGGGCAGAGGGTCCGGGGATAACCTCCAGGTTAATTCCTTGCTCAATGGCCCGGGCTATCAGCTCTTCTCCCGGATCGGAAATGCCAGGCATGCCGGCATCTGAGATCAGGGCAACCTTTTTGCCCGCCAGGAGTTGTTCCACTATATAGTCCTCACGCCCCTGGGAACTATGTTGGTGGTAGCTTACCAGGGGTTTTTTGATGTGGTAGCGGTTCAGCAGTTTCAGGCTCTGGCGCGTATCCTCACAGGCAATTAAATCCACGCCGCGCAAGGTTTTTAAAAGCCTTACACTAACATCCTCCAGATTTCCAATGGGGGTGGCGCAAATATATAGTTTACCTGTCTCCATAGCCATTCCCCCCTTCATAAAGGGATCGTATTTCCCGGGAATAACTGCCCGGGACATCGTAAATGATCAGGGGACTTAGGACATCTGCCCCTCCCCGCCATTCTTTCTGTCCTTCCAGCAGCGCCAGCCGGGCGGGGCCATCTGGGAAGGAGTGCACCATCCGCAATCGTTTTAACCTTAATCTGTTTTTATCCAGGAGGGACTCGATCTCTGCCACCCGGTCGGCCCGATGCACCAGGCAAAATCGTCCGCCGGGAGGCAAGAGGTAAGCTGCTGCCTCTATAACCTGGAACAGTTCCACCTGTAACTCGTGCCGGGCAATCGCCATGCTCTGGTTTTGGCTGATATGGCCCTCCCCCATTTTGCGAAAGGGCGGGTTGCTTACCACCAGGTCGGCACTATGTGCGGGTAAAAGGGCGGCAACGGAGCGGATGTCATGGTGGAAAATCCGGATGCGATGTTCCAGCCGGTTATACGCCACACTGCGCCGGGCCCGGTCAACCATGTCTGCCTGAATTTCCAGCCCATAACAGCGACATTCGGGAAAGCGATGAGCCAATAAAAGCGAGATTACCCCGCACCCGGTTCCCAGGTCTACGGCCACCGCCGGTGGCTCAGGACCAGGGAAATGGGCCAGGAGAACTGCATCCAGAGAAAAACGGTAGCCGCGGCGAGGCTGGAAAACTTTTAGCCCGCCCAGGATGAGGTCGTCCAAAGTTTCGTTGTTCTGCATGATCCCTTCCGGCAAACTTATTCTTTCTCCATAAAGGAAAGACAAAAAAGACATTCCTCATTACGGTGGCGACCAAAGGCAACTGGACAAACGTGATAGCCGCCTGCGTATATTCTTCCCAGATTTTCATAGCTTTCCGCCTGCAGATCCAGATCAAATATATCTCCCTCCCCTTCCGGAAGGCTTTCCTGTTCGAGGACCGGATCTATAACATCTTTCTCCAGACGGGTAATTCTTTCTTTAAGTTCCCCTACCTCAATGATTAAGTCCCTTATTATCGTCTTTAGCTCCTGGACGGTTTTCTCCATTTTTCCCCTCCCTGCCTGGCCGGCAGTCATACATATCAGATTCGTATTTCAGGCAGCACATCAGACGCCCGCATATGCCTGAGATCTTGGTAGGATTTAGAGAGAGGTTTTGTTCTTTGGCCATACGTATGGATACCGGCTCAAATTCCCCGAGGAAGTTCCGACAGCAGAGTACCCGCCCACAGGTCCCAATACCACCCAGCATTTTAGCTTCGTCACGGACACCTATCTGCCTTAACTCTATACGAGTCTTGAATATGGCGGCCAGGTCCTTAACCAGTTCTCGAAAATCGACCCTTCCTTCAGCAGTAAAGTAGAATATAATCTTGCCCCGGTCAAAGGTGTACTCCACATCGATAAGGCGCATGGGAAGACCATGTTCTTTTACCTTCTGCCGACAGGTTTCCAGGGCACTCTTTTCCTTTTGTTTATTGCTTTCGTAAGTCAGCCGATCCTCCTCGGTGGCCTTACGGATAACCTTTTTTAAAGGGAGAACCAGATCTTCTTCCGGCATTTCCCTTTTGCCTATGGCTACGCTGCCGAATTCAATGCCCCGAATCGTCTCCACAATGGCATTGTCTCCCGCCTGCAGCTCCACCTGCTCACTGTCAAAGTAGTATATCTTACCCGCGGGTTTAAATCTCACTCCTGCTACCCATGCCAAAGCCTCTACCTCCTTAGAAGACTTATTATAGAAAACCATCACTTACCCCATTATCGACCCGGGTCATGCCGGAAGGTTTTTCGCAGATATTGGTTTTATTTGTGCCTACACTATTTTAACGCTTCCCAGAGCGAATAGGAAATATTGGTACTCAACAACAGCGCATTAGCGTTACGGCGATAGTAGGTTCTAAGCTGATGGACTTCATCCAATGCCGAACATAATCGCCCGGTGTCTCGGTCAGCGAGCTGGCGGACCAGATTAAGGTCAAAAGGTAAGACCAGCAAATCCTCCCGTTCCGTTTGCTGCCAGATGATAACATCCCGCAGCATGGCTTCCAGGATCCCGCTCATCATTTCCCCATTCTTCTCCATTTTTTCCGCCGCCTGATAAACCGAAACCACCTCTCCCCCGGCCAGATCAGCCAGAATACGACGAGCACCGGCCAGCCATTCCTCCAACTCATTGCTCTTTGAATACTGCAGGGCGTTGCTAAAACTACCCTGGGACAGATGAGCGGCCATCTCTGCCCGGCCTGGCTCAATTCCCTGCTCCTGCAAAAAATCGGCAACCGTGTTTTCACTAACCGGAAAGAACCTTACCGGCTGACAGCGGGAAACGATGGTTTCCAGAAGATTTTGTTCATCAGCCACCAGCACCAGCAGTGAGTAAGCGGGGGGTTCCTCCAGAGTTTTAAGCAAGGCGTTGGCGGCCTCCGTACTCATCAGGTGGGCATCCCGCAGAATAACCACCCGTTGCTGGGACCGGTAGGGCTTTAATGCCAACCAGGGTTCAATTTCTCCGGTTACCTGCTCCTTGGTTATGACGGTGCGGTTCTCCTGTTTTTCAACCGTAAGCAAATCCGGGTGCATCCCCTGGCGAAAAAACATCTCCGCCTGGGGGTCATACTGGCTTATCACCGTACGTGCCAGAGCCAGGGCACAACTCATTTTGCCAACCCCTTTAGGTCCCCAGAAAAGGTAGGCATGACTGAGGTGACGGTTGGCTATAGTTTGGCGCAGCAGGGCAACCGCTTGATCCTGGCCCTTGATTTCTCCCAGATAATCAATGTTGTTCATCTGCCACTCCCTTGTTTGCCCCATGTTTTGCTCCCATCCTTTATCGATTCTACTGCCAAAAGTAATAATGCCATTGGATGCATAACTATCCCGTGGTAACACCAGCTGCTCGTCCCGCTGTTTCAAGCCATTAGGTCAACCAGCATGCCACGGATTTTGTCCAGGGCGGTGAGCACTTCCACGGGTTCTTTCTTCTTACGGATAAAATCATCTATCAGAGCCTCGACTTCCTGATCCACGGTCTGAATGGTAATCAGGAGGGTACGGCCACGACGACTGCGGGATTGTTCCTGCTTAAGCGAATAGGCACGGGAGGTGGCTTCTTTCAGGAATTGTTTCACCAGCTTACGATACAGTACCAGGTCCTGTATGGTGAGACTGCGCTTTAAGCTTTCACCCAGGCGGTCCAATTCCCGCAACAATTCCTGCATTTTGAGCTGGCACTCGGCTTCCCGGCGCTGGGCCAGTTCCTGATCAAAGCTGGAACTCTGCGCGCGTTCCACGCCCCGGGTCGTAGGCCTGGGCAAGGCGCCCAAGCTGAGCTCTTTTTTATCCCGGTCTATTTTCATGAAATTCCGCTCTCCCTTAACCGTTCCCTAACTATCATCACGGCCTCCCCGGCAACTTCAGACAGGGAGCGGCCGGCGTTAATAACGCGCATTCGCTCCGGCTCCGCCCGGGCGATTTGCAGATAACCTTCCCGCACCCGGCGCTGAAAATCCAGTCCTTCCTTTTCCAACCGGTCAGGAAGTTCCCCTCCCCTGCGTCTTAAGCCTTCTTCGGGATCCACATCCAACAGCAGGGTGAGATCCGGCTTTAAACCAGATGTGCATAACCGGTTAAGTTCTGTTAACATTTGCCGCTCCAGGCCCCGTCCATATCCCTGATAAGCAATGGTGGAGTCCAGGAAGCGGTCGGCTATTATTACCTTTCCCGCAGCCAGTGCCGGACGAATAACTTCCTCTACCAGTTGGGCGCGGGCGGCTGCATACAGGAAGGCCTCCGTGAGTGGTTTGATGCCTTCATTTTGACAATCCAGCAGAATGGCTCTGATTTTCTCGGAAGTAGCCGTTCCCCCAGGTTCCCTGATGTTTAGGACCTCCCAGCCCGCCAGTTGTCTCAGGATGATGTCTTTCACACAGGTCTTGCCGCTACCATCGATTCCTTCCAGGGATATGAAAACACCCCGAGTACTCATATTATTACTCCTCTTCACGCAATTACCAGCAAATAGTTTAATTCTTGATCATGGCATCCGTGGCAGGGCACCCCGGTGCGGCGAAGGTACTGCAAATAGTCCACCATTTCCCCGGTCAGACGTTCCCCGGGCAGCAGGCAGGGAATTCCCGGCGGGTAAGGGGCTACCATTTCGCCGGCAAGCATTCCCGTGCTATTATCCAGTTTAACCCTCCTCTTACGAGAAAAAAAGGCTTCCCGGGGGGATAAAACTACTTGGGCCGGCGGTGCCGTTAGCGGCACAGGTCGGCTTCTGCTGGTCCCGGCATATCGGGCGGCGATTTTCTCCAGAGCCCGGGTAAACAACTCCCAATCCCGGCGGGTGTGGAAAAGAGAAACCATGGCTAAAATGGATTGCTGGTCGGACAATTCCACCTGAATGCTATATTCCTCCCGCAGTAGAGAGGCCAGTTGCCCGCCATTTATGCTCAGGCCCTCTACTCCTATCCATACCTTTAAAGGATCCACTCCGGTTACCCCGGATATTTTTTTTAGTTCTGCCTCTGTATAACAGTGCAATCCTTTTATTCCAGCTATGCGCCCTTTAAACTCAGCGGACAATTCCAGAGACTCCTGCAGACGGTCTTTCCCCTCCTGCTCCATAAAAGCACGAGCCAGGTCCATGGAAGCCAGCAGGGGATACGAGGGGCTGGTAGTGCCAAGCAAGCTTATACTGTTGACCAGCCTTTCCCGCCCGTCAAAATTCTCCCCGATATGAAGACAGGCCCCCTGGTTCAAGACCGGAAGCGATTTGTGCAGCCCATTAACCGCCGCCTGAGCCCCGGCCGCCAGGGCTGACTCCGGATAAGCGGGATGAAACGGAAAATGGGAACCATGGGCCTCATCCACCCAGAGCATGATCCCTTTTTCCTGACACCATGCCCCGATGCGGCAGATATCACTGCAGGTTCCAAAATAGCCTGGACTGGTGATTAATACAGCCTGGCTATCAGGGTATTTTTCCACCGCCTGTTTTACACTTTCCACCGTCACCCCCAGGGCCTGGCCTAACCGGGGATGAGTTACACAAGGTATATATTCCGGAACGGCCCCGCTTAAAACCAGGCCTGACAGGGCAGCCCGGTGGGCATTACGACTCAGCAGCACCCGGCAGCCCGGAGCGGAAAGGGAGAGAAACAGGGCCTGAATACCTGAGCTGGCTCCATTGACCAGAAAATAGCTCTCCCGGGACCCAAACGCCCGGGCCAGTAAACGTCTGGCCTCCGCAATTACCCCTGCTGGAAGATGATAATCGTCCATTCCCGGAATTTCTGTAACATCCAGTGCCATAAAGGTCAAAAAATCATGGCACATGGCCCCCCGCCCACCAGCATGTCCCGGCATATGCAGGCGCAGGCAGCGTTCCTCCTGGTAGCCCTTTAAAGCTTCGAAAATCGGTGCATGTCCCGGCAAAAAGCTGTCCCCTCCAGTGAGTCAAGAGGCGGCTCTTTGATTCACCGGTTCCTTTCCATTACAGTGTCTTGAGGGTATCTTTGCACCCACTGCCTTCATTTTAGCTTAAATTAACCAGTTCTCCAAAAGAAACTAGGCGCCGCGCTGGCGCCTAGTTTAGGATTCGTCTAACTTTATTTACGATACGGTTATACTGCTGCAACCCGACATCAATAACAAGCAATTCTGCCTGGCAGGCATCACAGATAAAGGCCTTTTTTACCTTCACCCCGCAACGAATCCCACCCTCCGGGACCTGTTCGCACAGGGCACAGCGTGGCAGCAGCACCCCCTGCCGGGAACCCGGTCCGACCGGTCTGGCTTCAGGTATCAAAAGGGCTTCCCTGCCTCTCCAAAAAATTTAGCGTACCCTAGCTTATGCTCATTGTGAAAAAAAGGTTCTCTTTGTTTCTACTGCAGCAGGCGCAAGCGTTTCAAGGTCCCCTCGGTGGGAGCCCCACTGTTGCTCCAGCCCCGGTTGCGGTAATATTCTCTCTTTAATGGAACCAGCGGAATCCGAGTACGATTGTCCCCGGGGATCTGGCACTCCTCGGTCAAGCGAGCGGGCAAACTGTCATCTGCCTCGGTTAGTCCCAACTTGACATTAGTCAAACGCTCCAGGTTGTATCCCCTTTCCCCGATCTCAATGAGGCCCCCCATGGTGATACTCATACCGGTCACCATACTCAAGGCCCGGGAATGGGGTAGCAGGGGAAGCTGGATGGCCGCCATGCTCCGGGCATGGTGGTTAAAAAAGTTCACCATCGCCCCAGACCTTTTCAAGATCTTGTTGGTCATTTTGGAAAGGGTAGTCCCCGATGCGTTTAGAATGGGCCCCGGGAAAAGATTATAGACCGTAAACAGACAGTTTCCACCTGCCGATACACCTTCCATAAGGTTCTGAACCATAATGGTAAGTGCCGGTTTGGCTTTGGTGGTATAAGGATCCATGGCCACACCCAGACCCTCCATTAAAACCAGATAGCCGGAGTTTAAATGACAACCGCCCCGGTTGGCAATCGCGTAGCCAAGTCCCTGGCCCACTGCTCCCCGGGGTTCATAAGCTGCCAGCTCCATGCCCTTGACGTTAATGGCGAATTCTTTCCCCCCAAACTGCTCGGCCAGCCGCTTGCTTCCTTCCGCCAGCAAATCGCCAATTCCTCGACGATAAGCGATATCTTCAAAAACACTGGACAGGTTGTCCACCTGACCAAATTCCAGGCCACTGTCCCATAGACCTTTTTCCTGCGCCTCCATGGCAAAAGCGATCGTGCCAGCAGCCGACATGGTATCCATGCCCAGTTCGTCCAGGAGGTAGTTCCACTCCAAAATCTTTTCCAGGCTGTTATTCTCCAGATTGGCCCCCAGGAGCCCCAAGGTCTCCAATTCCGGCCCCTTCACCTGTTTTCCGTTTACTTCCACTACCCGGGCACACTGGATGGGACAGGTCAGGCAACCCGTGTTCTTAACCAGGTAGTGATCCCGCAAATATTCCCCGGAAATTTGCTCGTAGTCCTTATATTGACCCCGGCCAAAGTTTCGCGTGGCCAACATGTTATGCTCCTGCATAGGGCGCAGAAGATTAGCCGTACCCATCTCGGGGAGAATATGCCCGGTCAGGGGATGTTCCTGAATTAATTTAACCCACTTTTTATTATGCTCCTTGAGCCCTTCCCGGTCTTTTACGTTGACACTCTGTTTTCCGCTGGCCACGATGGCTTTCAGATTCTTATATCCCATTACCGCTCCGGTTCCACCACGACCGGCGGCACGTTCCTGGCTAAAAATCCCGGCATATCGGACCAGATTTTCTCCGGCGGGACCAATAACTACCTTCCCCCCCGATTTTCCTAGCAAGGCTTGCGTTTCACCGGTAGTCTTTCCCCAGAGATCGGCAGCATCATGAAACTCAATCTTTTCATCGGTTATCTCCAGCCACACGGGTTTATCCGCTTTCCCACGAACAACCACTCCGTCGTAACCTGCCTTTTTCAGGTGAAAAGCAAAGCTTCCCCCACAATTGGAGGAAGTAATAAATCCAGTCAGAGGAGAGCGGGTGGACACGTTGAAGCGGCAGGAACTAGGTGCCCCCGATCCGGTAATGGGGCCGGTAGTAAAAACCAGGAGGTTCTCTTCAGAAAAGGGTTCCACCGAAATATCAATATTGTCGTGGAGAATCTTGGCCGCCATGATTTTCCCGCCCAGATAAAGCTCCCGGTCCTCATCGCTCCAGGGATATTCGCCCACCTCGCCGGTGGTGAGATTTACATCAAGCACCTTGCCCATATAACCGCCATACTTTGTTGCCATTATCATTGGGCCCCCTTCCAACCAAACTTAAATATTTACTTCATTTGTCCCATATATTTTACTTTTTTCGCTTGTTTTCGTCAAATTTCTTACCAACCAGGCACCGGGGGACGTTCCCATTCGCATCCTTGCTCAAGGTCATTCTCGCCCCACCCATGGGGCTCGCCTTATGCTGCTTCACCTTCGCGGGATGTTCCCGCCATGCTCCGTCAACAACTCTTGCATATTTACGCATCCCAATAGGGTTTTTCAATAACATCGGACGGTTCGAGACCGCTGAAAAAAGTGATAATGACCTGGTTTGGATGTATAAATAGGGTTTTTTCAGTGGTTTCGGACGGTTCCGTTGTCCCTGTATTTCAGAAAATAAAATAATTCCTGGCAACGACCTACTCTCCCACAGGAAACTGCA
>CAZLYH010000026.1:0-23723 GCA_964563775.1 uncultured Syntrophomonadaceae bacterium | reverse complement strand
GGGTAGAGTCGCTTGCTATAATCCGGGCCAATGTTCCCAACCTGGTTGCGGTGAAAGAGGGCCTGTAACGTATAGTGTGTGCTCTCCTGCCAATCCGGCTGTTGGCTGTACCACCGATAGACATCCCACCACAGATCCTCCATATCTCGCCCATCCACATACTGCCTGAGATTGCGAACCAGATACTGGTAAGTGCTCAGTGGTGTGCTTACCAGGTCCAATTCTTTCGTGCCGCCCGCGCTTTCCAGGTGGCTGTTTACCACCAGGTTGGGAAAGATTTGCCGGATACGATTGAAGAGCAAGGAGGGTCGTAAAGCTTTCCCTTCCCCGTCAGCGGCAGCAAATGACAGCCACAGGTATTCCCGGCTTTTACTGAGGATATTGTAGATTAGAAAGCTCTCCTGCAAAGAGCGAAGCTCCCGGCTCAGTCCGATTTCCAGCCCCCGTCCGTGCAGCCAGTCCAGCTCATCAATGGAGAGCACCCCCTCCTTTTCGCGGTTGGCGGGCAGGACGCCGTCATTTACCCCTAATACGAACAGGGCCTTTATTTCATGGCTTTTGGAGCGCTGCACACTCCCTACCAGTACCTGGTCAACCGTGGTGGGGATGATTTTTAATTCAAAGGAGAGAAAGCCCGCTTCAAGTACCTTCTGGTACTCCTGGATGCTCCCTTGCTGGTCCCCGAGAATATGATAGAGCTGGTCCAGGGTTTCCATAACAATGTTCCAGATCTGAGTATTTTCGTAAACCCGCTCGTAGTCCTGCCGCCCGGCCATGGCATCAATCTCTGCAGCCAGCTGGTCGGCTATCTGCAATTCTTCCAGGTAAGCAAAAAGAGCCCGGGTGTACCCGGCAAAGTTATCCGCCCGGCGCAGTCCCTCCTGCAGCTTGAGCAGAGGGATGACAAACTTTAGTCGCAAGGCATTCAATTCTTCCAGGTCTTCTTCTGCTCCGCGGATGAAATCGTTCTTCCAATCCTCCCCCCTGATTCCCCAGGCGAGAACATAGTTTTCCAGGATCTCCGCCTCGCCGAGGGTTAACGGGGACAAGCCACTTTTCCAACAGCGGCAGACGTCTTCGTAACGAAAACGACGAGCCAGCACCTCCAAAGAGGCCAGGATGAATTGAATTACCGGGTTATTACTGATATCCCGGGTGTGATCCATAAAAAAGGGAATGCGGTACTGAGGGAAAACCCGCGCAATGATGGGCCCGTAATTGTCCATATCCTGGCATACTACGGCCATATCTTTCCAGCGATAGCCTTGGTCGCGCGCCAGAGCGACCAGGCTGCCGGCAGCGCGTTCCACCTCTTCTACCTGATTGGCGGCCGCATGAAGAAAAATCCCCGGGCATTCTTCCTGCCAGGTTCGGAATGGGAAAGCATATAATTCCCTTTCCAGGTGAGCCAGTGTTTCCCTCCATCCCGCCGCTTTGACTGCCGGAGAGGACAGGGCAATAGTCTCATCCGGCAAGTGATGTTTGTTCACCAGATCGCGGAGTTTTTCCAGAGTATGGCGAGACAGTTCGAAGAGTCCGCGGTCACGTCCCCGTAGCGGATCCACGGTGAGAGTGATGGTAAGCTGCTCGGCCAGCAACATTAGCTGCTCGATAACCAGAATAGTCTGTGGTGAAAAGGTAACGTAATTATCTATCCAGATGCGCGTTTTCTTCAGGAAGTCAGCCTGGGGCATCCGTTCCACCAGCAGGCGAATATAGTCGTCACTATCCAGATATTTCCCCTCCAGGTAGCGATTAAATTCGCCCCAGATAAGGGAAATGTCCTTTATCTTGTGCTGCAAGGGGCTGTCCGCTTCCATTTCTTCCAAAACGGTGGCTAAATGCTGCGGCTGAATGTCGTTTTGCTTCAGTTCGGACAGCAGCTCGGCAAACTTCTGTACAAAACCTGGTTGACGGGCTATGGTACGGTAAATTCCCAGATGCTCGCGGTTCTCATCGATTATTCTGCGCAGTACCATTCCCCGCCCCAGTTCATTAATAAGGGTACGGGTACGCCCCCCGGCCTGATTGAAGACCCGGCTGGCCAACCGGCTAATGCTTAAAACCTCCAGTTGCATCGTGCCGGGTACCCCCAGGTAATCGATAACATCCCTTTCTGCCTGTAAAGTGAATTGTTCCGGAACCACCAGTATGAGGCTTCCCGGGTAACCTTCCTTAAGACTTCTTTCAATCTCGGCAAATATGTAATGGCTCTTGCCGCTGCCCGCGCGGCCCAGTACAAAACGCACTGACAAAGCCCTCATCTCCCCTTGCTTTATCTCTGTCTATCTCTTTGCTTTCGCCCCGCACCGCTTCATCTCCTCCCCAAAAGGTTACTTCCCGCACATTCCAGTAAGGAAGACCTTTTGTCACAGCAGCAGTATCGTTATAATAGAAGCAGTTAAATGTACGCGGGGAGAAATAAATGCTAGTTGGATTAATTTTCTTTATCGTTGGTTTAGCGGCTATGTTGTATGCCTTCCTTAGTTATAGAAGGGTGGACCGCAGCCTGAGGGTTGTCAAAGCGGAAGACCTGGTCAGCTATTACCTGGAATTAAGCTACCAGATGCTTCCTATACCTTTTTGGAGTGCTGTACTGGGCGGAGTATCTTTCTTAACCGGCTTGATAATAATACTGGTTAAACTGCCCGTAGTGTTTTAATCTCAATCCATGAGTAAAATGCGGGCGCCGACTGCCAGCAAGGCCACCCCCAGTAAATCAAGGTATTGAAACTGAATCCGCTTCATACCAAAAAGGCCCAGACCGTCAACCAGCAGGGCAGTCAGGATCTGTGCCACAATAATGGCGGTGGTAGCGTTTCCCACGCCTATCTGGGGAATGGAGCGCGCCACTGCGTATATTATAACAACGTTTAAAACCCCTCCTAGAAAAGCAAACCAGGGAACACTGCCCACCTTCTGGTAGTTGCTGAAACCAATGCCCAAAACCAATACAATGGCTAATGCAGTAAGCGTACCAATGACGTGCACCAAGAGTGTGGACTCCCATAAACCCAAGGCTTTCCCCAGAGCGGCATTAAATGTCCCCTGTAAAGCCATGGCCGCACCGGACAGGGCCGCGGCCAGCAGGTAAAACCAGTTTAGCATCGTCTTTTCCCCCCGGCGTTTTGGCTTAGTGTCCGAAGACGCTCACCTTTTTATTCCCCGGGGTGGGATTAAACCTTCATAAAAATGTGGCCAAAAGAATGATGGCCATACCCAGCCAGAACCCCCACCAACGACTATGCCGGTCTTTTAGTCCCGCCTGTGGCCAAAGCTGGCGGAAAACCAGGTAGGCCATAACGCCTGAGGCCAGCCCCAGCAACAAGGGCAAAAGCTGGGGGAGGATTTCTACTACCAGCTGACCCAACAGTGTACCCACCGGGGTTATGACTGCGACCAGCAGCGTCTGGGTAAAAATCCTGGTTTTGCGGGCCCCGGCCATCAATAGTGGGGCGGCAATAGCCATACCCTCCGGGATATTATGAATAGCTATGCCCATGGCAATGACCATACCGGTTTGAGCTTTCATCTCTCCGCCCAGGGCGATGGCCATGCCTTCGGGAAGGTCATGCATGGCAATCCCCAGCATAACCAGGTACCCCAGCGCAACCAGGGAATCACGCCGGGCCAACGGCTGGAAAAGAAAAGCGTTGCAAACCGCCATTCCTACCATACCGATCAGCAGCCCGGCCAGGGCCGGCCGGAAACCGGAGTAGACCAGGGCGGATGGGAGCATATCAAAAACCACCACCGCTACCATCACCCCGGAGGCCAGACCCAGGAATATAGCCAGGCTTCGATCCGTCCAGTTTTTCTTTACGAATAACAAAACCGCCCCCAGGGTCGTACAGGCCCCGGCGGCGATACTCCAGTATAGAAGTTGAGTCTCTTGCATTTTTTCACCACCGCTTGCGTTTCTAACATGTTTATGACAGTAAGCAGTGGTTTAGCCTATCATGTCCGTAAAAAGGTCCCCGCAGGGGTTGACCTTTCCGCCTACGTTTTGGATAATGTGGTCAGATTGGAAAGATATAGAATGAAAGTAAGAGTAACACACGAGCGGTTGGTGGTCATGGGGGTCCTGGTGATGGAGTATTTGTGCATCCAAACCATAAGATTATAGTGGAATCAAATGACGATAGACATAAATGAGGGGGTTCCTGGGGGTGTCTTTTGAATTTGTGGTGGAAACCAAGCAGGGTGAGGAATTGTTGGATATTACCGAAAGGGTTACCGGGTTGGTAAGAGAGCATGGCAAGGATAGGAAAGTCTGCCAGGTGTTCGTTCCCCATACGACGGCCGGGATTACCATCAATGAGCATGCCGATCCGGATGTGAAAAGCGATTTGCTGCTGGCCATGCGCAAAGTAGTTCCTTTTCTGCGCGAATACCGGCACGTGGAGGGGAATTCTCCGTCCCATGTAAAGGCCAGTCTTACTGGCTCCTCCGTGAGTGTCCCGGTTGATGACGGCCGACTATTACTGGGTACCTGGCAGGGTATCTTCCTGGCTGAGTTCGATGGGCCCCGCCGCCGCACCGTAATTGTAACCCTGGTTTAGATGGATATGAAAAGGAGGTAAAGTCATAAGCCTAGTCCTCCCGGCATATTCTTCAAAAAAAGGGAGGTGCTAAAGAGGTGAACAAAAACCTGTCCATTGAAATTAGAGGCCTGGCCAGGTCTTTGCTGGTTTCTGCCCTGCTCTGCCTGCTGGCCGGGGTGCTGGTTTACATCACTCCCTTGAAAGAAACCTTGTTTCCGTCGCTGGGCAATATTATCCTGGTGGCAAGTGTCTTCTGGGGAGCCTGCTTTGTCAGCAGGTTACGCGGCAGCAAGGGTCTGGTAAGGGGGTCTACCATGGGTCTGTTGTTCTTCATCATCATGCTTATCGCTACGTTTCTATTTGACCCGGGCCTGATTGGTATTCGCAATTTCCTAAATACTCTTCTCCTGTGTATAGTTTCCGGAGCCCTGGGGGGTATCCTGGGAATCGGACTGAGTGACAGTACCTTGTAGTCTTGCTCCGGTGAGACCAAGTCCCAATTAAGCCCGGGTTGGGAAAAATTTGCCGCGATCTCCCCACCTGGGCTTGGAAGTATGGCCGGAAAATACTTCCTGCCACTGTGCACATACCTCTATGGCTGTACAAACAGGCTGAGGCCGCACAGGACCAATCCGCACAATAGCAGCAAAACGGCCACTTTACAACGCAGATTGACCATCGCCACCCCTCCCGTCAGGGCCGGTTAAAATTCCAGACCTTTACACAGCCGGAAAAGCGGGAACTATCCCCAGATTTTCATCAAGATGTTTCTTAGGAAACCCGGTATTCTAAAATAATAAACCCGCATGCCAATTCCTCCTTAAGGTAAATTGGTTTTATTCATATAGGGATTACGTTGCTATTATATGAGAGGAATTAACGAATGGTGACTCTATTCTCCAGGCTCTTGCGGCGCGACAAAAAATGTGGCCAAACGATGGCGGAGTTCCTGGCGGCTGACTTCTTCCCGAACCTGAATGGGAATACTATTCTTAAATACCTGCCCGTACTGCATGGTGCTGAAGCGGCTATCCAAAACTACCACTGCTCCGCGATCAGATTCACTGCGAATAAGCCGTCCGGTTCCCTGCTTAAAGCGCACCGCGGCATCAGGCAGCAAAAAATGCTGAAACGGATTCAACCTCTTCTGCCGAAAAAGGCGGTCGCCAGCGCAGGAGAAAGGCTCTGCCGGTGAACGGAAGGGAAGCTTGACTATCACTACACAGCGGAGTAGATCTCCTTGCAAATCAATTCCCTCCCAGAAGGTTTCCAGTCCCATCAACACCGCTGGTTCCCCCCGGGCGAATTCCTCCAGCAAGTAACTGGATTCCCCGTCCCTTTCCTGTACCAAAACCTTAATCCCCTCGATAGACTGTAGCTTGGCAGCCGTTTCCCAGAGGTTGCGCCGGGAGGTAAAAAGGACCAGAACCTGGCCACCGGTGGCTCCAACTACGTCCTGCAAAACACTGGCCACAGCGGAAGTAAAACCAGAATCACCGGGATGGGGCATGTCTTTTACAGCAAAGAGCCGGGCCTGCTGATCATAATCAAAGGGAGAATGTTCCAAAAGGGTCTGTAATCTCCCCTCTGCGGCAAACTCTTTCAGCCCGCATTTTTCTATGAAGTAAGCAAAACTGTTTTCCACCGTGAGGGTGGCGGAGACAGCTACAAAAGTATCCAACTTATCATAAATGGTGTAGCGCAACACCTGGCCGATTCCCACCACTGAGGCACATATGGAGACGGCCCGCTCTGCTTCGAATTCCAACCAGATCAAGCGATCTTCACTATCCGGGTTTTCTTCCCAGATAGAAAAACCCAGGTCAGAGATTTCCTGCAGGCTGATAATAATATCATTGAATTGTACTGCCTCCTCCTGCTCCAGTTTTTCCCGCAGCAGCCGGAGTCCTCCCAGAAGCAACTGCATTTCATCCTGCCAGCATCGGTAGGCGGTAAAACTCTCTTCAAACCAGGGGCTTTGCCAGTCCTCAGGCCCCACTACCCGGGCATGTTCGCGGTCTCCCCCATTGCCCCCCGAGCCAATCTTTCCTATAGCCGCAAACAGTTTTTGGCTGGCATCCTCCATATCCTCAACCATCCCAATACACTGACGGGCCTCGTCCCGGGCAGCGGGCAGGCTGACCAGGCGGTGCAGGTATCCTCGTCCTCCCTTTTGCGAGTCGCCTTTATGCAGGAAATGCAATACATCCAGAAGCTCCAGATAGGAAAAACGCAAGGAGAGCCGATCAAAGGATTCCCGGTCCAGATGATGAGCCTCATCAACGATCAGGTGGCGATAAGTGGGAAGCAGACTGTTTTCCGTAACGACATCGGAGAGCAGCATGGCATGATTGGTGACAATCAGATCGGCCCGCTCCAGCCCGCGCATCATTTTGAGGCGAAAACATCGGTCATGATAAGGGCACATCTCCCGGGCACAACCCCGGCGGTCTGCCGCTACCAGATGCCAGTGACGCAGCAGCTGGCTGCTTATCTTTAACTCCTTGCGGTCCCCGCTGCGGGTATTTTCCGCCCAGCGGAGAATTTTCTGAATAAAGTCTTGTTCCTCTGGGTTCAGAGGTATTCTCCCCCCAATGACCTGGAGGTATCTGTTCCAGCACAGGAAATTCTCCCGTCCTTTGGCTTCAGCATAGGCCAGCGGTAAGCGGACAGTCTGGAGGAGACGGGGAAGATCCTTTTCCACGATCTGCTGCTGCAAGGCCCGGGTGCGGGTGGAAATTACTACTTTTTCTCCGGTTTCCGCTGCCCAGAGTACTGCCGGGATCAGGTAGGCAAAGGTTTTCCCCACCCCGGTTCCCACTTCGGATACCAGAAATTCCCGGTTGTTAAAGGCATCATAAACAGCCTCAGCCAGCCGGACCTGCTCCTGCCGATATTTAAAACCGGGAATAACCCTCTCCAAATATCCTCCAGGAGCAAAATATGATAAAAGAACTTCACGATCAAACCCCTGCATAGAAGACTATCTCCCATCTAGACGGGTTATTTTTTGCTAACCGCTTTATTGGTGACCTGGTAGTGGGTGCCCTGTTTTAATACATAATAAACCCCGTCCACCGGCACCCGCTCCTCCTGCAAACGAGCGGTTATAGCATCGACCAGACCGGGACGTGTCTTCACCGATAGGCCGCAGCTGGAAGAGATCTCACGCAGAGTGGGTATTACCATAAAGTCTGCACCCGCCTGCTTTAAAACCTTTTCTGCCTTTAGAGCATGCGAAGTCGTTGCAAAGGTTAAGACATAGAATTCACTTAAATTAAGCAGGTTTTCTCCCATTTTACCTCCCTTAATCAACCTCAATCCGGCCGCTGGTAAAAAAGGTCCCCTTGCTGTCTGCCAGGAGTCTTTCTCCGCAAAAGATCTGTGCCCGGGCAAACAGCATGCTTTTGCCAGCCTTGAGAACTTGACCCTTCCCCAGCAGGGTTTCCCCGAACTGAACTGGAGCAATAAAGGCCGTTGAGCAATCCACGGTCATTCCTTTTATCCCCAGACTCCGGATGGCATTGCCCATGGCGGCATCCGCCAGGGTCATGTACACTCCCCCGTGAACAACCCCCAGGGGATTGCAGTGTTGCTCGCTGGCCACCAGTTCCAGTTCTGCGTATCCTTCCCCCAGTGCCCGCGGTTTTATCCCCAGCAGAGTATAAAAGGGGGTGGTTTCCAGGGAATGAAGCAGATAGTGAAAAAGCTCCTGGCTAATACCCAAATTTAAAGCTGACAAAGAAAGGCCCCCTTTCATCGGCCACCTGAGTATATCATCATTACCTCCACCGAACAGGACCTGATTTAAGTCATCCGGACAAGGGGTATGTGCCAATCAGGGAGTTGAAAAAGCCGACACCCTACCAGGACAAGTATTACCCTGTTTCGCAGCCCTTGAGCTACCTAATTATATCATTTTTCGGGGATTTTTTTACCAGGTCCCCCGAGCACCTGCAATTCCTGAGAGAATATCTGGAAGGCATGTGTATCGAAGAGAACAAAGCGAACCCGTTTGACGTGCTGCAGACCGGGTGCGGACTCGCAAACGGCTTGCAGGGAAACGGTGGCAGCTTCTTGCATGGGGTAGCCAAAAACACCGGTGGAGATGGCGGGAAAAGCTATAGATTCTATATCGTGCCGGTCAGCCAACTGAAGCGCGTTCCTATAGCAGTCCGCCAGGAGTTTAGCCGGGGGGAAATCCCGGCCATAGACCGGTCCCAGGCAGTGAATGACATAGCGGTTGGGCAGGTTATAGGCGGCGGTAATAACCGCCTGCCCCGGGGAGATGGGAGCCAGCTTTACGGCTTCATTTTTCAACTGCGGACCGGCAACACGATGAATAGCACCATCCACTCCGCCCCCTCCGCGCAGTTTTGCATTGGCGGCGTTGGCGATGGCCTCCATATCATTCTGGACGGTGATATCTCCCTGAACCACTTCAATAACCAGACCAGCTATGGTTTTGCTTACCACCATATCTCACCGCCCTTTCAATATTGCCAATAACATACAAAGCAGCTAGTGATTAAGTCGTTTGCTACCGCTTAGAGCATTAGCTCTATTTTTTTTCATAAACAGCGAAGAGCTGCAAAGCCACCTGTTCGAAGGGATGGGCCTTCAGTTCTTCCGCCACCTCCCGCGCCGGGGACCTCTCGGCTATCTCCAGAAACTCCTCCCAGGTCATAAAATCGAAGGGGACGATTTCTTTTTCCTTGAACCCATGCCGGGTAAACAGACTGCTTAGTGTAGCCGGTTCAAAGTGATGCATGTGCAGCATGGCCGGAAAAAGGGTACCCTCGATGCTCTCCCAGATACGCTGCTCCACTTCTCCGTAGCGGGTGGGAACCGTAATAAAGACCTGCCCCCCTTTTTCCAGTACCCGGGAAAACTCGGCAATAATGTTCTCCGGCCGATAGGTGTGTTCCAGTACGTCCAGGCAATTAATGGCCTGGAAATATCCATCGGGAAAGTCCAGCTTTTCAATGCTGCCCAGCGCAAAGCGCACTTCCCGTGACGCTCCCGCCAGAAGGGTTTCTGCACCGGGGAAATCATAGTTGACGGTCATGGTACCCAATTCTTCTTGGATCAACTTGATGACCCGGGGAAATATCTTTTTCTCCCCTTTCTTCATCATACCAGAGAGGGCCATGGCTCGCTCCAATCTGGCCTGGCAGGCGTCTACCGAAAAGACATCCAGGTACTGGCTCATCACCAGAGAGGCAAAGCCCGAGCCGCATCCGGCGTCGAGTATTCTACCCCGCAGGTCCTTTAACCGGGGAAAAGCGAATTCCAGGAACGAAGATTCCCCGCCGGAAGAAAAATTCTGCAGGGCAATGATTTCATTCAAAGTAAACAGATCCTCTTGCCCCAGCCGGGCTTCCAGTTCGCCCCGAAACCAGTTACGCAAATTGACATCCTGCCGTAACGCCTGAATGACCCCATCCAAATCCTTCTGATTACTCCTATTAAGGAGCAAGGAGCGGTCCCCTTCCCCAAGAATATCCCACACGTATTTCATGAAGAAGGGAAAACAGACGTTGTCATGTACATTAAACAGGATGGCCTGGTCCGGGTGCTCTTCCCGAAGGCGGGTGCTGGCCCGGTGAAAATCAAGCAAAAAGGCGATAGCCTCCTCGTCATTGCGGGAAAACACCTGCTGGTAGGCTGCCGCCAAATCCTCCTGCCCGGGAAGCAGCGACTGGTAGATTTCCAGAGTCTCCGGTTGCACAGCCTGGAAGTAGTAGCGGAAAAAATCGTAGAGTATCATATGAGCCCTCCCGTTTTTAGTCTTTTACAATCAGATCCAATACCTTTGCATAGTCCTCTTTTGTTCTGGTAGTCTGGAATTCCCAGGTTATATCTACCTGCAGTCCGGCCCGGCCATCCACAAATTCCAGTTCGGGCTTGAGCATAAGTCCGGAGGAATGAAATCCCAGCCGACTCTGTTCCGGGAAAACCAGGTCCTGGTAATAGTAGCGTACGGCCGGCTCGACCGTAATAGCGGGCATAGGGTTTGAACTTTTGAGCTTAAAGCTAACCAGATTACTGTACTGAGACCCCTCCCCACAGCGAATATGATAATGGTAGTCGATCTGCCCTGGCCGACTTCCTGGTACATAGCGATCTTGAAACTCAATCGAGCCGGTTTTTGTTAACTGGCTAAGCTCCCGTAATTGAATAGCTGTTCCTTCCGCCCCCGGATCCAAAAAGCCCAGGAATGCAGCAGGTTGAAAAGCTATTTCATCTGATGGTGATGCGGAACAGACCAGTTGCGGCTTAAGGATCATTCCTTCCGCCTGTTGTTCGCACTCCGCCTCCACAACACAGCGGATTCCCCCGGGGTAGACATGAAAAACCTTTTTAATCTTTATGGGAACCCGGGAAGAGCCGATTTCCACCTCTTCCTGGTGGAACAATGCTACCTCCATCTCCGCCCCCTCTTTTTCAAACCCCTCCATCTGGTAGGTAGCCGTTTCAAAAGACCCCAGCACGCGGCTATACTGCTCCCTCTGCAGTAAGATTTGGCAGCGCAGGGAGTTGCGACAGCGTTCCTGACGGCCACCCTCGGCATAGAACTGCTGCACCAGACTGCTATCCGTCTCGGTAAAGACCAGCGGCACCGCAAAGCGGTGTATATCATGATAAGCCCTTATATCAGCAATCCCTTCCTGAAGAATAGTAACCATTGCTGGTGGGTTTTCCTGCAAGAGCGGTGCGAGAACATGGTGATAAGCCAAACATCCACCCTTGGGATCTATGACCAGAGTCTGCTCCGGCCTTTCGATCACCGCCTCCTTAATGTTGTCACGGTCCCAATCCCACAGGCGCTCTTTCTCTCCGGCCGGCCCCTTTGCTTTTGCATACAGTTGGTCACAAATGCGAATAGCCATTTCCATGTAAGCCATTCCCTGGGCGTCATAATAGGGGGAAGAGCCATAACTGGGATGACGGCTGGCCCACTTGGGATCCTCCTGGTAAACCAGATGTCTGACCCGGTTGATCAACTCGTAAGCCTTACCGGCCTCGGGGTCCTGTTTTTCCAGCAGGCTGTGCACAAAGTCATAACGTTGCGGCGCCCCGCGCAAGGCCTGTTGCAGCATTTCCACCTGTTCCGGGGAAAGAAGCCCGCAGCTTTGCTCCCATAAGCCCTGATTAACCTGCTCCTCATAGGCTTCCTGCCGGTTTTCCAGATCGCGCAAACGTGAAAGCACCCTGCGCAGTCGTTCATCCCCGAAGGTCACCCCCCGGATTCCCCGACAGGCGGTCCAGTTTTCCCATTCGGTGTAACTGTGACTGGTTCGGGCGGGATAAGTATCGAGATAGCCATACTTTTGGAAGTAGTCCTTCAAGCCAGTAAACTCTACCTCGGAGTCCTCCTCCACCAGATTAAAAAACTCCAGCAGCCATTGCTGATCCCCCTCGGGATCCTTGCTCCACTGGCCAAACTTCTCGGCGTCTTCAAATATGACCAGTACAGGAGCAACGTTCCTGCCGAAACTTTGCACCATATGATAGGCTTTTTCCAGAGCCTCCTTGATATAGAAGAAATAATGACGAGGTGATACCCGGCTGGTATCACCAGCGGTGAACCCCTGACGCTTCAACAATTGGTAGCGATACTGGCTGTGCACCGGAAAAACAAGATATTCCTCTCCCCCCAACTCATCACGGAAACAGTAATGCAGCATATCTTCCGGCAGGTGACTGATGGTGGTGATGGAAACCGGGTCATTAAATCCAAAGTGTTTCAGGCAATAATCACTATCTGATCCGGGATAGCGAAAATGGGAGGGGAAAAAGGTTTCCGCATCCAGATAAAAAATGGGGGCCGCATTTATGTAACGGGCCGAGCGGGATAATTCCGCCAGCACCAATTCTCCGCATTCCCTTTCCACCAGGTGGATAGCCTGCCAGTCCCGCGCGTCAACTCCAAAGATATCCTTGATTAGCCGTTCATAACCTTTGAGCTGGTAAAGGTAGTCATCGATCCGGGAGGAAAGTTGGATAAACGGTTCATCAAGCAGTCCACCAGTGATCCCTACCTTGCCGCTTTCCATGACCTGGCGCAGCTTCTGCAGGTAATCAGGTTTTTCCCCTTTGATCCAATAAAGAAAAGGTCCGGAAAAATGAACATTGATAAAAAAACCCGGCAGGTTTACGGCTTTTTCCAGCAAGCCAAGCCAGGGCTGATACGAGTTTTGAAAGGCTTCTTCTCTGGTTCTATGCAACTGAAAATGAGGCTGGTGAAAGTGGGGGCAAAAGGCTATATAACCTTTCATAATACACCTCCCGTTTCCAACTGGTTAAAAAAGTCGTCCTCGTATTCCACCTTTTCCAGCCAGGCCACAAAATTACGGTCCAAATTGTTATTGTGCAGGCTGTTGCAAAGGCGGAGCAATTTGGTGTAATGCTCAAAAAACCGTTTCATGGCATAGTCCCGGGTCAGGTTGTTGCTGACCATGAAAAGCCAGTCACTGCTTTGGATCAACATTAGTTCCTTCATGGCCTGACAAATGGCACGGTGTCCAATGTCGGATTCAACCGGCAGTTCCTTAAGGCTCTCAAATTCCTGCCCCGCTTTGCGGATGATTTCCCACATCCAGGCGGTCTCGTGATTGTTCCAGACATAGTGTTTTCCGCCCATGCCCCAGGAGGACTCAAAAACCTGGGCTTCATGCTGGGCATGGAGATTTCTGCTGGGAAGGTCTGGTTTGAGTTCCTCGCTTTTTTCCAGCTCCCTGAAGACCATCTCCAGCCATTGCACTCCTTCCCACCACCAATGGCCGAACAGTTCCGTATCATAACAACCCACAATACAGGGGGCGTTAAACCCCAGTTTCCTGGCTTCACGGCTGTTCTCTTCCAGGCCTTTTACAAAATGAAGTGCATGCTCCTGTACTTTGCCCAGGGCCAGCTCCGGATCATAAACCTTTTTACGACCCAGCCCCTTTCTCCGATCAGTAACCCGCCAGTATTTAAAACCGGAGCGGGGGTCCTGCTTATGAAATTCCCGGTAGTCTGCGTCGCCCGGATATCCATAATCTGCTGACCAGACCTGGTGGCTAACCATGGCATTACGGCCAAAAACGGTTATATCCTTCCCTTTTATCCGATAGGGACGGTAAGTGCTCAGTCCGGTATCGGCAAAGGTTTCCACCTCTGCCTCATCCGAGCTGCCCGGACTAAAGACCTCGATGGGACGGCCCCCTTCGATGGCATGGCTATCCACATAAAAATACTTAATCCCGTTTTCCAGCAGTATATCTTCAATTCCCTGAAAATAGCCGCACTCGGGCAACCAGAAACCGCGTGGTTCCTGTTTAAAATGCTGGTGATAAACCCTCATTCCCCAGTCAATCTGGTGGTAAAGACTACTGGCATCCAGAAGCGGCAGATAGGCATGGGTTGCCGCGGTGGTCATGACTTCAATGCTGCCCGTATCCTGAAGTTCCTTGAAAACTCCGATAATATCACGGTTAAAATCGACCGTGAAATCACGCCGAATATCCCGATAAAAGCGACGATAAAGGGAGGCAATGCGAGCAAAATCGCTTGCACCCTTCGAAATATAGTAGCGTTCATCTTCGGCAGCGCGGGACTCACGCTCATTAAGATATTCAACAAATTCTCTCTGTATATAACGGGATTTTAACTGTTCCATTAAGGTGGGGCTGATACTCAGCGCAATAGAGGTGTTTTTCCCCTGCTCCCGTAACCTCAACCAGCTTACCAGCAAGGGGATATATGTTTCGGCCATGGCTTCAAACAGCCAGACTTCTCCGAAGGGCCATTTCCCTTGCCTCTTGACATAAGGGATATGGCTATGTAGAACCAGCATTAGCTTGGAACTCACTTGCCGCACTTCCTTCAAAGGATTCAGGCGCAACCCGGTTCAGTTACAGATTAATTACCGCCTTGCTGCTGCCGTGAAGAACCTCTTCATAAACCTTGATAGTCGCCCTGGCAATGACGTCCCAGTTAAATACCCTCTCCACCATCGCACTGGCATTGAAATCCAGTGTATTGGCAAGAGCCTGGTCGGTCAGGACCCTGATAATGGCCTCGGCCAGCTCTTCGTGTCTCCCTGGGGGTACTTTTAATCCAGTTACTCCATCTTCAACTATTTCCGTCAGTCCACCTACATCGCCTACGATAACCGGAGTCATGGTAGCCATCGCCTCCAGGGCTACGATTCCGAAAGGCTCATATAGACTGGGAAATACGGCAACTCGCGCCCGGTGATAAAGATAATTGCGATCCTCACTGTAGATAAAACCGGTAAAAACCACCCGATCCCGTACCCCGAGATCGGCGGCCAGTTTTTCCAGTTCCTTTTGCTGAGGACCTCGGCCACCGATATACAGCCGGGCTTCCGGGACCTTCTCCAGTACCTTTGGTAAAGCCTTTATGAGGCACCAAACTCCCTTTTCCGGAACCAGTCTGCCAATGAAAAACACCACTTTTTCCTGTTCCGGAATCTTAAAACGAGGCTCGCGGGGAAGGGATGTAAAAGCCCCGGGATCAACTCCATTACGAATAATAACGATGTCTTCATCGGGTCGCCCAAACAGGGAAGAAATCTCTTTTTGCATGTAACTGCTGCAACAGATGACCCGTTCCGCTTCCAGAGCCAGATTCTTCTCAATTTCGTTGATTTCCATCTGCATGCGGTTATGTAAACCCAGGTTTCTGCCATGCTCCGTAGCGTGAATGGTAGTCACCAGCGGTATTTCGAAAATTTTGGCCACCGAACGCCCGGCGTAGGCTACCAGCCAATCATGGGCATGAACTACGTCAAAGCCACCCACCCGAGCATTAATAGCCACAGCTTCACAAATGGCATCACTGTTAAAACGAAAAGTCCAGGACTTGAAATTTTCTCCATCACGGTAGGAACTCCCCACCCGGTGAATCGAAACCCCATTTTCTTGCTGAAAATCAGGGCAATCTTTTACCCGGGGAGTTATAATGTGCACGTCTACCCTATTTTTTACCAGGAACCTGCTCAAGTCATAGACGTGCTGACCGAGCCCCCCAACCATATGTGGCGGGTATTCCCAGCTAAAAATGAGCACCTTCACTTTACATTCCCTCGTACTTAGCGCATTTATCAATTATAATACCAGATAATTATTCCGTTTGTAAGTTTTTTTGATTATAATATTTTGTATATCGGGTTTGGTCAGGCTTCCCAGCTCGCCTGAAAAAAGGCTTTGGCAAGACCCGGCCAACCGGAAACAATGAAAGCAGGAGGACTCGAAAATGAATGCCGTTTCCAACCTCCCAGCCCTTAACCGTTCAGTAATAAAGGATATTAACCTTGCCCCCTCGGGTCACCGCAAGTTGGAATGGGTCAGTGGCCATATGGAGGTAATGAATGTTCTACGCAAAGAGTTTGCCCAAACCAGGCCTCTGGAAGGCTACACGGTAGCCTGCTGTCTGCACCTGGAAGCCAAGACCGGATACTTGCTGCAGACGCTGCAAGCCGCCGGTGCCGAGGTCATCGCCTGTGCCAGCAATCCCCTTTCCACCCAGGACGACGTGGTGGCTGCACTGGTGGACTCAGGTATTACTGTTTACGCCATTCACGGGGAAAGTATGGAGGAATATGAGCGTTTTCTCAATCTGACCTTGGATCATCTGCCTGCCGCCATTATTGATGATGGTGCGGACATGGTCACCATGCTACATAAGGAGCGGCGCGAGCAAGCCTTAAAGATTATCGGCGGATGCGAGGAGACCACTACCGGTATTATCCGCCTGCGCGCCATGGATAAGGACGAAACCCTGCTCTTTCCCATGATTGCTGTAAATGACGCTTATATGAAATATCTCTTTGATAACCGCTATGGCACCGGCCAGTCAGTCTGGGATGGCATTAATCGCACCACCAACCTGGTGGTAGCCGGCAAAAATGTCGTGGTAGCAGGCTATGGATGGTGCGGTAAAGGCGTATCCATGCGGGCTCTGGGTATGGGTGCCAAGGTTATTATCACTGAAATCGACCCGGTTAAGGCCAATGAGGCCATTATGGATGGATTCCGGGTCATGCCCATGACCGAGGCGGCCAAAATCGGCGATGTATTTATCACCGTCACCGGCAATATTGATGTAATCCGTCGGGAACACCTGGAGCAGATGAAGGACGGCGCTATAATGGCCAATGCCGGTCATTTTGATGTCGAAATCAGCAAAAAGGATCTGAACGCTCTGGCCGTCCAGCAACGATTGCTCAAGGACAACATTGAGGAATTTGTCCTCAGTGATGGCCGCAAACTATACCTGCTGGCGGAGGGACGGTTGGTTAACCTGGCGGCGGGAGATGGCCATCCGGCCGAAGTAATGGATTTAAGTTTTTCCCTGCAGGCCCTTTCCCTGATTCATGTTATCCAGGAACATAACCGTCTGGGCAACCACGTCTATAACGTTCCCGAGGAAATCGACCGCAAGGTAGCCTGGTTAAAACTTCAGACCGGGGGGGTAAACATTGATACCTTGACCCCGGAACAGGAACGCTACCTGGCCGAGTGGGATCCACAAGAATGATTCTGGGATAAGCCGACCGCCTTTTTCAAATAATACCCCTTAAGGATATTTGAAAGAGGCGGTTTTATTATGCGCTGGAAGTCTCGACAGTTGCTGGTCTTTTTCTTAATTGTACTGGCAGTAATGGTGGGTGCTTTTCTGATGAACACGGTTACCCGCCCCCAGGCCAAACCGAGAATCGGTGACGCCCATGGATCAGCCGGTTCCTATTTTACCATTCGTGATCAAGCCGGAAAGGTTATTTTGCAAACCGGGGTGGCTGTACACAAAAAGGATGAATTTATAAGTGACGACAATATTCACTATGTTGTAACCCGGGTGGAGGGCAGCAATGCGCTTGCGGCCATTAAGCACACCGCACCTAAGGGAGCATCAACCGCACTTCAATTGCGGAATCCTCTTTCTGCCGTAACCCTGCCTAAACCTACCATCCCCTCCGCACGGGATGTAGTTATCTACCATACCCATACCGACGAATCCTACACCCCCACTGCCGGATCGCCAACCGTAGCCTGGAACGGAGGCATCTTCCAGGTAGGCCGCGCCATGTCCGAATCACTGCGGCGCTCGGGCTACTCGGTGCATCACAGTTACAACCGCCACGAACCACATGATATTTATGCCTATTCCCGCTCCCGGCGCACCGCGGCTCAGCTGCTAAAGCGGCGACCGGCAGCTATTTTTGATATCCACCGGGATGCTACTCCTCCCAGCGGCTACCTGACCAGCGTTAACGGAATTGGCACCTCCCGGGTGATGATCGTGGTTGGCCGCTCCAATCCCAATTTTCAGACCAATCTGCAGTTTGCCCGGACAGTAAAGGGAGTATCTGACCAGTTATACCCTGGCCTCATGCGGGGCATCTTCATCGGCCACGGTGATTACAATCAGGATCTTTACCCTACCGCCCTGCTCTTCGAAGTAGGTACAGATACCATCTCCCAGGACCTGGCTGAAAAGGCTGCGCGCTGCCTGTCGGATGTTATTATCCATACCCTTTGATAATTAGTCGCCGAATACCGTCCTTCAAGAATTTACTAGTTATCCTGTTCGGGAATGACATCAGACATTGAAAGGAAAAGCGCAGTGAACGGCGACCAAGCGCAATAAAGAACAGATAAGCCGGCATTCAAAATTAACGCCTTGGCGAGTTTCTCTATTCTTGTTCGAGTACGGAGTAACAGAACCACCTAATATTAAGTGCCACATTTACTCCCCGCGTATTATAAAATAGGTAATAGGCGCAATGGCTTCTGGGGAGGGATGTGCCCTGGTTATGGGGGAAAAGTGGAAGGTTCTGGTGGTCGTTTGTACGGGTATTTTTATGTCTACCCTGGATGGCAGCATTTTAAATATTGCCATTCCTACTATATCCGGAGACCTTACCGTACCGGTCAAGACCGTACAATGGACAGTTACTGCCTACATGCTTACTATTACGGCTACCCTGCTGCTGTTCGGTCGCCTGGGTGACCGGGTAGGCAGCAATCGAGTTTTTACTTGCGGTTTGCTGGTTTTTACTCTGGGCTCACTGCTATGCAGCCTGTCTTCCTCTTTTATTCTGCTGGTGGTTTTCCGCATCGTTCAATCACTGGGAGCCAGTATGATGATGGCGACCGGAATCGGGATTGTCTCCGCCGCTTTCCCCGCCTCAGAACGCGGCAAAGCCCTGGGTTTGACCGGGAGCATGGTGGGCATCGGCAATATGGCCGGCCCCGGCCTGGGGGGCTTAATCGTTTCCGGTTATTCCTGGCCGGGCATTTTCCTGCTTAATATTCCCATCGGACTGGCCGGGCTTTTTATGGCCCTGCGCTTTCTTCCCCGCCAGGCAAGAGAGGATAAATCCGAACCAACTGACCAGATAGGGCTCCTTTTGCTGGCCCTGGCTTCTTTTACTCTGGTCGTGGGCAGCAGCCAGGTCAGCCCGGTTCTTCTGTTGCTCGGAGTAGGAGCACTGGTTTTCTTTATACTGTTTGAAAAAAAGCAGTCCGCCGGGCTGCTGGACCTGGAGACGCTGACCAATCACCGTTTTCGTTCCGGCAACCTGCTGGCCTTTCTCTCCTATGCCACCCAGCCTTTTATCATTTTTCTGATGCCCTTTTTCCTGGAAAACGTTATGCATTTCCCCCCCTGGCGCTCAGGAATGTTTATGACCATCCCGCCAGTGGTAATGGCCATCACCGCTCCCCTGGCAGGAACCTTTTATGACCGCCGGGGAGGAAGGATGATTACCGCCGTTTCTTTTGCCCTGCTGATAGCCGCCAATCTGATTCTGGGCAGCGTTCAGGGGCCTCAGGATGTTGGACTGATAGCTCTGGGTCTGGCTATTTTCGGCCTGGGCATGGGCTCGTTTGGCTCCCCTAACAGCAGTATTATCCTGAGTTCTATTCCCCGGGAGAAATATGGCTATGCCGGGGGATTTATGGCCACAATCCGTAACCTGGCCTTCGCCTTGGGCACCGCCCTGGCCGCCGGACTCTTTTCCCTGCAACTGGGGCAAAGCCTGACAACCCTTACCTATTCCCCGGCCTTTCTTGCCGCCATCCACAACTGTTTTCGGGTGGCACTCATTATCCCCGCCTGCGGCTTTGTATTCACCCTCTATCTGCTCAAAAAGGGTCAGGAATAAGCCCTGTAAATGACCGGTTTTCTTTGACCGGAGTTTAATCTTCTGATATAATAACTACTGCACATGCGCCCGTAGCTCAGTGGATAGAGCACCGGCCTCCGGAGCCGGGTGCGGAGGTTCGATTCCTCTCGGGCGTACCATATAGGAAAACAGAGCACTTTCACCGTAAGGCGAAAGTGCTTTTTCATTAGTGGTTTTGCCCTCTGTAATATCCAGGATCTGAGCTATTGTTTATTACCACCCGGATAACCTCTCTTTTACCTGGCCAGGTTTAATTTAGCCGCCTTTTTTGCTCCAGCAGCTCGTTATACTCCCGGTCCAGCTCCTCATACCTGGAATCGCCGGGTTGGCAGCGGGCCAATTCCCCCAGGACATATGCCATGCGGGTGTCCAGCAGGAGTAGTTCCTCCTTTTTATCTGCCCGTCGCTGGGAGGCCGCCTGACCTTGCGGTTGTTTGTTTAGATAACCGTCCAGTTTTCCTTCGATTCTAATCACCTGCTGCCGTTCAAATACCAGCAGGGACGTACAGACACTCTCCAAAAGAAAGCGGTCGTGGGAAACCAGCAGGATGGTGCCGGAGTACTGTGACAAGGCCTCCTCCAGGCTTTCCCGACTGTACAGATCCAGGTGATTGGTGGGTTCATCCAGGAACAGCAGGTCACTCCCCCCTATCAGCGCCAAAGCCATCTGGATTTTTACCTGCTCCCCCTGGCTCAGGGCGGAGAGTCTTTGCTGCAGGCGATCAAAGCTCAAACCCAAATTGACTATCAAGGTAATTAGCTGTTGACCTTCACTTTTTTCCCGGTCAGCGATAATCTGTAAGGTGCTTTTATGCTCATCTATTGCCAGGTCCTGAGAAATGTAGGCAAGGCGGGCCGATGGGCTTAAAAATACCTCCCCGGCATCGACTGTCTCCTGCCCAAGTAGGATTCTTAACAGGGTGGACTTTCCACAGCCATTGGGACCGAAAACGCCCACCCGGTCCCCCCGGTTAATGTAGAAAGAACTATTCTTAAAGAGCAGATTTTCTCCGTAAGCCTTGACGATATTGTCCGCCTGGATCAGGCGGCGACCGGTTTTCTCTCTTTCCCCAATGTCCAGACGAATCCGGGGATCGCCCGGCGGCTTTTCCAACCCCTGACCGCGCATTCTTTCCAGCTTTTTTATCTGCGACTTTACTGCCTGGTCACGCTTTTTGGCTTTGGCCCGAAAATACTCTTTGGTGCCCAGTTTATTCCCGCTGGCCCTTCCCTTTTGGCGCGATTCTCGATGGGCTTTGGCTGACCAGTCTTTCAACTGGCCAATCACTGCTTCGATGCGTTGTTGCTCCTTCTGCTGGGACTGGTAGGTGTGCAGTTGGCTCTGGTAATTCCTCTGCTTCTCTTCCCGGTAATAGGAGTAATTGCCGGCATATAGACTGATGCTTCCCGCCTCTATCTCCGCAATTTGGTTAACGGTCCGATCCAGGAAATAGCGGTCATGGGATATTAGAAGTACCGCGCCGGCGAATTGTTTCAGTTCCTTGATCAACCATTCCACCCCCTGATAATCCAGATGGTTGGTTGGTTCATCCAAAATCAGCAGATCAGGACGCCCGGCCCAGACTGTTGCCAACGCCAGCTTGGTCCTTTCCCCGCCGCTGAGTCCCTGCAGACGCTCTTCCTCCCAGTGCTGCACACCACGCAGGCCCATACGGCTGGATGCCACAAGGAAGTCAGTTTCCATCTCTCCGGCCTCTCCGGTCAGTTTATGATGCGTTATCTCCGGTAGATCCTGGCGCTGCTGCATATAGCCAATTTCCAAATTGTGCTGCCGGTAAAGCAGGACTCCCTGGTCATAATCGAGACTGCCGGTGATGATGTTGGCCAGGGTAGTTTTTCCCGCTCCGTTGCTGCCTACCAGCCCGATGCGGTCTCCCGGGCTTATATCCAGATCAATATTTTTTAGCACCTGCTTTTCGCCAAAACTTTTGCCAATACCGCGGCAAGTCAATAGTAAGGTCATGAACCCACCTCCAAAGAAAAAAGGGCTGCACGTGATACTTGCTCACCTGCAGCCCTTGCTGGCTGTTACATAAATTTTTTCACCCGGCTGGTACAGGGATATTCCGGCACCGGGCGGGAGACATTTTGTTACAGGACAAGCGTTCCAACATGATAGGCAGAACCAAACAGGAGAGGGACATCCTCTGCCAGCCTAGGTTCTGTTTGCAATTATCTTAAGCAAATAGTTGGTTGCGCATGTCTCTGGTAAAAGATCTCCTTTTAAAATCTGGTTTTATAGTAACATAGAACCCGTTGCAGTAGCAACGCAATGAATGCCTGGCGATTAATCCCGGCGGGGCAGTGTCAAAATATTGACCGGTTACTGTAAACAGAGCCACGATTTTACGTATTAACATTAGACATTCATTTAGGAGTTGAGGTTAAGTTGCAAAAAAAGACCTATAAACCCTTTCTGCTTCTTGTGGTCCTTCTGACCTTGGCACTTTTATCCGGGTGCGCATCCTCTGGTAATCCTGACCCGGGCAATCACAGCAGCAATCCCCCGGCCGACGTTTCATCACCACAGCAGGAACCCCCGTCCCAATCCGGCCAGGAGGATAAAGACCGGCTTCTTCTCAATCGGATGATGGACCTGGCCAAACAGGGCCAGGTTATTAATTGCCCATTTGCCGCCCGGGATAATGTCCTGGAAGATGTAGAGGAAAAATGGGGCAAGCCGGAACAGCTGGACTATGTACCTGCGGCCAAAGGTCAATTTGCCACTTACCCGGACCACAACGTAGTTTTGGGAATAAACAAGGGCTCGCAGATCTTTGAGGTACGATCCTATGATCCCGCCCTCAAGTCATTAACCCTCTCCCGGGTGAAAGAGATTTTGGGCACCCCTGACCTGAATCGTGATTACCAGGGTGAGACGATTATCGGTTATCGGGCTGGAGACGACTTCAAACTTCGTCTGGTTTTCCCCCAGCCCAACCAGGACCAGCCTGACCCTCACCTGAGTCATGTGGGAGTTCTTTACCCACGGGGGACGGTCAACCAGATGGCTGACGACCCGGGAGTGGAATGGTAGTAGCAATTCAAGTACTGCGTGTACAGCCGGGAACTGTCCTTGTTCCCGGCTTTTTCGCGGTTAATTCCCCTGCTACGCGGATGTTGTTCCCTGGCAGGAAGCTCTGCCTTGTTAGAAACCAAGACCAAGACCCTAACTCACCATCCCGCTCGCTTAATCTGCTTTAACAGGTCAATGGAGACCCCTGCTTTTACACCACGGGCCTGGCACCATTCCTTAAACCACTCTTTATCCTTCAATCTTCTAACTGCTGCCACCATCCGGGAACCAAAGCCGGGCGCATAGGGTGGATGGTAGCCCTGCTGACAAATACGATTAAAACTATCCCGAGCCGCTATGTAATCAGAGTAACCCCCGTCCAGAATACCCATATAAACCAAATCCCAGAAGGCCAGGGCTTCAACATGGGAAATCACGCCATGCTCGACACTCCAATAAGGCCCGTCCGGTTTCTCATCATCAGTAAGTACAAAACCCACTCCGATAGCCCGGGCCAGAGCAATCATCCGCTTTTCCCCTTCATCTGACGGTAGAAAAAGATTACGCATGTCATCCAACTCCGTTTCATACAGGGATAGCACCTGGCGACTATGTAACTCCGCTCGGTCCACCAGCAGCAAAAAGGAAGCATTGGACAACTCCCGTTCTATGACCGGCAGTATATCCTTTTGCTTCCGCCTAATTTCATCGAGTATCCATTGGTCTACCAGTACCTGTTCGAAAAACTGGCTCAGTAATCTGCTCTCACCACTGCGATAAAGATGGCCCAGGATATTGGCATCCGCACAGGCCTGTTTATATCTCATGGGATAATTCCTCAATTAATTCATCAATATCTACTTCATCAGCTGTAGAAACCGAATGAGGGGTAAAACCCCATTCCTCCGGGGTTGCCCCAACTACTGCCAGGATTTGCTGCAAA
>CAZLYH010000025.1:6895-23748 GCA_964563775.1 uncultured Syntrophomonadaceae bacterium | reverse complement strand
TCCACTGCGGTACGGGAGATTCATGCCGCCCCGGCAGCGCCGCTGCAATTAATGCTGGTCCCCGGGGGACCGGTACTTCTGAATAAAGAACCCTTTGGGGAAGGCCAATGGTTCAGTGAGGCCAGCTTTTTTCCCCGCGCCATTCCAGAAATTAATGCGGCTACCCGCTATTTCTTGCGCCTCACTTTTGAGGACCGGGATGGTAATTTGCAGCTTGGTCCCACCGCTCTGGAGAACCTGAGATTATCCCAGATCTACTGCAGCGGGGGCAGTCAGGCATCTCTGGTGGACAATGAAGTGCTGAATTACGCCCAGGCCTTGACGGGAGAGGAACGCACCAGGTTCCTGGCCAAATATATACTGGTAAAGGAGGCCGATCGGGCCTATTTGTATGTTCCGATAAAGATGTTGCGTCCGCAGAGTGTTTACACCATCTTTATCCAGCCCAACATAGTCGGGTATCAGGAGGGGAACGGGAATGCTTCGGTAAGCTGGACAATTACAACTATGGCGGTACCGATTGTCAGCGGGGTTTCTCTGGGCAGTGTCAGTGAGGACTATGATGAAAATGAACCCATAGAAATATATGGAGAGTATTTTTATAGCGGGGGAGCCATTAGTGTAGAGTTTAACGACACCCCTGCCCACCGGGTACAGGTTAAGGTGCTGGATGATAAAGTATATTTGCGGGTGTGGCTGCCCCGCGGCAAGCATCGCTTACCGCCGGGTTTATATAGAATTACCGTGCGCAATGCCAAGGGTTACCAGCAGGTTCTGCCCGGCCAGTTTAGTGTGGTGCCTTTATCGAGCCAGCCTATTCCTACCGATGGACTGCGGGTCAGGGAGGAAGGACGCCAGGGACAGGTCCAGCTCCCGGTGGCTACGGGTACAGGCCAGCTGGTTGTTAATAGAAACTACTTCCAGGGAGGAGAAATCTTAAATTACAATTTGGATGAAATGATGGGCTCGTCAACCCGGGAGAGGATAATCATTCCCGGCAGCAGCTGGAATGTCATTGCGGAGCTGCAGGCTGCTTCCTCCTGGGGGAATATAACCGTTTATGGGATAACTCCGGCGGCGGGGTTTTCTCCCGGGGACGTAAAACTGCGTCTGGGCCGACCGGCACCGACTCTCAGCAGCATTCTTAAGGGCCGGCTGGGGGGAGGTCGGCTCTGCTCGGAATTGTTCGAGTTAGGCGGCGAGCATTTTCAATTGCAAAGCTTTCATTTAAGCTTGCCGATCCAATCTCTGAATTATGAGCGGCTCCGGGTACTTCGCTATGAAGAAGAGGCGCGCAACTGGTATGATCAGCCCTTCCAGGTCAACCCCCTTGATCAGGTAGTGGAGATATCTGGGTCGCGACCTGGTATTTTTGTAGTTTTGGAACAGGAGGGAAGATAATCGATGATTAGATACCATGGCCAGCGGGTAGTAGCCCTGATATTGCTGGTTCTGTTCTTAACAGGCCTGGCACCGGGTCCCGCCCGAGCGGCTGAAGGGGACTATGATCCTGCCAACTATAAAGTTACTGATATCCAGGTAGGCAAAACCTTTGATCTCAATGGCAATCTTACTTATATGTACATATCCATCGAAGGTGTAAACCTGCGTAATGCCGTGGTTCGCATCGATACTTACGAATCCGGACCGGTTACCCTCACGCCCTACCGTACTATTAACGAAGCTGATTTGCTGAAATTTGAAGTTAATGCGGCCCAGGCCGGTACCGGTACCAGTTTCCTGGGAGAAACTCTGCGCGTGGGCACCTATAGCGTAAATATCAACGAAGATGAAATGCCCAGGCTGACCGAGGTTACCAGGAAGGTGGAACTTAACGCCGCCCCCCCCGAGGGACAGCTGACCCTTAAGGGGACCAACCTGAATCAGATCGGTACTCCCGGCCTGGAAGCCAAATACGGCATCCCCGGCAACTATATAGATATCCAGCCTACTTCTGCCGCGGATACTATTGCCCAGGCCGACCATCTGACCGGACAACTGGGCTTGCAAAACATTGTTTTTGCCAGGAATATTGTTGATGCTGGTCATGTATTCCCCGGTCAGGGTACCCAGGATGTCAGTACGGAAATCCGCCATACCTATAAAGATCAATTCCGTCTTTATCGTACTCTGGACCTGGACGGCATCGAAATGCATCCCAACCGGGGCGGGGCTGGGGACACGGTCTACTTCCGCCGCGAGGTCTTGAACTGGTATGATGTCTATTTCCTGCGGGCGGTAGATGGCACCGAACCATTTTCCACCCGCAATCGGGGGCTAAACCCGACTTACCAGCAGGATGCAGAAGGGAGCATTGATCTGCTCACCGTGCAGGTCCCCAACCTATCAGTAGGTGAGTATTTCGTGGTGCTGACCAACCGGGTGACGCAGGGCAATCCGCAGGAAAAGGTCAACCAGGAATATATCCTGGGGGAAAAATTCACCATCGTGGATTCCAGCCTGAAGATGAATATATCCGGTGTGGAGCCGAAGACTGCCCCCGCCAGCGGAGCGAAAACCATTCTGTACGGGCAGTTTTTTGGCAGCCTCAATATTCCTCAGTTTAGCCCGGCCAGCAGTGACATTACGGTAACGACTTCGGTTAGTGATCCTCATCCCCGGCTGCTCAGTCTGGCGTATGGCGGGGGGACTTACAACGGAACCATCCCCATACAATCGGCTACCCGGACTATCACGGTTTACATTGGTGACCGGGCCGAATTTCTTAAGACCGAGCGGGAAGGTCAGGTGGTTTTTGACTACGTTTTTGCTCGCGACCTGGACAAAATAAATATTTTGTCACCGGCTATCAGCGACTCTGACCCGGATCCGGTCAAGGATGTGGTGGTGGAGACGGTCACCATCTTAACCGAAGAGGGAACCGGCAAGCAATACATATTTAAAGAACGAGCCGAGCTGAAAAACGCCTATACCTATACTTCCAACAAGGTTATGCCGGAAATAAGTGGAGTCACCCCGGAAAAAATACAGGTTACCGGCCCCAATCCACCCTACCAGATCCCGGAAGACCGCATGGTGGCCATACACGGCAAGGACTTTATGATTCACCGCTATATTGACCAGAATGGCAACGAGGTGGTACGTTACCCCATTATTGAGCTGGGACCCGAATTGGGGCTCAACAAAAACCAGGTAAGGAATCTCAATGAGCCGGCTAACAACCCCAATCTGTATATAAAGGTATTTGATGCCAGTGGACGGGAGCTGGATGGCAGCACCGGCCAGGAACTGGGCACCAAAATACTGGTTATAATTCCCGGCGGTACGCCGATAAACACCCTGGGCAAGACCTTCGTCAGGGTAACCAATCCGGTGCGCTATTCCACCAGTTCTGGACTTACGGCGGAAAAGCAAGACCTGGTGGAGTTTGTTAACCCTGAACCCAACCGGGTTCCGGTCATTACTTCCGTCATCCCCGATGTGGTTACCGTGAGTGGCGGGGATACGGTGGTAGTACAGGGAAGCAATTTTATGCCCGGATTGACGGTCATGATTGACGGAGAGGTGGTAAAAGGTGTAGTGCGGCGCGAGGATGGCAAGGAACTCACGTTCCGCGCGCCGCCCGGGCGGGAAGGGGAAACCCAGCTGCAGATAATGAACCCCGAAGGGGGGATGGCCACCCATCCCTTTACCTATGTAATAACCTATACCAATCCGCGTATCAATGACTTTAACCCCAAGTCGGGCAACACCGGTACTCTGGTTATAGTCAAGGGGGAAAACTTCCTCAAGCCTGATCCTACTGCTACCGAGGATGCCATTTTAAAGCTAATCGGCACCCGGGTTCTTTTGGAAGGGATTGAAGTCAACGATTACAACCGCAACGTCGCTACCGGACGCATCGAGTTGCGTGATTACAGCTCTCCTCCGGGTCAGCCGCTGCTCAGCATTGGCACCAACCCCAGCGGAGGGAATTATCTTCAGGTGGCGGATTATTATGCGGCGCTTATCCTGCAGGAAACGGGAAGTCCGTCGCGTTTCTTTACCCTGGACGTTACTCCGGGGGGGAAGGTGCTGCTTAGTGATGGAGCTGGAACCACTTATGAGCTGCAGCTTGATAGCAGCGGCACGGGAATAGAAGCCTCGCAACAGGGGGGAGGTACCGTAACCGTCAGTGTAGCCAGCGACAGCATCACCGTAGGGGGACGGCAATTAAATTTCCGCACCGCTTACACCACCAATGCCGATGGCAATATCACCGGGCAGCGGGTCCGGGTGCTGGATCGAAACACCATCCATTTTATCGTACCGGTGCTGGGCGCGGACGGTTACTACGATCTGACCGTGATTAACCCGGACACCAAGAAAGATAGCCGCCTGGATGAAAAGGGCTTTTACTACTTCCGTTTGCCCACCTCCCGGCCGGTAATTACCCGCATTAATCCCAATGAAGGCTCCACCCAGGGAGGCTACCAGATTGACATTGAAGGACAGGAGTTTGACGACCAGGTCCAGGTGTATATAAATGGAGTTGCGGCAACCGCCCGGACGGTAAATCCGGCGGGAACAGTAATCACCGTGACTGTACCCCCTTACCCGGGCGACTTGCGCAACCAGCTGGGCACCGATCGACTAACCGTACCGGTGGTGCTGGTTAACCCGGATGGCGGCACCGCCAGCAAAGCAGATGGTTTTACCTATGTGGTGCCCAGCAGTCATCCCCGGCTGAGTAAAATCGTACCGGAAAAAGGTACGGCAGCCGGAGGGGATGTGGTGGAAATCACTGGCACCGATTTCCGTTTCTTTGAACCCTATGATGATATTAACCGCAATCAGATCTGGGATCCTGAGGAACCATTTAATGATGTGAATGGCAATGGACGCTGGGACAGCGAAACGGATCTGGCCAACCCGGCTACCGATTGGCGGGATCCCCAGCCGCTGGACCATCCCTTCTATAATCAGTATTTTGCATCCCCGGTTCTGCCCAAAGTTTATTTTGGCGGCAGTCTGGCCCGGATCGTGGAATTCAGCCGGGGCTATATTAAGGTTATAAGCCCCCCGGGTTTCGGCAAAGTTGATGTATTTGTAGTAAACAACGACTCCGGGGTCTCCAACCGGCTCCCCTTTACCTATGAAGGCTCCAACCCCAAGATTGAACGTATTGTACCGGGTGAGGGACGCAAACAGGGCCGGGAGAAGGTCGAGGTGTACGGGAGCGGGTTCCGGGAAAGCGATATCCAGGTGTGGAACAATGGCAGCCTGGCCTCGGTCCGTATGCCTCTGGTGCGCTTTGGGGCCGTAAGCAACCGGGATATCCCCCGGGATGAGGAAAACTCCGGACGGATTGACAACGGAGCGGCTACGGTCAACCTGCCGGGCGGTCTGCGGGTGGAATACCGGGCGGCGGGGACGCTTATTATTACCCTGGAAGAAAGCGGAGTTATCTATGAAGCCAACCTGCCCTATGACGACAGCCGGCGCTTTATTAATATGCAGAACCTAATCCGGCGGGGCGGCAGTGAACAATATACCGGTTATGAACTCCTGCAGGTGGAAGTAAAGGACCGCCGGCTGCTGGTGGATCGAGGCTATTCTCCAGAAGTGGAATGGCTGCGGGAGAGCCAGATGGTGGTTAATACGCCTTCCTACTATACGGTGGGGACGGTTCCGGTAACCCTCTTCAACCCCGATGGGGGAACGGCCAGTGGAACCTTCATTTACAAAAATCCCGACAGCAGCCCACGTATCATTAACATTACCCGGGACGGGGTGGACCCGGAGGAAACGGATATCAATGGCGAAACCGTACGGGTTTTGCGTATGAATTACCAGGGGGGCAGCCTGGTCAATATACTGGGCGAGGATTTTCGGGAAAATGCCCGAGTGCAGATCGCCAATATTCTTACCATCGCCCCGGCCAATATCAACTACACCCTCCCCAGCAAACTAACCTTTACCATGCCGGCAGTTCCGGAAAGCGAAGTAGGAAAACTGCACCGGGTAATGGTTATCAATGAAGATGGAGGAGTAGCTACTTCGGATCAACCACCGGCCGGGCAGACCAAAATCTACCTGCAGTTTACCAAAGGGGAAAGTACTCCGCAGGTTACGGCAGTAACTCCGGAATTGGGTCCCGCTTCGGGGGGCACGGTGGTGAAAATCGAGGGTAAAGACTTCCGCGCCCGCATGGATGGGTACAGCAACCCCTTGAGCGTCTACTTTGGGGAAATGCAGGTGCCGGCGGAAAATGTCAACGTCGTCGATTATAAAACCGTCAGGGTTCTGTCCCCCACCAATACCCCGGGTAAAAGGGAAGTACGGGTGGAGAATCCGGACGGGGAGTTCTCCCGGCCGAGCGGGGAGTTTACCTATATCAGCACGCCACGCATTATTGCCGTGGTTGATGCGGCCGATAATACTGAGAATACACCTATTAAAGTAATCTCCATCGAAGGCGGCCAGCAGATTAAAATCAAGGGGGCCGGATTCATGGAAGGAGCCCGGGTGGTCTTCAACCCGGTGGTCAAGGAAACCGGTGAGAACAGCGGGGGCAAGGTTATTTATAGGGTCACTACCCGCACCGTGGATGGCCAGAGCAGTTCAGAACTGCAGCCTTTTACCCTGGAATCCGGAACCGAAGCCAGCGAGGTCCGCTTTATTGATGCCGAGACGCTGGTGATAAAAACCCCGCCCGGAAAACTGGATACCAAAGGCATTATGATTGTAAACCCGGACAACGGTGCCAGTGGGGTGTTTGATGACCTGACCTATGGACTTCCAGAGCTCACCGCCCCCATGAACGTGGTGGCGGAGATCATCCACGACCGCTACTACAACACCGACCGGGCTATAAAGGTGCACTGGACAGCCGTGTCCGGTGCCACTGAATACGAGATCTTTGTGGTGGAGGAAGAACAGAGTGAGTTTCTAGGCTCCACCGCTTTAACTTCCTATGTCTATAGCGACCTCATGCCCAATACCCGCTACAAGTTTATCGTCACGGCGATAGGCAACTTTGGCTCCTCACCGCCTTCGGCGGAAAGCAACCAGGTCAAGACCGGCAGCCAGGTGGGGGCACCCGACCTGGACGGAGCGCCGGGGGATAATACCATCCTGGAGCGCAGTGGCACCCTGGCGCGGGTGCAGCTGGGGAGCAAGGATCGGGAAACCGTCCCGCTCACCATCGATTTGACCCGCGGCACACTGGCCGGGGCAACCGAAGTGGTCATCGCCATCCCCGCCAGTGTAGTGAGCAAGGCGGGAGCCCGGGATATTCATGTACAGGGTAAAGACTTTGCCCTTAAATTCAACCCGGCTATATTCAGAGTATCCCGGATAACTGACAACCGCGACCGCAGTGATGCCGGAGTGCGCTTTTACATTCACCCGGCCGCAGGCAACACCGGGACCGGGGGCAACAATCTCTCCCCTGTCTATGTCCTGGAAGCGTCGGCCCTGGTTGGGACAGAGAGTTGGAACCTGGATTATCTGGCCTCCAACCTGAGCCTCACCCTGGATTATGACCAGGCCAAGGCCAGATTGCGCCGCTTTAACCATATTAGCATTCACCGCTTCGACGCAGGAACGGGTGGCTGGGTGGCATTGACCCCGGGCCAAAATACCGTAACCAACCAGGCGGCGCTGAACCGCCTGGGGCAATACACTATAATCGGTGGCAGGAGGTAGGAAAATGATAAAAAGGGCCCTCTGTATGGCTTTGTGTATACTTCTGCTTTTCCCCGCAGTGGGACTGGGAGCAGAGACCAATCCCCTGGCCCAGGGTTACCTGGAAGGATACCTGCTAGGCATAACCCCGGCACAGGAGGGGGAACAACCCGTGCCGGCACGGGTACAGCTGGAAACCTATGCAGGCAGCCTTTACCTCCTGGACATCGCCCCTGGGGCGGTATTTACCATTGACAATGTTCCCGTACAACCGGGTGAGTTTCGGCCCGGTATGGAGATTTACGCTGAGCTACAGGGCAAAAACGTGCTATCCCTGGAGGGATACTCCACCGCCCAGCTGGGTTACATACCCCCGGGCAGCCGTATCCGCACCGGGGTAGTTTTGACCCTTGACCGGGACCAGATAAGTGTTCGCGCCGACAATGGCAGCCAGGCCACCTATTACACTTCAGCGGCCACTTTGGTACATAAACGGGGTCAACTGGTAGGACTTGAGGCCCTTTATGTGGGGGACCGGGTGCGACTCTACTTTGATGAACTGGAAACGGATATGGTCAGCCGCCTGGAGGTGGAAGGAGATTCCAACCTGGTCCGCAGTATTTATAAAGCCCGCCTGGCGGTGGTGGACAGCAGTGAAAACCGGCTGGGACTGGAAGATGTCAAAAAACTGGACAATGGGGCCTGGCAGGCAGCCGCCCCACTGCTTAAACTGGAGCACATCGACCGTTTGCCGGTTTACACTGCCGGAACTCCGGTTCCACTGCGCAATCTCAAGTATTACCGGGGCAGGGAAACCTACCTGCTGGTAAAAAACGTACTGGGGCAGGATATCATTGATCGCATGATTATCAAAAACCAGTATGAAGCAACCCTGAATGACAAGATCAAGGACATAAATTGGTATGGAAAGGTACTGGAACTCAAAAACAACAAAAATGTCGCCTTCAATGATGGCAGTATCATTGTTAAGAATGGGCGGGTCCAGGATCAAACCGCCCTGCAGGCCGGTCAGGATATACTTATCCTGGCTGACGGGCGGGGGGGAAACCGCATTGCCAACGTGATTTATGTTTACAACGAAGACCTAAACTCCTCCAATATCAGTGAAAATTACTTGTATTACGGCCAACTGGACCAGATTTATGACGATGGCCTGTGGCTGAAATCACTCTTTATCCTGGAGAACAACAACTGGAAGGCTTTCAATGGAGAAAAGGAACTGTTTTATGACAGTGATACGGGCATATATGATGTAGAGGCCGGGCGTCTGATTTCACCTCAGGAATTCTATGCCGGGGATTATGCTGTCGACGAAGACAGTGATCGAGTCAAGGAAAACCGGCTGCGGGACTGGTATGCTTACGTTTTTGCCAGCGGTGACCGGGCAGCTTCCATCGCCGTGCAGAAACAGCAGGATTCTCTGCTGCGGCAGCGGGTGACCGCCGGAACAGTGAAGGTGATTGCAGAGGACGCCAATGTGGGATGGGTGGTAACTCTGGGCGAAGCCCGGGATTGGAGCAATCATAAAGGACAGTGGATGCCCAAAAATTCTGATTTACGTCTGAACCTGCAAAAAGCTTTGCTGATCCGCAACGGTAAGGTCATTTCTCCAGAAGAACTGCGTTCCCGGGAACGGGTTTATCTGGTCCGTGATGATTTCCGGGTCAAGGTCTTGCTGGTTAAATAAGTACAGTCAGGGAGTGTAAACAAAATGAAGAAGAGCATTATTCTTTGGTTGCTGGTAATAAGTCTTGTCTTGTGGTCGCTTCCGGTTCAGGCCGCCCCCCCCGATTATTCCGGAGGGGTTAACAATGAAAACGAGTATGTGGAAGTGGTCTTTCTCTCCGGGGAACCGGTGCAGTTTTCCAGCCGGGCGGGAAAGTTTACCATTAAGGAAAGCGAAAAGGGCGACAGCAAGACCATTTCCTATACATTTAAACTGCAATCCGAGACACCCGGAGTTATCGGGTCTCTGGACCGAACGGTCAAGTTTGAGGTAACTTATCAGCCCGACACCGTGCGGGGACAGACCATTGCCAACCTGGAACTGAAGAGCTACAAGGAGACTATCAAAATTGGTGCCGACACTTATACCCTAAAAAAAGATACCGGCTACCAGTTTTCACGCTCGGATATCATCGACAACCGACCCGCCTCGGACTTCTACTCGGGAAATATAAAGGCCAGAAAATACTATGATATCAACAAAAATGAAGGAACGGCGGTAGTGGATATCAGTGGGGGTACGGTGGGATATGAGAACTTCTGGGGCAGTACCGAAACCCTCTTGCTGGACTACTATATACAAGTGGAGCGGGTGGGGACAGGCAGCCCCAACGGGGAAAATATAGCCTGGGAGGGCCAGGTCACCGCCAGTGTTGCAGATAGTATGAATAAAAGCTTAAAATATGCGGAAAACGAGGTCAACCTCTCCAGTTTTCCCGGCGGGAACATGAAAGTCACCCGGCGCAATATGTACAGCCGTTATGATTATAACCTCCCCCGCATGAGCGAGGGTAAACCTGCTGCTGCCCGGCGTCAGGGGACCGTTGAGCTAAACCAGGAGATGCTTCCCCGGGTGGAACGCCTGATCGTTCCCAAATTCCGTGATGTGGGGGGACACTGGGCCCAGGAGGATATTGAGAAGCTGTTTTCTCTGGACGTATTTGCCGGCAATCCGGCTTTCTTCCTGCCTGATGTACCTATGACCCGGGCTGACTTTGTCCGGGCAGTGGTAAAAGCCTGTGATATGAGGGTATCCGACCAGGCGGAGAAAAAGACCCGTTCCCGCCGGGCACCGGCAGAGGTTTCACCCTTTGCGGATGTGGCTGTCACTGATCCGGATTACCCGTTGATCAAGCAGGCCGTAAACAAGGGGTTAGTCAGCGGTTCCGGAGGGTATTTTATGCCCAATGAGCCCCTGAACCGTGCTCAGGCCATTGCTATTTTGGTACGCGCCCTGGGATTTGAAAGCAAGGCTCCTACCCCCGGATACAGCACTTCATTTGTTGACGATGGGCAGATTCCCTATTGGGCCCGGGATAGCATATATGTAGCCGCAGAAATCGGTCTGGTAAGCGGGGATCAGGGCAATCGCATCAATTCCAGCCAGGTAATGACCCGGGCGGAAGCCTCCTCCATGCTGGTACGCTTCCTGAACTTCCTGGAAAAAGACCTGCAAAAAGATTACCGGGAAAACATCCTGCTCTACCGTTAGCCGGGTGGTGGTAAACCTCACAGGAGGATTTTAAAACGCTGGCAGGTTCAGGATGGGTTAGGACGGGGGTACGTATAAAGTGAAGAAAACGGCCTTGATTTGCATTACTATGGCTGCAGTACTGGTGGGGGCCTGGCTCCTCTATTCTGACCACCCGTTGAATAACACCTCGCCTGCAGGTGGGGATGAGGCACAGGCAGCTGGTACCGGACTGTTCCCGGCTCCCGCTCATACTGTCTATACCATGGATCTCTACCTGGAGCCGGCTTCCGCCACCTTGTTCGGGAAGACCCGCTTAAGCACGGTAAACAGCAGTGGGCAGCCACTGGAATACCTCTGGTTTTCCCTTTATCCCAATGCTTTTCGCAATCCGGACCAAAGCCCTGCGCCAGCAGCAGCTTATTATGCCGGATTTGATCCCGGCTGGCTGCAAGTTGAGTCGGTAGTGGTCAATGGGAAAAAAGCGGACAGTGAAGAGCAGGGGATGTCCCTGCGGGTGCTTCTGCCCCGGCCCGTACAGCCCGGGGAGAAGCTGGAGATAATCCTGGGCTGGCAGGCACGCATCCCGCGCCTGGCCTATCGCTACGGCAGCAAGGATGGAGTTTTCATGCTGGGAAATTTTTACCCCACTTTGAATGTCCTGGACGAGCAGGGTTGGCACCTGGCCTACAACTCCCGTTTCGGGGACCCCTTCTGTTTTCACACCGCCGACTACCTGGTGCGGGTTAACCTTCCCCAGGAATACCAGATGGTTTCTACGGGAAGGCAGATGGATGTTCTGGCACAGGATGACGGTCGGGTCATATACCTGGTAGCAGCGGAAAAGGTCCGTGACTTTTGTCTGGTAGTCCTGTATGATTACCATGAGCTATCCAATCAAAGCCGGGGGATCAAAACCACCTGTTTTTTCCCCGCCCGGGGAGAATATGCTGCGGCCGGGATTCTGAATGAGAGTATCCAAGCACTTGACTATTATGCCAGCATCTTTGGCTCTTATCCCTACCCGGAATTCAAAGTGGTCTTCGTACCCATGCAAGGTTTTCGGGGCATGGAATATTCCGGTATGATTTTTCTGCAGGAAGAGTTCCTGCAGCCTGCCTCCGATCCGGGATACGGGGAATTTATTTTGGCCCATGAAATAGCCCACCAGTGGTGGTATGGAATGGTTGGCAACGACCAGTTGAAAGAACCCTGGCTGGACGAGGGACTGGCTAATTGGTCCGCGAACAAGTATCTAAGCAAAAATCGCGGCAGGGAAATCCCAGATGCTGGAGAATTTAAAAATGGGGTCAATCTGGACCGGAGCCTGGCGGATATGTATTCCCAGCCCGAGTATTATCGTACTGCCTATACAGGAGGAGAGGCCTTCTGGTTGGGTTTGGAAAAGGAACTGGGCGGGGAAGAAGCGGTTTTCAAGGTCTTGCGAAAATACCTGGCAGATTACCGGTACTGTATCGCTACTACCCGGGACCTGTGCCGGGTGATAAAAGAGGAATCGCGGCAAGACATCAGCAAATACCTGTCACAGTGGTTTTAGTACCCTTAAAGCGGGAAAACTGATCCTAGGGTGATTGAAGGTTTTGCCAACCTGCCGGCCAGGGCATCGCCATATAGAGGACAAGAGATAAGCGCGGGCCGGGCCTATGTTTTATAATAATAGTAAATCAAGGAGGTAAAGGATGAATCCCATTGAGGACCTGCAAAATTACATAGCAGACCAGGTAAACGGTGCTTTGAATAAGGCCCGTGATGCCGGGCAAATTGAATTTGCTGCCGTTCCGGACTACGTTATAGAGGTTCCGCGGGAAAAAGGGCACGGTGACTTTGCCTCCAATGTGGCTATGCTATTGGCCCGGGAGGCCCGCAAGGCTCCCCGGCAGATTGCGGAAATCATTGTTAACCAGCTTAACCAACAACCAATGGACCGGATTGCCAGGGTGGAGATAGCCGGACCGGGATTTATCAACTTCTTTCTCCATAATAGCTGGCTTTATGAAATTCCCGCGCTGGTAAAGAACCTGGGGGCAGATTACGGCAGTAATCCCCGCCGCGATATAAAGGTGCAGGTGGAGTTTGTCAGCGCCAATCCTACTGGCAATCTGCATATGGGAAACGCCCGGGGAGGAGCCATAGGCGACAGCCTGGCCAACATCCTGGTCCGGGCCGGTTACGATGTGGAGCGTGAATTCTATATTAACGATGCCGGCAACCAGATCGACATCTTTACCGAATCACTGGATACCCGTTACTTACAATTAACCGGCCACGATATTTCCTTTCCGGAAAACGGTTACGCCGGTCAGGATGTAGTAGAAACGGTCAAGAGTCTTATGGCGCGTTACGGGCCGGAGTTGCAGGTAATGTCCCAGGAAGAGCGGCGCAACTTTATAGTCGATCATGCCTTGAAGGAAAAAATCGCTTATATCAAGGAAACCTTAAGCAAATTCGGTATCGATTATGATGTATGGTTCAGCGAAAGGACCCTGCATGAAACCGGGGCTATCGACGAGATCTTGCATGTACTTCGCGACAAGGGCTATATTTACGAGCAGGAGGGAGCCTGGTGGTTTAAATCAACCCTGTTCGGTGATGAAAAGGATGAAGTAGTGATCAGAGCCAATGGAGTACCTACCTATTTTGCGGCTGACATCGCCTACCACCTGAACAAGTTTGAACGGGGCTTTGATTGGGTGATTAATGTCTGGGGGGCTGACCACCATGGCCACGTAGCCCGGATGAAGGGGGCCATGGAAGCTCTGGGTTATAACCCGGACCGGCTGGATATTTTGCTTATGCAGTTGGTGCGTCTTTACCGGGGCGGTAACATTGTACGCATGTCCAAACGAACCGGAACTACCGTTACTCTGGATGAACTGGTTGAAGAGGTCGGCCGGGATGCTGCTCGCTTCTTTTTTGTCATGCGCAGCCCCGACAGTCATCTCGATTTCGATCTGGATCTGGCCAAACAGCAGAGCCAGGAGAACCCGGTTTATTACGTCCAGTATGCGTATGCCCGCATTTGCAGCGTATTTCGCCAGGCCGCAGCCAGCGGTATCAAGCTACCCGATCCCGGGGAGGTAGATGTTTCCCTGCTCGGGGAAGAGGAAGAATTGTCTCTGTTGCGGAAAATCGCCGACTTCCCCGAAGAAATTAGTATAGCAGCCCGTACCATGGCCCCCCATCGTATTGCCCGTTATGTTTTGGAACTGGCCGGGCTTTTGCATAGCTTTTACAATCATCATCGGGTTTTACAGGTGGAACCGGCATTACAGAATGCCCGCCTGCTTTTGCTGGAAATCACCCGTACCACAATAAAGAACTCTTTGGATATTCTGGGTGTAAATGCACCGGAACGAATGTAGGAGGGAAAGCAGACCATGCAGCAGAGAAGGAAAAGCGAGGCCGATCTGGCCGTCGACATTCTCCTGGAGAAACAGGAAGCCGTAATCTACCATGATTTAGTGGCCGAGATTGCACGGCGGATGGGGAGGACAAAAGATCCCTTAACCCTTACTTCCATCTACACACGACTGAACATGGATAACCGGCTGGTATACCAGGGGGAAGGATACTGGTTCTATGACACCAACCGGGTAGGAGGCAAATAGCCATGCGTATCACCTGGTTGGGACATGCCTCCTTTTTGCTGGAAACAGCCGGAAAACGCATTATAACCGATCCTTTTGAGGATACGGTAGGCTATCCCCTCTACCAGGAAGCGGTGGAGGTTGTAACCATAAGTCATAACCACTACGATCATAATGCCGCCCACCTTCTCCAAGGAGATCCGGTGGTTATCCGCGAGCCGGGCCATTTTAAAGCAGACGGGATTGACATCCAGGGGATAGAGTCCTTTCACGATAAAAAGCAGGGCCGGGAACGGGGAAAAAATAATATTTACCTGATCCGCAGTGAAGACCTGGTGGTGGCCCATCTGGGGGACCTGGGACATATGCTAACCGCTGTGCAGCTGGAGCAGCTCAAGGATGTCGATATACTGCTCATTCCAGTAGGGGGACGCTATACGGTGGATGCCAATGATGCCTACGAGATCGTGCGGGCACTTCACCCTCGTATTACCATTCCTATGCACTTTAAAACCCCCCATTGCACCATTAACCTGGCATCAGTGGAGGACTTCACGGCGCGCTTTCCGCGAGTAGTAAAGCTGCCGTTTCTGCAAGTAAGCCGCTCGGACCTTGACGAGAAGTGTCCCATTATCGTCTTGGATTATCTGGCCGGTTGATTTTATAGGGTAAAGAAGGTAAAATTCTAGAGGATTTTGTAGTTTGTTTGCAGGGAAAGAGAGGGGCTATAATTGACCAGGTACATCTTCATTACCGGGGGCGTCGTATCTTCACTGGGGAAGGGGATAACCGCAGCTTCCCTGGGGAGGTTGCTAAAGAGCAGGGGACTTAAGGTAACCCTGCAGAAGTTCGACCCCTATATTAATGTCGACCCCGGAACCATGAGCCCCTACCAGCATGGTGAAGTATATGTAACCGACGATGGTGCTGAGACCGACCTGGACGTTGGCCATTATGAGCGTTTTGTCGATGAGAATCTTACTCGTTACGCCAACTGCACCACCGGGCGCATTTACCAGACCGTGCTGGACAAGGAACGGCGAGGGGATTACCTGGGGCAGACGGTTCAGGTTATTCCCCATATTACCAACGAAATCAAAGACCGGGTCATGTTGGTGGAAAAAGAGACCCACCCCGACGTTATCATCAGCGAAATCGGCGGGACTGTCGGTGATATAGAGTCCTTGCCGTTTTTAGAGGCCATTCGCCAGCTTAAATTTGACCTGGGCCGCGACCGGGTTCTTTATATTCATGTAACCCTGGTGCCTTACATCCGTGCCGCCGGGGAACTGAAAACCAAGCCCACCCAACATAGTGTAAAAGAACTGCGCAGTATTGGAATTCAGCCCGATATCCTGGTGTGTCGCACCGAAAAAGAACTTTCCGAGGATCTGAAAGCCAAGATGGCTTTGTTCTGTGATGTGGACCGGGAAGCAGTTATCCAGTTAATGGATGCCAATTCCATTTACGAGGTTCCACTCATGCTGGCCCGGGAGGGACTGGATCGAGAGACCATCAAGCGCTTGGGGCTGCAATGCCGCCCGGCCGACTTGGGCGAATGGGAGGAGCTGGTAAAGAAGGTTACCCGCCTGGACCGGCAGATCACCATTGGCCTGGTGGGCAAATATGTGGAGCTTCCCGACGCCTACCTCAGTATCGTGGAATCATTGAAACATGCCGGCTTTAACTACAACTCCGAAGTAAATATTAAATGGATTTATGCCGAGGAAGTGGAAAAAGAAGGAGCGGAAAAACTGCTGCGGGATGTGGATGGGATTCTGGTTCCGGGTGGTTTCGGAGAACGCGGCATCGAAGGTAAAATAGCCACTGCCCGCCTGGCCCGCGAAAAAGGAATCCCTTATATGGGTATATGCCTCGGCATGCAGTGTGCGGTAGTGGAATTTGCCCGTAACGTTTGTGGCCTAAAAGGTGCACACAGCAGCGAGTTTGATCCGGATACGCCCCACCCGGTAGTACACCTGATGCCCGATCAGGAGAATGTTGAGCAGATGGGTGGCACCATGCGTCTGGGAACTTACCCCTGTCACCTGGTGGAAGGGACCGTGGCCCATAATGCCTACCAAACCGCACAGGTCGATGAGAGGCACCGCCACCGTTATGAAATAAACAACGATTACCGGGAGGAACTGATGCGCCGGGGGATGACCATCAGTGGATTATCTCCCGACGGGCGTTTGGTGGAAATGGTAGAAATCAGCGACCATCCCTGGTTCGTGGCCTGCCAGTTCCACCCCGAGTTCAAATCCCGGCCCAACCGCCCCCACCCGCTTTTCCTGGGACTGGTGGAAGCCGCCCTTAAATATAGCCAGACGGTTAATAGACACAGATAACACGGATTAAATGGATTAGCGCGGATGGATTTTTTGATGCTGATAAAA
>CAZLYH010000025.1:0-6795 GCA_964563775.1 uncultured Syntrophomonadaceae bacterium | reverse complement strand
CACAGATGGGGTTTTTTGACGCTGAATTACGCTGACTAACACTGACGAGGTTAATGGACGCAGATAACACGGATTTATTTGGATCTACACGGATAATAAAACTGATTAGATGAGTTATAAACAAGCACTCATCCGCCAAGGCCGGGTAGTGAAAGATTAAGGGAAATCCTTTCTCTTTAATTCATTCGGCGTCAGTCAGCGTCAGAAACCCCCCTCCATCCGCATTCACCGTCCCCCCAACTTATCAGCGTAAGTCTGCGTTGGTCAGCGTCAAAAAACCGTGTCGATCTTGCTCCCATCCGTGTTATCCGTGTCTATTTGAGCTAAAACAAAAAGCCCCCGGGGTTCACCCGGGGGCTTTGCTGATCTTGGCGTTTTAGAAAGGAATACGGTTGGTACGTGACCAGATTTTCATTTCCTTGGCCTGAGCGATCAGTTCATCGCGGAAGTCGGGATGAGCCAGATTGATGATCGCCTCGGCCTTGCCCCAGATGGAGAGGGCCTTGACATTAACAATCCCCCACTCCGTAACCAGGTACTGAACCATGGTGCGGGGAACCGTAACTACACCACCCGGAGTCAGCAGGGGGCGAACCCGCGACTGCAGTTTACCCTCTTTATCCTTGTAGGTGGAGTTAAAGGCCAGGAAAGCCTTGCCGCCCTTGGAGTGGAAAGCGCCAATAACAAAGTCGAGCTGACCGCCGGTACCGGAAATCTGGCGCAGCCCCGAAGATTCGGAACATACCTGGGTAAGCAGATCAATTTCCAGGATATTGTTAATGGAAATCACATTATCATGCGCTGAAATCTGTTGCGGGTTATTGGTGTAATTAACGGTGCAGGACCCGCACCGGGGGTTGTCATTCAGAAAATCATAGGTTTCCTGAGTTCCCAGGCAGAAGGAATAGGTGCTCTTGTTAATATCAAAAGCCTTGCGGGCATTGGTGATTTTGCCCTTTTCATACATAGCAACATAAGCGTCACAGAACATTTCGCTCTGCACACCCAGATCCTTTAAATCGGAGTCAGCCAGCATGGTTCCCAGCAGGTTGGGCATGGCTCCTATTCCCAGCTGAATACAGGCTCCATCCCGAATCTCATTCATGATGAAGGCCGCAATCTTTTCTTCTTCCGGAGTGGGCGCAGCCGCCGGCGGAACCGTAAAAATAGGCTGATTGGAACCCTCTACAATGTAGTCTATTTCGCTGATGTGTACGTATTCGTCATTGCCACCCAGGCAGCGGGGCATATTTTCATTAACCTCTACGATGGCCAGGCGCTTGCTGCCTATAGCCACCCCGCGGTTGTGGGAGTTGCCCAAGCCGAAATTAAAGCAGCCGTGCTTATCCATGGGTGTACACTGGGCCACCCAGACATCCGGCCAGAGATCGTAGAAGTCACGGTTATAGGCCAGGATGGTAGCCTCGTGGTAGTTAAACGGATTGTGGCAGCAGAGCCCGAAGTCCGAGGCTTTGCGATCCAACGCAGTGAAGAACCAGCTGAAATACTGGAAGCTTTTTTGCTCCGGGTCGCCCTTGATAACCTCGGGAATAGGCAGAACCCCACCGGTACCACGGATGGAGACATTCTCCAGACCCGGTTCCCCGGCCCTCTTCCCCAGGGCCACGTCAAAGTCAATCGGTTTGGTAGCAAACATGCCATACTCAATGATGTCATTGGATTGCACCAGTTTGGCAGCCTGTTCCGCGGTAATAAGTTTCCGCTTGTACTCTTCCATGTACGTACTCAAATCTCTTACCCCCCAAAATCTCTCTCTTATTAGCCCCCGAAAAGGGATCATCTCTCTAATGACACAAATCGGGGTTTACGGGCGTACTCGCAATTCCCCTGTAGCGGTTTGAATATTAAGAATATTCAAACTATTCCCCTAATATCGACCCCCTTTGCGTGGGCTATTACTTATTTAGTTCTCACTGAACGAATAAACTCCTCCAAAATCTCAAAATTTTATGGCAAAATTCTAAAAAGTCCTATTTACGGAAATCAAAAGGGGGCATTAGGGATAGTATCCGGGCCAAGGCGGGTATCAGTGCGGACCAGGCGGTATTAATGAGTCCTATAATATACATACTCTTCAATAAGGTCTTTGACGCTGACTAACGCTGACGGGTTAATGGGCGGAGCAACAGCAAATTTAATGTAGTATTTGAAGAGGGGTAACATCGGTTTTTTGATTGTGTCATTACTTTTTGCAGTGGAATCAACGCACTGTAATGAAAGCATGTCCCCGTGTAGATGATTTTTAAAAGCAGGGTTACTATATCCATTCAGCGTAAGTCAGCGTCTAAAGAGATCCTCCTTCGGGGGATTTCCGTTTAATTTTTTGATGGTCTTAACGAGCCACTCCTATTGTATGAGTCCGTCAGCGTAAAAACAGTTCTCATCAAGTGTAAAGGAGAAGCTTATGTTTACCACTCGTGTTATCGATATATCAGAAAGGGAACGCTATAATCGCTTCGTAGCCAACCATCCCCGGGGGCATTTCCTGCAGCTCTGGGAATGGGGGCAGGTGAAACAGGGCATGGGCTGGGAACCACTGCCACTGGTTCTGGAGGAGGACGGTGAAATCCGCGCCTCGCTCTTGATTCTCAAACGCCGGCTCCCCTTGCCGATGATTAACCGCTGCATCTTTTATTCCCCGCGGGGACCGGTGGCGGAGGCGGAGAACCAGGCTATCTGCCAAGCCCTTTTCACTGGTGCTGCCCGGGTGGCCAAAAAGCACTGGGCTATTTTTCTAAAGATTGACCCGGACGTAAAGAATGACCGGGAGGATTTTAAAGCCGTCCTGAAGGTTTGTGGTTTTCATAAAAACGAAACCGGACTTAACTTTGAGGGGGTTCAGCCGAATTTTGTTTTTCGACTGGACATTGTTCCATCAGAAATAAAACTGCTGGAGGGTATGCATTCCAAGTGGCGTTACAACATCCGCCTGGCCAAAAGAAAGGGTGTAAGTGTTCGTCCGGCCGAGAGCAAAGAAGACCTTAAGACCTTCTATGCCATCCTCCAGGAGACCGCAGAGCGGGACCGCTTTCTAATCAGGGGCTACGAGTACTTTGAATGGATCTGGGACTATATGGTGGGAAGCGGCTTTGCCCGGGTTTTTATAGCCGAATATGAGGGACAGGCTATCGCTGCTACCCTGGCCATGATCCTGGGGAGCAAGGCCTGGTACCTCTACGGTGCTTCCAGTAACCAGTACCGCAATGTTATGCCTAATTACCTTATTCAGTGGGAAATGATCCGCTGGGCGCGGGAGAGGGGATGCTCTCTGTATGATTTTCGCGGCGTCTCGGGAGATCTGGATGAAAACAATCCCCTGTATGGATTGTATCGATTTAAAAAGGGATTTAACGGCGAATTAACTGCTTTTGTAGGCGAATGGGATCGGGTGTTTTCACCTCTGTTTTACTGGCTCTGGAGCAGGGTCTTACCCATATACATCAAGATTACCCGGTCGGGGGCAGGGGCGGATGGTACCGGGGGGGAATAGTGTGAATACATCTTTATATAACAAGTGGATCGAAGTGGAGACCGAGGCGATAAAGGCTAATCTGGCAGCGGTCCAATCACTTCTGGGGGAGCGAGTACGGTTGATTGCTGTGGTGAAGGCGGATGCTTATGGTCATGGAGCGGTTGAGGCAGCTCGCATCCTCTTTCAGAATGGGGTGGATTTTTTTGCGGTCAGCTACCTGGAGGAGGCCCGGGACCTTCGACAGGGGGGAATCCGCTCCTCGCTGCTGCTTTTTACTCCCCTGATTGATGAGGAGCAAGCAGCTCAGGCGCTAACCGAGCATATTACCCTTTCCATCACCTCCCGACAAGATGCCGAACTGATTCTGAAGGTGAGTGAGAGGATTCCTGGCCCGATAACCGTTCACCTAAAAATTGATACCGGACTGGGACGCTTTGGTCTGGACCGGGATGCGGCTGTGGAGATTTGTGAGACTTTCCGCAGTCATCCCCACATATACATAGAGGGGATTTATACCCACATGGCCGCTGCCGCTGCTCACCCCGGGTACACTCGTCAGCAATTCAGACGCTTTATCAAGATTACAGAAGAACTGACCGCAGCCGGCTATCGTATTCCGGTTCGGCATTGTGCCAATAGTACCGTTTGCATAAAATACCCGGAAATGCGACTGGAGGCAGTGCGCATCGGTACTCTTCTTTCCGGACAGTTCCCGGCGGGTGTAGAGAGTTCGCAGGTAAAACTGCAGGATCCGTACCAGTTTAAAGCACGCATAATATCGCTACGTACCTTGCCCAAAGGCAGCTATCTGGGATACTATCGGACCTATCGTCTGAAAAAGGAGGCCCAGGTGGCCGTGGTGCCGGTGGGGTTCAATGACGGGCTGGCCCTGGAGGTGGCCAATCCTCCGGCCGGCTTTGTGGACCTGCTGAAGATCCTGGTCAAAACAGTGCTGGCTTACCTGGGTTTTTCCCGTTTTCAACTGCAAGTTATCATAAAAGGGAGGAGTTACCCGGTGCGGGGAAAGGTCTTCATGCAAATGGCCCTGGTGGAGCTGCCGCGGGAGGCGGACATCAAGGTGGGGGATGTGGTAGCGCTTCCAGTGCGCAAAACTCTCGCGGCCCGGAACCTGACCCGGGTTTATGTTAAAGAAGGAAGACCGTGCAAGATTGAGGAAGAAGGACGGATTACTTATCTAATCAAGGAGGGTAAAGATGCATAAAAAAGCGGTGGTGATCCTCCTGGGGATCTTTTTGCTGGTAATGGTGGTTATGGCAGTACGTGGAACCGGAAGCCAGGGAGCCAGCGCATTAAGGTCTTCCGGCAAGGTGGGAGTAGTGGAGATTAATGGTGTAATCGGCCCGGATAACCCGGCTTCAATGTTTAACGGCCCGGCTGCCGGATCCGGAAAAATAATGGAAGCCATTCGCAAAGCAGCCGGGCGGGAGGATATCAAGGTGCTGGTTTTGAGGATTAATAGTCCGGGAGGAACCTCGGTGGCTTCTCAAGAAATCGGCATTGAATTGGAGCGGTTTAAAAAAACCGGCAAGCCGGTGGTAACCTCCATGGGCGATGTCTGCGCTTCCGGGGGGTACTGGATAGCGGCCGGAAGTGATCATATCGTCGCCAACCCCGCTACGCTTACCGGGAGTATCGGAGTCATTATGGAAATAAACAATGTGGAGGGTCTTTACGAGAAGTTGGGGATCAGCCAGCAGAATATTAAGAGTGGCAAGTATAAAGACATGGGTTCACCAACCCGGGAATTAACCCCGCAGGAGCGAGCGTTTCTGGAAGAAATCGTCAGCGATTCCTATCAGCAGTTTTTGGAACAGGTGACCCGGGGACGCCAGGAAAAAATGTCCCGCCAGGAAATAGAAAAAATTGCCGACGGGCGCATTTTCACCGGGAAAAAAGCCCTGCAAATAGGTCTGGTGGATAGCCTGGGCAACTATTATGATGCCATTAAACAAGCTCGGGAGCTGGCCGGGCTGGATGAAAACAGCTCCGTAGAGGTTTTAAACCGAACGGGATTTTTTGAGGATATTCTGAACCAGGCCATATTGAGCCGGATGTTATGGCAACAGAATTCCCTGCAACTAAATTATTAGAGGAGGGGAGTTTTTGACCTGGAGTGAAGTTGTTTATGGGGTGCTTTTTCAACCGGTAGATACCCTGCGTTATCTGGCAGATGAAAAACCGGTGGGCCGGGGCTTGTTAACCTTTCTCCTGGTAACTGTTACCAATTTAATTCTGCTCAGGGGGGTGGAGGGAACCGGGCCGGGTCCACTTTCCTCCCTTTTTCGAGAGTTTTTCCCGCTTTATGCCACACTTGGCACCTTTTTTGCTTTTTTTTGTTCTGCTCCTGACAGCAGGATTCCTGTCCCTGCTGGGAGAATTATTGTATCGGCGGGGAAATGCCAGCGGGCTTCTGACTTGTCTGGCCCTGGCCATTATACCTGGTTTGGTAGGGTCCACCCTGCAATATGCCCTGGTTCTGCTGGATCTGGCTCTGTGGGGTGGGGTGGTTTCCCTTGTCACCTTTGTATGGGTAATAGTGCTGCAAGTACTATCCCTGCGGGAGTCACTGGCCCTGACTACGGGGCAGGCGGTGCTGATTTATATTCTGCCAGCAGCCAGCTTTTTGCTGGTGGCATTGATTCTGGTATTTGCCATGGCCGCGAGTTTCCCGCTGGCAACCTAAAAACTTGCAGCAGGACATTGCCTACAGGTGTAGTGGTTATTATCAAACAGACGCCTGGGAGGTGGGTTGCGAATTGAAACACATCCTCATTGTAGACGATCAGAAGGGTGTTCGGCGCTTGCTGGAAGAGCTCTTCAAAAAGGAAGGTTGGGAAGTTTCGGTAGCCACTGACGGCCGGGAAGCAATTAGCCGTGTAAACACCCTTATGCCGGATATTATTCTTATGGATATGAAGATGCCTAACATGAATGGTTTGGAAGCATCTCAGGAAATACTGAAAGAACACCGCGACCTTTCCATTGTGATGATGACAGCCTATGGAGAAATGGATGTCGTCAAGAAAGCTCTGGACGCCGGGGTGAAAAAATGCATTACCAAGCCCTTTGATATTGTATATTTAAGGAACATGGTCAACCAAATGGCAGAGGAAAAAGCATCCTTGTAGGGATGACAACAACAAGAGGTGATTTATCATGCCACTCGTTCCTGTAACAGACCTGCTGCTCAAAGCCGAGCAGGAGGGGTATGCAGTAGGAGCTTTCAACGCCAACAACATGGAAATAGTCATGGGCACCAATATGAACGAAATCGTTCAGGG
>CAZLYH010000024.1:0-24917 GCA_964563775.1 uncultured Syntrophomonadaceae bacterium | reverse complement strand
TATATATAATTAATACAATTATTCAAGGGCGCGGTTCCCAATAAGCCTGGAACCGGGTCTTATAGCAAGGATGGCAATCGGAGGTGGGGGCTTATTGCTGCTGGGAATAGACATAATCGATATTGAGCGGATGGCCAGGGCAGCTCAAAGAACGCCACATTTGCTGGAACGCGTTTTTACCAGCCGTGAACTGCAGGACTGCCTGGGAAAGAAAAACCCTTATCCATCCCTGGCGGCTCGTTTTGCCGCCAAAGAAGCCTTGCGCAAATTGGATCCCTGTTTTATCCGGGGGATCCGCTTTCAGGAGGTGGAGGTTGTCAAGAGCCCGGAAGGGCGGCCGGAACTGGTTCTACATGGCCGGGCCCGGGAGAAGGCCCGGGAAGCCAGGATCGAGGGCTTCTCTTTGAGCCTCTCCCATTCAAAAGAGCAGGCCATTGCCGCTCTGATTGCTGAAAAGGGGTGAAAACATGAAGTTGCTTAATGCCCGGGAAATGAAAGATATTGATACCCGTGCCAGTCGGGAATATGGGATACCCAGCATTGTTTTAATGGAAAATGCGGGCATACGGACGGTGGAAGTAATTGAGGAACTGCTGGTGACCCCTGCTGGAAAACATATCGTTATTCTGGCTGGAAGGGGAAACAACGGCGGGGACGGCCTGGTGATTGCACGTCACCTCGTAAATTCCGGGGCGCAGGTGGATACTTTCCTCCTGGGAACGGTCAGCGACCTGACTGCCGATGCCCGTGTAAACTTTAATATTCTCAGCAACATGAAAGCGGGTATTTTTCCATTACTGGCGGAAGCAGATCTGGATAAACTATTGTTGTCTCTGTTGTCATGCGACCTGATTGTGGATGCAATTTACGGGATAGGTTTCAAGGGCAGCCTGAACGTACTGGAGAGCCGGGTGGCTCAAATGGTGAACTGGTCGCGCAGACCGGTGGTAGCGGTTGATATTCCCTCCGGTGTGGAAGCGGACACCGGTGCAGTGCATGGCGAAGCGATACAGGCAAACCATACGGTGACTTTTGCGCTGCCCAAAATTGGCCTGGTTTTGGAACCAGGCAAGGAGTACGTTGGTACACTAAGCGTTGCGGATATCTCTATTCCGCTTACCCTCTTGCGGGATGCCAGCATCCGTACCAACCTCATTAATGAGGCCTTGATAGCTCCGTTGATTAGGCCGCGCTTTTCTGAGTCCCACAAGGGTACATATGGTCACGCCCTGATAGTAGGGGGTTCCCGGGGCATGACCGGGGCAGTTGTTATGACAGCAGTGGGGGCGCTGAAGAGCGGTTCCGGCCTGGTGACGGCCGCCGTTCCCGAATCGCTGCTGCCGGTGGTAGATGGTAGTGTGCTGGAGGTAATGACCACTCCCCTGGCGCAAACCCGACAGGGAACTATAGCACTGGAAGCCCTTCCCGCCCTGGAGAATCTGCTGGGAACTGTTTCTGTATGTGCGATTGGACCAGGGATGTCGCGTTATGAAGAGGCACGGGCGGTGATAAGCCATGTACTGGAACGGTCCGGTGTTCCGGTGGTGATAGATGCTGACGGCTTGAATGCATTGCAGGGGGAGGTGGAAGTCCTGCGGGGAAGGCAGGTCCCGGTGGTAATTACCCCGCACCCCGGTGAGATGGCCCGATTGATAGGAAAAAGTGTGGAAGAGGTGCAGGCCGATCGGATCAACATTGCCCGCCAAACAGCTGAGGAGTGGGGCGTGACAGTGGTATTAAAAGGCAATAAAACCGTTATTGCCACCCCTCAGGGAGAAGTGTATGTAAATATTACCGGCAATCCCGGCATGGCTACTGCGGGTAGTGGCGATGTGCTTTGCGGGATGATTACCGGCCTGATTGCTCAGGGTTTGAAGCCTCACCAAGCCGCCTTTGCCGGAGTTTTCCTGCATGGCCGTGCCGGTGACCTGGCTGCACAGGCCCGGGGGCAGCGGGGCATGGTTGCCGGTGATCTTTTGGCGGCTCTGCCCGACGTACTGCGAGGCTTGGAAACGTCCCAAGCGAACATGGGTGAGGAGTAGGAAACTGGAATCCGGCAGCCAAATTTGAAAGGAGGAGTATTTATGCTGGCCAAAGATATCATGACCCGTGATGTGATTACGGTTTCTCCGGAAGATAAAGTGGAGGAAGTAGCCCGCCTGCTGGTGGAAAACAAGATCAGCGGCATTCCCGTTGTGGGTGAGGAGCGCCAGCTGCTGGGGATTATTACCGAAAAGGATCTTATCGTCAAGGCCAGTGAATTGAAAGTCCCCTTTTATCTAATCCTGTTTGATAGTATCATTTTTATGGACAATCCCCTGCGCTTTAACAGCGATATGAAAAAATACAGTGCCTCCCGGGTGAGAGATGCGATGACCACTCGGGTAGTCACCGTCGAAGAAGACACCGAGGTGAGCAAAGTAGTGGAAATTATGCAAAATGACTCCATAAACCGGGTGCCGGTGCTTCGGCACGGGAAACTGGTGGGCATCATCACCCGCAACGATATTCTTAAGTCTCTGGTTCGCAGTAATGGATAATAGCCGGCCAACCTGGGCAGAAATAGATCTAGCAGCTATTCGCCATAACCTGTCCAGTATCCGCCAAAGGGCGGGCCGGGCCCGGGTAATGGCCGTGGTAAAGGCCAATGCTTACGGGCATGGGATGCTCGAAGTAAGCCGGGTATGCCGTCAGGAGGGAGTGGACTTTTTCGGGGTTGCCAGCCTGGAGGAAGCCCTCCAATTGCGACAAGATGGGGTGAGCTGCCCGGTTTTGGTTCTGGGGTATGTAGCTGAGGAATATGCTGCAGTAATGGTCCGGGAGGAAATTCGACCCTGCATTTTTTCGCTCCATTCGGCCCGGGCTTATTCTGAAGCAGCGGTACAGCAGGGGAAAACTGCCTACTTACATGTTAAAGTTGATACCGGCATGGGACGATTGGGCTTTCTCCCGGAAGAAAAGTCGGTCAAAGAGATACTGGCCATTCATCGCCTGCCGGGAGTAGAGGTTGAAGGTATTTTCACCCATTTTGCGGAAGCGGATACTGATGACGCGGAGTTTACCCTGGGTCAGCTGAAGTCTTTCACCAATGTGGGTGAAAAACTGCAAAGCCAGGGGGTAAGCATTCCTCTGCGGCACGCGGCCAACAGTGCCGCGCTTATGAATTACCCACCGGCCCATTTAGATCTGGTGCGCGCCGGGATTATTTTGTACGGGCTTTATCCATCCCCGTCCATACCCGGCAAGGACCTGGACCTGCTCCCGGCCATGACGCTGAAAAGCCGACTGGGTTTCGTCAAAACCCTGCCAGCAGGGCATCCCATCAGTTATGGGCGCACTTATACCTGCCAGAGGGATACCCGGGTGGCTACCGTTCCCATTGGTTATGCCGACGGATATAGCCGGTTGTTGTCCAACCAAGCCTGGGCAACGGTAAAGGGAGCCAAAATATCTCTTATTGGTAACGTTTGTATGGACCAGTGTATGTTTGATGTCAGTAGGGTAGAGGAGGCGCAAACCGGGGACGAAATAATTCTCTTTGGCAGGCAGGAGGATGGCATAACCGTTGATGACCTCGCAGAGATCATGGGCACCATAAATTATGAAGTAGTCTGCTCCATCGGGTCCAGGGTTCCTAGAATATATGTATTTAGGTAACCTGAAGAAATTATTGGATTTGCGAGGTAGCCTTCTTTGTTCATATAATAGGAATACCGAGTGCATATATATGGCTTTGGAGGTGCTCAGTTTTGCCAGCCTCAAAAAGGATCATCGTTACCGTACCGGAAAAACTGCTTGATGAAGTTGATAATATGATGACCCTGGAAAGCAAAAATCGCAGTGAAATTATACGTGAAGCGATAAGATTTTACCTTGGGGAGCGAAAAAAAACTTTGAAAATAGAGCAAATGAAAAAAGGCTATTTGGAAATGGCCGAGATCAATTTAAGTATAGCCTGTGACCATTCAGCTATAGATGAAGAGGCTATGGCAAACTGCTTACAAAAATTGTTGGAGTGAAGGCTGATTATGATAAAAAGAGGCGAAATCTATTTTGCCCATCTGAATCCGGTGATAGGTTCTGAGCAGGGAGGTACGCGCCCCGTTCTGGTTGTCCAGAATGACGTCGGCAATCAATATAGTCCTACCACTATTATTCTTGCCATTACTTCGCAAATAAACAAGGCCAAACTGCCTACCCATGTGGAACTGGAGGCGAAAAGCTATGGCCTGGAACGGGATTCGGTCATTCTGGCTGAACAGATACGCACCATTGACAAGACCAGGTTGAAACAGCGCATCGCCAATTTAAACGAAGATACCATGAAAAAAGTGGACCAGGCCTTAAAAATAAGCCTGGGGCTGGAAGAAATATAGTACATAACAGGTCCGGGGGTTTAGTTGGGAAAATTTTAACCCTTGCGCATAGACTGTAACAGGTTCTTATAATAAGAGCCTGTTTTTTTATCGGGGCATTACAACAGGTTAACCGGGAAGGTGTGTGAGCGAAGCTTGAGGCCGGTCATAGGGATTAGTGCCAACTATTATGAAACCGAGAATGAATATGCTCTGCGCAAAACGTATGTGCAAATGATTGAAGAGGCTGGGGGGATACCGGTGATCCTTCCTCCCGGCCGGAACGAAGAGGTTGGAGCCGCCCATTTAAGGCTGTGCAGTGGCCTGGTTTTGTCCGGTGGGGGAGATCTGGACCCCTTCTATTGGGGAGAGCTGCCGGGTCCCCACAATGGAGAAATAAACCCGCTGCGGGACACTTTTGAAATAGAAATGGCGCGGCAGGCCCTGGCCCAAGATATTCCTGTACTGGGTATTTGCCGGGGCTGCCAGGTACTGAACGTAGCGGCGGGAGGTTCCCTCATTCAGCATCTGGATTCGCCTGGACTGTCTCACCAGCAAAAGGCCCCCCGTAACTACCCCATTCATGCTATATTAATAGAGCGGAACAGCCTGCTTATGGGCATAGTAGGCCAGGAGCAAATTCGCGTGAACAGCTTTCATCATCAGGCTATCCGTAAGCCGGGAACTGGCCTATGGGTTACGGCCTGTGCCCCGGATGGCACGGTGGAGGCCGTGGAAAGCAGGCAGAACCGTTTCGCTCTGGGTGTACAATGGCATCCCGAGTGCCTGGAGGACCGGTACTCGGCTTTGTTGTTTACCGCTCTGATCAAAGAAGCGGAACAGCGACCCGCCTGCTCATAATCCCGAACAGCAAACCCACCTGGTTCATAAGATAGAATGTGGGGAGGAATCCGGAGAATGATTGCATTTACTGGTGCCAGAATTATAAGCATGGGACCATCCGGCCTTATTGAAAATGGTACCCTGTTGGTTGATGGAGAGTATATAAAGGCGGTGGGGCAGGATATCCCTCTGCCTGAAGGTTGCCAGCGTATCGATGTGACAGGCAAAGTAATTACCCCCGGTTTTATAGACGGTCATACCCATATCGGCCTGGAAGAGGAAATTTACCGGGTGGAAGGGGATGACGTGAACGAGGTCAGTGACCCTCTGACTCCACAGCTGCAAGCTGTCGATGGGGTAAACTTTGCCGATTTGGCCTTCCAGGATGCCCTGCGCGGCGGTGTGACCCGGGCTATGTCCATGCCTGGCAGTGCCAATATTATCGGCGGGCAGGCGGTTTTCCTGAAACTTTTCGCACCTACGGCGGCACAAATGGTCTATCGTCAGCCCTGGGGTCTGAAGGCGGCTCTGGGGGAAAACCCCAAGCGGGTTTATTCCGGCCAGAAAAAAACGCCCATGACCCGTATGGCCAATGCCAGTTTATTGCGGGAAGCTTTACGAAGGGCAGCCGACCGTCTGGATAAAGAAGTGGAAGGGAAAGACGACGATAAATACAAGCTTGCCCCGCTCACCAGGGTGTTGCGGGGGGAAATGCCGGTGTTGCTGCATGCACACCGCGCCGATGATATTCTTACTGCTTTGCGTATCAAAGATGAATTTCATATTAACCTGATGATCCAGCATGGTACAGAAGCACATTTGGTAGCAGATGAACTGGTAAAGCGAAAGGTGCCGGTGTTTCTGGGGCCCCTGCTGGTGAATCGCGCCAAGGTGGAGATGAAAGCGGTTTCTTTTAAGAATGCCCGGCGTTTAAAAGAAAAAGGAGTGGAATTTTGCCTGATTACCGATCATCCGGTGATACCTGTAGAGCATCTGCGGGTCTGCGCCGCTCTGGCGGTGAGGGAAGGTCTGGACGAAGAAACCGCTCTCCGGGCGATCACTCTTCAGCCTGCTCATCTCCTGGGGGTGGCGGACGAAATTGGGTCCCTTTCTCCTGGAAAACGGGCAGATCTGGTGGTATTTGACGGGCACCCATTCGATTATCGTTCCCGGGTCAACCTGGCCATGGTTGACGGTCTGATTTGGAGGGAGGAACATGAACAAGGGTGATTTTTTTACGGTATACCTTGATGGGACGGTAATGACCGTCTGTATATTAGGGTTTTATCAGGAGGAATATACCGGAGAGGAAATGGCCATTCTGGCAGTGGTTGGACAGGAGAACATGGTTTACATGCCCCTGGATGACCTGGAGGCGTTGTTCCCCCGTTATCGCTATATAAACTAAAGACTCGTAATAAAAGAGCTGGAGGCTAGTCCCTCCGGCTCTTTTATTACTGCCATTATTTACTTCAAGGGTTTTCCCGGTCTAATGAGAATTGTCTTAAGTAGCAAAATAAATAGAGGTGATGTTTCTTGCACAAGCGATGGTTGAAGCTTGCAGCTCTGGCAATGCTTCTGATTTTCACCTGTACATACTCGACAATGGCATATGCATCTCCTGCGGTCAGTATTGACGGCCAGTTACGCCAGTTCGAAACCCCGCTGCAGGTGGTGGAAGACCGGACCATGGTGCCGATCCGGTTTGTTATCGAGGACCCGGCTTTAAAAGGCCAGGTCTACTGGGATGGCAAGTTGAAAAAAGTGGCCATCGATTGCCGGGGCAAGTATTTTGAGTTCTTCATCGGCAGCAAAAAGGCCTGGGTGGATGGTCAGGCCCGATATTTTGATGCTGCCCCCTACCTGTATCAAAACCGCACCTACATCCCTTTGCGTTTCCTGGTGGAAAACCTGGGGGCCAGTGTGGAGTGGAAGCAAGAGCAAAACCGGGTAGATATACGTTTCAGCAATGCGGACCGGGTCTTTGCCTATTATTACTACACACCCCGGGAGGAACTGCAGCAGAACGCCCATTTGTTTACTGACATTGCCTTCCGCTGGTTTGCAACCGATGGTCAGGGACGCCTGAACTATGAGTACCGGGATCGTTACCAGGAAGTATTGAAGTTCGCCCGGGAAAAGGGAATTAAAACACATGCCAGCGTGGTTCTGATGGGCGGGGATACCCTGCATCAGCTCCTGGCCAACCCCTCCCATCGGGGCCAACTTGTCGGCAATCTGCTCGAGCGGGTCAAAGCAGATGGTTATGACGGAGTCAACGTAGATTTTGAGTTCATAAAACCTGAAGATGGTCCGTTTTTTACTACCTTCCTGCAGGAGCTGAAGACCGCACTGGGGAGTGAAAAAAGCCTGTCGGTGGCCGTGTTCGCCCGCACCGGCAAGGAGAACTGGCCTACTCCCTATGAATATGCCAAAATCGGTAAAATCGCCGACCAGGTCGTAGTCATGGCCTATGATTACCATTACAAAACCAGTGCTCCCGGGCCGGTAGCACCGCTGCCCTGGGTCAATCAGGTAATCAAGTACCTGACCACCCAGATCCCGGCGGAAAAGCTGCTGCTGGGGTTGCCTACCTATGGTTATGATTGGCCGGCCGGCGGACAAGCCACTACAGTTACCAAAGCCAAGCTGGATAGTATTAAAACCAATTATCAGGTTAAAGCTGAATTTGATTGGCAGAACATGAGCCCCTTCTATACCTACTACGATGAGCAGGGTCGCTACCACCAGGTATGGCTGGAGAACGAACCGAGCCTCAAAGCCAAGGTGGAGGCAGCCGGGCAGGCTGGCCTGGGGGGCGTATCCTTCTGGCGAATCGGCAACGGATTTGATGATCTCTATCGGGTTTTGGAGCAGCGGTGATAAAGAGAAGATAGGGGCATAATACGTTTTACCGCCGGGCAGGTTTATTGTCCGGCGGTTTTTGCTATCCTGATACAGGAACCAAAAATGGTAAAATATAAAATGTATACCGGGCTAAAGGTTTGGATACCCGGTGGAGAATTCGGGGTGGAAAACAGCCGTTACGGAGATTAGAATAGAGCGGGAGGGGAGAGAATGACTACTGAACAGCCTAAATTATTTGCGGGATTAGATAATAAGCCGGTTCAGGAAGCCCCTTTTGAGTATTTTAGCAGTGCCAAGCCGGGAGGGGTTCCATTCCTTGCCGGGGTTGAACCAGGGCAAGCTTTTACTGAAGTTGACAAGTTAGCGGACCTGGCGGCCATAGCTCGGGAATGTAACCGGTGCCCTCTGCGCCAGGGTTGCCAGCAAGTAGTTTTCGGAGAAGGGAATCCCGACAGCAGCATAATGTTCATAGGCGAAGGGCCGGGCGGAGACGAGGATCGACTGGGACGCCCTTTTGTGGGCCGGGCCGGCAAGTTATTGGACAAGATACTGCAAGCAGCTGATTTTGAACGTTCCCAGGTTTACATTGCCAATGTGGTAAAATGCCGCCCACCGGGCAATCGGCTGCCTTACCCGGACGAAGTAAAGATTTGCCGGAATTACCTGGAGGCGCAGATCCGCATACTTCATCCGCAAATTATTGTCTGTCTGGGTTCCCTGGCCAGTCAGGTGGTAATTGACCCCAAGGCTAAGATTTCCAAGGTGCGGGGACAATGGTTCAGCCGTCAGGGAATAAATATTATGGCTACTTATCACCCGGCAGCTCTGTTGCGCAATGAGGAATACAAACGTCCTGCCTGGCAGGACTTTAAGGCCATTCGTGATTACTATAAGCGGATAACAGCACCGGGGGCGGGACAATAGCTTAAACTATATATCTAAGAGAGGTAAGTCGGTGCAATTTTCAATAAAAGACGAAAAGGCTATGGAAAAGCTGGGAGAAAGCATTGCCGCGGTTCTGGAAAGCGGGGATACCCTCCTATTAACCGGCGTATTGGGTGCGGGCAAAACCACCCTGGTACGGGGTATTGCCCGGGGAATGGGATATCAGGGTAGAGTGACCAGTCCTACCTTTACATTACTAAACATTTATCCGGCCCGGGTTAATCTCTATCACTTTGATTTTTACCGCCTGGATGCAGGGGACATAGGTGATCTGGGTCTGGAAGATTACCTGGAACGGGACGGCATCAGTTTGGTAGAATGGCCCCAGGCGGCCGGAGAATCGCTGCCGACTGAAGCCTGGTTAATAGATATAGCCCTGGTAGATGACGATTATGAGCGGGAACGCCAGGTGACGCTTTCGGCACAGGGGGAGCACTACCGGGAGAAACTGAAGGAGCTGGAAAAGCATGCGTCTCTTGGCTATTGATAGCGCTACGCCCGTTGCCGGGGTAGCAATTTTGGAGGATGACAAACTGCTGCGGGAGGCCTTTGCCAATCTGGGCAAAACCCATTCAGAAACCCTGCTGCCTCTGGTTGACCGGGTTTTACGGGAATGTAATTTGACCTTGCCGGAGATGGATGGTGTAGCTGTTACCGGAGGACCCGGTTCTTTTACCGGCCTGCGCATTGGACTGGCCCTGGCCAAGGGCCTGTGTCTGGGGGCTCATCTTCCTCTGATTGCTGTTTCCACACTGGAAGTCCTGGCGGCTAATCTCCCCTTTAATACCGCAGTGATTTGCCCTCTCCTGGACGCGCGCAAGCAAGAAGTATATGCGGGTTTTTTTACTACCGCAACCGGGGAACCGGTCGCCCTGGCCGAACCAGGTGCCTTTTCTCCCCAGGAGTTTGTAGAGAAAGCCCGGCAGTTAAGCCGTGAACAAGGCAAAGAAAAGCTGATGTTGCTGGGTGATGGGGTTCTCCCTTATCGCGATTTTTTTGCTGATGAGCTGGGGGAGCAGATGAACCTGGCTTCGCCCCATCTGATGCTGCCCCGGGCTTCAGCCCTGGCCAGCCTGGCCAAAAAGAAAATGGCGGCCGGGGAACTAGCCGATGTAGTAAACCTCCACCCGCAATATATCAGGCTGTCGGAAGCGGAGTATCGTCTGGGAAAAGGAGCAACGGAATGCTAAACACGAAGTTTATGGTGCGGAAAATGACCCTGCAGGACATTGACCAGGTTATGCTTATTGAACAGGAATCATTCACCCTTCCCTGGTCCAGAGAGTCTTATCTTTCCGAATTGCGCAACCAGTTTGCCACTTACCTGGTCTGCGACTACGAAGGGGAAGTGGCCGCTTACGGAGGGATCTGGGTGGTTTTTGAGGAGGCCCACATCTCCAACGTGGCGGTGAGCACCAGGTGTCGTCGCCAGGGAATAGGTCGGGCACTAATGGGAGAACTGGAGACAATAGCCCGCAAACGCAACGCCCAGCGTATCCTGCTGGAAGTACGTCCTTCCAACCATGCGGCTTTGAGCATGTACCGGGAACTGGGCTTTATGTCCACCGGTTTAAGGAAGCAATATTATTCTGATAACGGGGAAGATGCCCTGATTATGACCAAGTTTCTGTTTTAAGTGGATAAATGAGAGGACACTGGCCATGCTCATCGTCCCCGGGTGCTATTCCTGACAAGAAAGAGGTTGGAAATGTCAGATACGTTAATTTTGGGAATTGAAACGTCCTGTGACGAAACTGCGGCGGCCATTGTTGCCAATGGCCGGCACATATTGTCCAATGTGATAAACTCACAGATCTGTATTCATCAGCAGTTTGGGGGAGTGGTTCCGGAGGTGGCTTCCCGCAAGCACATCGAGAATATTGCCCGGGTAGTGGAAACCGCTTTTGCCGAGGCGGGACTTATCCACAGCGATATCCACGCTGTGGCGGTTACCAACCGCCCCGGGCTAATCGGTGCACTTTTGGTAGGGGTATCCTTTGCCAAGGCCTTTGCCTATGCCCTGGAAAAGCCCCTGGTAGCCATAAACCACCTGGAAGGGCATATCTATGCCAACTTCCTGGAACATGAAGACATAGTTTTTCCCGCCATCTGCCTGGTGGTTTCCGGTGGGCATACCAGCCTGCTGTTACTTCGGGACATGGAAAATACCGAACTGATCGGCGAAACCAGGGACGATGCGGCCGGGGAAGCTTTTGACAAGGTAGCTCGCTTCCTGGGACTGGGCTATCCCGGCGGACCAGCCATTGAACAGGCGGCGCGGGAAGGAATCCCGGGCAAAGTAGTTCTTCCCCGGGTCTATTTGGATCGATCTGATTTTGAATTCAGTTTTAGCGGCTTGAAGACTGCCACCATGAATGCCTGGAATCGCGCCCGGCCCAAAGGGGAGGTCAGCCCGGCCGACCTGGCGGCGGAATTCCAGATGGCTCTGGTGGAAGTCCTGGTAGAAAAGACCCTGCGGGCTGCAGAAAAGTATCGGGCAGAGAGCATCTTGCTGGCAGGAGGGGTAGCTGCCAACCAGGCCTTGCGCTTGCAGATGGGTGAGCGATCCCGGGCAGCAGGGTACAGGCTTTTTTACCCTTCTTTAAATCTATGTACCGACAATGCCGCCATGATTGCCGGACTGGCCTACCATCAGTACCGGAAAGGAGATTTTGCTCCACTGGATCTTAATGCTTATCCTGGGCTATTGTCCCTGTGAAAAGTGCCTGTGGATAATGTGGATAAGTCTGTTGATAATTAGTAATCCAGCCTTTGCGGCAACTGCCTGAAAAGCAGGCCAGTCCTAAGGCGGGGCCGGGATGTCCGAAACGAGTAACGTTAGCCATTGTGGATAACTTGAGAAGGAGAGATTTTCATGTACCCGGTGCTCTTCCAAATAGGAAATCTAAAAGTATACTCCTGGGGCTTTATGCTGGCTCTGGCGGTTCTTATCGGGGTTGTCGGGGTCAGGCGGTTATTTGTCCGGGAGGGCCTGGATAGTGACGCGGTTTATGATCTGGTTTTACTGGTGGTGATTTTTGGAATCATTGGTGCGCGTCTGGCCTATATTATCACCTATGAATGGGCGGATTTTCTGGCCCACCCGGGTAGCTTTTTCTCCCTGGGTGAAGGCCTGAGAGGATTGGTGTGGTACGGGGGCCTGCTGGGAGGCTTTATTTCCGGCCTCATTTATATAATCAAAAAGAAACTCCCTTTTTGGAAAGTAGTAGATATATTCGCTCCTTTTCTGGCCCTGGGTTATGCCCTGGTCCGCATCGGCTGTTTTTTGAATGGATGCTGCTACGGGGATATTACCGGGGGAGCCTGTGGGGTGGTCTTCCCGGGAGTGGACGCCTTCCCGCGCCATCCCACCCAGCTATACAGCACGGGTTTAAACCTGGTGCTATTTGGCTTCCTGTGGTGGTTGTATCCGCGCCGCAAGTTTGCCGGGCAGGTTTTCCTGGCTTATATCCTGGGCTATTCCGTCTACCGCTTCATTGTAGAGTTTTTCCGGGACAGCCTCATAATGGTGGGGCCGATTTCCCTGGGCCAGGTATATACACTGGGATTGCTGCTGGTGGGAATTGTTTTGTATCACTGGCGTAAAGCCAGAGCCGGGATTGAAGTGGAGAGTAAGGACAATGAAGGGGGGCCAGCCATATAGACATGGTGGAAAAACGGGACGGGCTCAGAAAACGAACCCTGGCTCAGCGTCTGGCTATGAGCCCGGAGGAAGTGAACACCCTGAGCGGTCAAATTAGAGCTCACTTGCAAAACCATTCTGCCCTGAAAGCAGCCCAGGGGGTTATGGCCTTTGCCAGTATTAAAAACGAAGTTCAGCTCATGCCACTGCTGGAAAGCCTGCAGCGGGAAGGAAAGACCATTTACCTGCCCCGCGTCGAGGGAGCCGATCTGCAGGCGGCAGTCTTTAAGCCTGACGGCAGCATGGCCCGGGGACCTTTTGGCATCCCGGAACCAGGCGGACCGGCAGCAGACCCGCAAAGTATTGACCTGGTTCTGGTACCTGGACTGGTTTTTGACGAAAAGGGTTATCGGCTGGGCTACGGCAAGGGATACTATGACCGTTTTCTCCCCCGCTTGCGCCCGGAGGCAATGACTCTGGGAGTATGCTATCAGTTCCAGGTGGCAGAAGAGGTCCACCCCCACCTGGCCGATATCCCCGTAAAAGAACTGGTCCACGAGAATGGGGTTCAGACCGTCAAAAATGGCTAACTGCGTTAACTCGAAAAGCCCGTTCAATCGACGTACCATATGTACGCCTCAATCACGGGCTTTCCGGTTGCCTTGCTCTTATTCTTCTTGCTCGCTCTGGCAGGATGTCGACTTTATCAACACCCTGGGCCCGACACTTTAACTGCCGGGCTTTTGGGTGCGTTATCAACAGGGAATGACAACGATTGAGTTCCATCTATAGCATGTTATGGAGATTGCTACTGGCTGTTGCCAGCGGGGGGCACGTCTTGGACGGCTTCCTTGAGGGCGGCAAAGACCCCGCCCAGCCCGGCCAAATCGCTGGGGATAATGAGCTTGGTAGCCTGGCCGTCACCTATGGCGGTAAGGGTTTCCAGTGCTTTCAATGACAGCACCTTGTCATCTGCTCCCGCCTCCTTGATCATTACCAGACTGTCAGCAAAGGCCTTCTGCACGGTTAGGATAGCCTGGGCTTCCCCTTCGGCCTCCAGAATTTGTGCCTGACGCTGTCCTTCTGCCTCGCGAATGGCTGCCTCCCTGGTTGCTTCAGCATTGAGAATAGCCGACTGCTTGCGGCCCTCGGCTTCCAGGATAGCGGCTGTCTTTTGACCCTCGGCCAACAAAATAGCTTCGCGCTTTTCGCGCTCGGCGCGCATCTGCTTTTCCATGGCATTTTGAATATCCTGCGGAGGCAGAATGTTTTTTAGTTCCACCCGGTTGACCTTGATGCCCCACTTATCTGTGGCTTCATCGAGAATAGCGCGCAGTCGAGTGTTGACTATATCCCGGGAGGTCAGGGTTTCGTCCAATTCCAGATCGCCGACGATATTTCTCAGGGTGGTGGCAGTGAGATTCTCTATGGCCAGGAGCGGGTTGGCAATCTCATAGGTGTATCTAAACGGATCGGTTATCTGGAAGTAGATCACCGTGTCGATCATCATGCGCACGTTATCCTTGGTAATTACCGGCTGGGGAGGGAAGTCGACTACCTGCTCCCTAAGATCAATAATATGGCGGAAGTTATCAATAAAGGGAATTATCACATTAATCCCTTGGGTAGCCGTTTTATGATATTTTCCCAGACGCTCCACAATACCAACGGTAGCCTGCTTGATAATCTTAATCGAGGAAAAGGCAATGATAATTACAAAAATGACAATAATGGTATTAAGGATGGCACTCCACACAATTAAGCAACCCCTTTCCTGGTTTATTCTGCGGCTTTCGCCACTACCAGTTTCACTCCATCAATAGCCTTAACCACCACCCGGGTGTTAGGCTCCAGGTCTTCTGCAGACGCAGCGGTCCAGATCTCCCCATTCACTTTGACCTGCCCATAGTGCAGAGGATCGATACGGCTGGTTACCAGTCCATGCTGCCCGATTAAAGCATCGACATTGCTGGCTGTGTCAGTGGTTTTGAAAAACCTCATTACCAATGGACGGGTAAAAATGATGAATATCAGTGTAAATAAAGCGAAGACCAGCAACTGACTTTCCAGTGAGGGGAGCAATCGGATACTCACCCCCAGGGCCACCAACAGACCGGAAATAGCCAGCCAAAGAAACCAGAATCCGCTGGTAGCAATCTCCACCACTCCGCAGACAATGGCAAGAATAACCCATTGCAGGGAAGACATGGTTAACCTCCTCTCATCGTAAACTAAGGGAACAGTAGAGTATACGAGCTTATCGTTTTAATGATACCATACCAGAGGCTTCATTCTTTAATAATTGATAACCGTGGAAGAATGAAAGATTTTGCAAATATTTGTTGTAATTCGACTGATAAGTTATAATGTAGACGATATTAACACTCCGATTCAGTTTTCCTAAGGTCGGTGGGCTATGGGAACTGTACGTCAGGGTATAGGCGGGAAACCCTTATGCCTCCCAGTTGGAAAGGAGTGGTCAGGCCAGGTTGGCTTACGACCCCATTCCCGGGGTCGATTTTTTTTACGGGGAGGTTTTTGTAATGACCGATACAGACAAGCTAATCAAAACGCTGCAGGAGATGTATCCTAATGGTAAGATATCTTGCCAGCAAGCCCGGGAATTGGCGAAAAAGATGGATGTCGAGCTTGCAGAAATGGGCGATCTCTGTGATGCGGCCGGGGTAAAAATTTACGGCTGTGAGCTGGGGTGTTTTTAATGGGTCGGTAGACTGACCGCATACCCTGACGTCCGATGAACCAGGGGAACTGTCCCTAGGTCACGGTAGAGATGGGAGAATGAGAGATGAAGGACAGATACAATCGAGAAATAAACTATTTGCGGGTTTCGGTAACCGACCGTTGTAATTTGCGTTGCCGGTATTGCATGCCCGAGGAAGGGATCCCCAATCTGGGTCATGATTCCATCCTTAGTCTGGAAGAGATAGCTCGTCTGATACAGGTGGGAACCCGGGTGGGTATCCGCAAGATTCGCCTGACGGGTGGGGAACCTCTGGTGCGCAGAAACCTGGTCCGGCTGGTGGAATACATCTCCGCAATGCCGGAGATTAACGATATCGCCATTACTACCAATGGGGTCCTTTTTGCCCGCCAGGCAGAAAACTTGAAGAAGGCGGGATTGACCCGGGCCAACTTTAGCCTGGACAGTCTGAACCCGGACCGTTTTCGCTACATTACCCGGGTAGGAAATGTAGAGGATGTAAAAAAAGCCATCTTCAAGGCTATTGAGTTGGAAATGCATCCGGTAAAACTCAATATGGTAGTAGTGCGCGGCTTTAACGATGATGAGGTTTTGGATTTCGCAGAATTGGCCCGGCAGTACCCGCTGCATGTTCGCTTTATTGAATTTATGCCCATAGGGGATTTGGTCTTCTGGGAGGGAGATCGTCTGGTAAGCAGTGCGGATATTAAGTCCCGTATTGAACAAGAATATGAACTGGAGCCGGGGCGTTCCGTTGCTGGCAACGGGCCGGCCAAGTATTATCTTGTCAGAGGTGGAAAAGGCTCGCTGGGCTTCATTAGTCCCATGAGCAATCACTTTTGTGCCGAATGCAACCGTATTAGGATGACTGCTGATGGGCGGCTGCGGGGTTGCCTCCATGACCGCCGGGAAATAGACCTTAAGGCGCCTCTGCGCCGGGGGGCCGATGACGAGGAACTCCTGAACCTCTTTTCACAGGCCATTGCCATGAAACCGGCCCAGCACCGGATGAACGACGGTTGGGGTCTGGAAAACGAGAGAAAGATGTATCAGATAGGAGGCTAGGGATGGAGTTCACCCATATCAATGAACAGGGTCGGGCCAGGATGGTTGACGTAAGCGCCAAGGATGACAGCGAACGGGTGGCGGTGGCTCAGGCAGTGGTTCGTATGCAGCCAGAGACACTAAGCCTCATCAAAAGCGGGGGAATCAAAAAAGGTGATGTTCTGGCGGCAGCCCAGGTGGCAGGCGTAATGGGGGCCAAGCAGACCGCGATGCTGATTCCGATGTGCCATCCACTTATGCTGACTTCGGTGGATCTTGAGTTTCAAATGGACGAGGCCGGGTCAGCAATTACTATTTTAGGCAGGGTGAAAACTACCGGCAAGACCGGGGTGGAGATGGAGGCCCTGACGGCAGTTTCTATCGCGGCACTGACCGTTTATGATATGTGCAAGGCCGTGGACCGCTGGATGGAAATAAGCGAAATCAAGCTGTTGGAAAAGGCCGGGGGCAAAAGCGGTCATCTCAAGAGGCAAGTATGATTTAACCTTTTTGATGGATTTAGGGGGCACGGTATACCGTGCCCTTATATTTACTAATGATAAAGGAGGATACCAGGTGGAGCAGGGAACCCTTTATTCGATCTGCATCAGCCCGGAACGAGGGCAGCTAAAAAAGGAAGTTGACTCAGCCCGCGTTATTGAAAACCGCGGTATTGAAGGTGACGGACATGCCGGAGAATGGGGACGTCAGGTAACCTGCCTGAACTACCAGAGCGTATTAAAGGCCAATCGTGAGCACAACCTTAATGTGGGACCGGGTGCATTTGCGGAAAACCTCCTCATTGACGGCATTGATTTAGTCCCTGTGGGGGTGGGGGGACAATTGCAGATAGGATCGGATGTAGTACTGGAAGTCAGCCAGATCGGCAAAGAGGATCATCCCAGTGTAGTTACCCGCACCTTGGGAGTCACCCTTTTACCATACGAGGGCTTGTTCTGCCGGGTGGTCAGCGGAGGAAATATAAAGAAAGGCGACCCGGTCAAGGTTTTAAGCCGATCAGGCCAGGAGGGTTAGCGATGTATCGAGTAGGGATATTGATAATGAGTGACAAGGGTGCCCGGGGGGAGCGCCAGGATCTTGCCGGAGCAGAAATTAGGCGGGTTCTGGGAGAGCAATTTACTACCGGATATTACGAGATCATTCCTGATGAAAAGGATATTATCAAGGAAAAGATCAGCCAGGCCTGTGATACCCTGAGTCTGGATTTGCTGCTTACTTCCGGGGGAACCGGATTTTCCCGGCGGGACGTCACCCCGGATGCGACTGCTGAGGTTATTGAGCGCAGTGTGCCGGGAATACCGGAAGCCATTCGGGCCTACGGCCTGCAGAAGACTCCCAAGGCCATGCTCTCCCGGGGAATAGCCGGAATTCGCAGCAACACCCTGGTCATAAACCTGCCGGGCAGTGTCAAAGGGGTGCGCGAGTCTCTGGAGGCAATTCTGCCTGCTCTCGACCATGGCCTGGACATCCTCAGGGGTGATGCCAGTGAGTGCGGCCAGGAATAATTCAGGGCATTTTTGATTTTCCTGCAAAAAGTTATCACTGGCTTGGATGCATAAATATCAACAAGGTTTCCAGGGTTTCCGAATAATTTTTAAAAAAGGCGATTTTTAAAGGTATAAAAAGAAAACGACAGGAGCATAATACAAATCGAAAATAATGGCCCGAATTAAAAGCTTTTCTGATTTGTTCCCCGGGCCATCTTTGCCTAATATAATAAATGTATGTTAGCACTCGCACTTAACGAGTGCTAACAACAACTAATCAGTCAAAATTCTTTGAAGGGGGTATACCTTTTGAAAATGCAACCTCTGGCAGATAGGCTAATCGTTAAGGTAATTGAGCCTGTCGAAGAAAAAACCAAGAGCGGACTTTATGTTCCTGATACGGCCAAGGAAAAACCCCAGGAGGGTGAAGTACTGGCGGTTGGCCCGGGAGCTCTTAATGAGAAGGGCGAGCGCATTCCCATGAGCGTAGCTGTTGGGGACAAAATCATCTTTTCCAAGTATGCCGGCACGGAAATCAAGCTGGACGGAGAAGAATATCTGGTTATGGCCGAGCGCGATGTCCTGGCCAAATTGGTTTAAGGTAAGAAACGAAGGAGGGCTACATAGATGATCTCCAAAGAAATTAAATTTGGTGAAGAAGCAAGACGGGCACTGGAACGGGGTGTGGATACCCTGGCCAATGCCGTTAAGGTAACCCTGGGCCCCAAGGGCCGCAATGTCGTTCTGGATCGCAAGTTCGGTTCTCCCACCATTACCAATGATGGTGTTACCATTGCCCGTGACATTGACCTGGAAGATCCCTGGGAGAATCTGGGGTGCCAGCTGGTTAAGGAAGTTGCCATCAAGACCAATGATGTGGCTGGAGACGGGACTACCACGGCCACAGTTCTGGCCCAGGCCATGATTAAGGAAGGCCTTAAGAACGTGGCTGCCGGAGCCAACCCCATGATTATGCGCCGTGGCATTGAACGTGCGGTCAAGGTGGCTGTGGAAGAAATTGCCGCTTTGAGCAAAACGGTTGAAACCAAAGAATCTATCGCTCAGGTAGCCGCCATTTCTGCGGATGATCCGGAAATCGGCACCCTGATTGCAGATGCCATGGAAAAGGTAGGACGCGATGGAGTCATTACTGTAGAGGAATCCCAGTCGGTGGGAACCTCCCTGGAAGTCGTGGAAGGTATGAGTTTCGACCGCGGTTATATTTCCCCCTACATGGTAACCAATGCTGAGAAGATGGAAGCAGTTCTGGATGACCCCTATATTCTTATCAGTGACAAGAAGATCTCCTCCATCAACGAAGTACTGCCGGTGTTGGAGAAAGTGGTCCAAACGGGCAAGCCTTTGCTGATTATTGCTGAGGAAGTAGAGGGCGAAGCCCTGGCCACTTTGGTGGTTAACAAATTGAGAGGTACCTTCAACTGTGTCGCCGTCAAGGCTCCCGCCTTTGGCGAGAGAAGAAAAGCCATGCTGGAGGATATTGCCATCCTCACCAGAGGCCAGGTAGCTTCTGAAGATTTGGGCGTAAAACTGGAAAACGTTGGCCTGGAGATGCTGGGAAGAGCCCGCCAGGTTGTAGTGAAAAAGGATGAGTGCATCGTCGTGGACGGAGCCGGTTCGGAAGACGATGTCAAGGCCCGAATTGCCAACATCAAAACCCAGATCGAGGAAACTGATTCCGAATATGACCGCGAAAAGCTGCAGGAACGCATGGCCAAACTATCCGGCGGGGTAGCCATCATTCAGGTGGGGGCTGCGACCGAGACTGAGCTTAAAGAGCGCAAACACCGCATCGAAGATGCCCTGGCAGCTACCAAGGCGGCAGTTGAGGAAGGCATCGTTTCCGGCGGTGGAGCTACTTTTATCAACATTATCGTTGCCATCGACAAGCTGGACTCCGAGGGCGACGAGGCTACCGGTGTGAAGCTGGTCAAGAAAGCCCTGGAAGAGCCCCTGCGGCAGATTGCCAATAATGCCGGAGTGGAAGGTTCAGTAATCGTAGAAAAGGTTAAAGAAGCTGACCGGGGTATTGGCTATAATGCTCTGACCGGAGTATTCGAGAATATGATTGGCGCCGGTATCATCGATCCGGCCAAGGTGACCCGTTCTGCCCTGCAGAATGCGGCCAGTATCGCCAGCATGGTGCTGACCACCGAAGCGGTAGTCAGCGAAATCCCCAACAAAGATGAAATGAAAGCCATGGCTGGTGGCGCCGGCGGTATGGGCGGCATGGGCGGCATGATGTAGGGACCAGGGGACAGTTCCGCTGTCCCTCATGCCTCAAATTAAACCATAAAAGGAGGGTTAAAACCCTCCTTTTTCTTTTTGTAGGTGACATGGGGACGGTCCTTTTGTCACCCTAATGAGAAGAGCTAATTTTCCGCTGAATGAATCATGGGGGCAGATTGTCCGGAACCAACCATCTGGGAAACATCATTAGTTCTCGGAAAGGTTCTTTTTCATTGCAGTTAGCATGTAAAACTAGCTTGACATCTTCTTGGGATTAAACTAATCTATGTGTAAAGTTAGCTTTACTTAAAGGTGGTGCTGTAGATTGCAAAATCGCCTGCGTGAACTTCGAGAACAAAATAATCTTACCCAGGAAGATCTGGCTGTAATAGTAGGCGTTTCCCGGCAGACAATTATATCACTGGAAAAGGGGAAGTATAACCCGTCAATTTCTCTGGCCTATAACCTGGCCAGGGCTTTTAATCTAACTATCGAGGAAGTATTTATCTTTGATGAGAAAGGAGATGATTAATATGTTTAACAAACAAAGCGCTGCTGCCTTTTGGTTAACTATAGCTGTCCTGGTCGGACTCGGCTTATGGCAACTGATTTATGTCAGTCCTGGTTTTGGAACAGGTTTAATCGGAGGGGCTGTGGGCGTATCTGTTGCCCGCTATCTTAAACAAAAGAACATCAAGGAGATGCAGGCTAAGGGTCTGAATCCCTATGATGAGAGAACTTATTATATTGCCGGTAAAGCATCCTATGCTGCCATGGTCAGCAGTCTATTACTGGCGGCTGTGGTTGTGCTCTTTGGTTCAACTTTCGGCCCGGTAGTGACGGTAAATCCCTATGACCTGCTGGGTTATTGTATTGCCATTGTGGTACTTTTATATGTGATATTCTACTACCACTACAACCGGACAAGGTGACATGGGGACGGTCCTTTTGACACCCATTTTACCAAATGGTATATTAGGGAAACAGGTTAGGGGGTTATCCAGTGGGCAGAGTGCAGAGGAGATACAGTGCATCCGGTTGTTATCATATCATGCTTCGCGGGAATGAACGGAAAAAGATTTTTCTGGATGATGGTGACCATCAGCGATTTCTTGATATTTTATTAAAGAAAAAGACGGAAACGCAACTATTAATCTATGCTTATTGCTTGATGGATAACCACATACATTTAGTCCTACGTGACGACCAAAACGAGCTATCAACAATAATGAAAGGCATAGCTACTAGCTATGCCATGTTTTTTAATGTCAAATACAATCGGGTTGGACATGTATTCCAGGATCGTTTTAAAAGCGAGCCTATCGAGGATGAACGGTATTTGATGTCAGCAATACGGTATGTTCACAACAATCCTGTGAAAGCAAAAATCGTTGCAAAACCTGATCAATACGAATGGAGCAGTTACCGAAGCTATGTGAGTCCAGAAGAGATAACGATTGCGGAAGTACGATACATTTTAGGGATGATTGGAGGGAACTTGAACGAAGCAATTCAGGAATTTAAACGTTTTTCAAATGAGCGGGACGAGGCGAACCACATAGATGAAGATGAAGAAATGATTAAAACGCTTGAGGATGGGCGTATATATCTTGAAGAGTATCTGGCGAAGAAATGGCCAGGAGCGGCCCGGGAAGCGATAAATGAAGATCGGGTAATGCGTAATGAGGTCATTCAGGAATTGCGGTCAAATACGGACCTATCAATTCGAAAGATTGCTGAATTATTAGGCGTAAACCGGGGAGTTGTTGAGCGATTAGTATCCAAATCGAACTAACCTGCGTGAAATATACGTGACAAAAGGACCGTCCGAGACCACTGAAAAAGTCGTGAAATTGTGAATCCAGGGCTTTACACCAATAAAAGGCGTTCTCTAGAAAGCCTTAATAATGGCAATCTCTGATAGCAGACTTTTTCCTTATAGATGAAAATGGCATTCAAAGGGTACTTTTTCAGTGGTCTCGGACCGTCCAGAGACCACCGAAAAAGTGCTCTATTGCGTGTCATCTGAGCGATAGCAAAGAATCTCTTTAGCGGAAGGCCCATTATTAGGTACTTCCAAAAGAGATCCTTCGTCGTCTGCAGCTCCTCAGGATGAAACTAATGATACTTTTTCAGCAATCTCGGACGTTCCGCCTCACCCAATCGAACTAACCTGAGAGAAATAATGTGACAAAAGGACCGTCCCCGTGTCACCTCAGCAGTTTACTGATAATAACCGCCGCTTCTGCTCGGGTGGTGTCGCCTTGGGGTTTGAAGCTGCCATCAGGATAGCCGCTGATGAAACCGGCTTTTACGGCTGCGGCTACGCGGGGTTTGGCCCAGGCCGAGATGGCCTGGCTGTCAGTGAAGTCCAACCAGCCGGTCACTTCTGCCAGCTGGGCAGCACGAGCGATGATTACCGCTGCCTGTTCCCGGGTAATTAGATTATCGGGACCGAAGGTGTTTTCGTCATAGCCGCTGATTATCCTGTGGGCGGCAGCGGTGGACAAACTATCCTTGGCCCAGTGGGAAGTTGTATCAGTGAAAGATTTCCCCGCTTTTACTTCCAACTGCAAGGCTTTGACCAGCATCACTGTAAACTCAGCCCGGGTAACGGCCTTATCCGGCTGGAAAGTTCCATCGGGGTAACCGGATACCACGCCGGCATTAATCGTTTTCCTAATGCTGTCTTGGGCCCAGTGATCGGAAATATCGCGGGGAACATTTATGGTCGGCTGGGGGGGTTCAGGGTTAACTGGTTTTTCTTCCTGAACAACCTTAGGCGAAGCTATGACAGCAAACTTGGTGAAATGATTGGTATTACCGCTGATGGTGCCGGTCTTAAAGTTTAGCTTGATGTTGTCCAAAGCTATCCATTTACCCCTATCTTCGTCATAGTAGTAAATAGCGATGTCATATTCATCCGGGTCAATCCCGGAATTGTTAAAGGTCAGGGTAATGGTCACCGGCTGCGAAAAGTGGCCGGATTTGTCTTTGGTAATATCCAAAATCCGGCTTAACAGCTGGCTGTTGTCCGGTAGGTTACCCGCCAACCGACTGACTTCTCTTATCTGCACGCGGATATCATCTTCCACCGCTCCGGCCGGGAAAGTGAGGGTTACTCCCTGTTCTCCAAAGCTGCCACCAGGGGGTGTTACCAGTATACCGGTGGGCCGGGTTCCGCTGCTGCTGCCGCTGCCGCTCGAACTTCCACCGCTGGAGCTGCTGCGGATTCGGTAGGTAAATACCGCCACATCACTATCAACCGTACTCGGTGCGGCTGCGAAAGCCTTGATAGTTACCGTTAAACCGGATGCTCCGGTGATAACCACGCTGGTACCACTGGTATTACTGGTGGTCGGGGTACTGCCGTCAGTGGTGTAGTAGATGGTGGCACCGACAGTCGTAGTCGTCAGGGTCACGGTGGTATGGTTTTCTACGGTTGAGCCGCTGGCTGGTATGGCTGTAGGAGAGGCTGCCTGGGGCTGAAGATAATAGGTGAAGGTGGCTATGTCACTATCAGCCATGCCTGGGGCCATGGCCATAGCCTTGAGCGTAACCGTAGCTGCGGGAGCTCCGCTGATGGTGGCACTGCTGCCGCTTAAACTGTTTTGGGTGGGAACGCTGCCATCCAGGGTATAGTAGATGGTGGCATTGGGGGAAGTGGATGACAGGTCCACCACGGTGTTGTTGGCCACGGTCGTGCCGCTGGGGAGGGAGGCTGTGGGTGGCTCAGCCGGAAGACCGATGGTATAGGTAAAGGTAGCGATGTCGCTGTTTTCCCGTTCAGGGGCCACCGCAAAGGCTTTTAAGGTTACGGTATCTCCCGGTGCTCCGCTGATGATTACGCTGCTGCCGCTATCGCTGCTGGTGGTGGGATCGCTGCCGTCCAGGGTGTAGTAGATGGCAGCATTGGGCAGGCTGGTCAGCAGGGTTACGGTGGTATTATTCACTACTACTGAACCGCTGGGCGGTATTGCTGTGGGTGTTTCGGTAAGGGGCTGCAGAGTATAGGTATAGGTCTCTATGGAACTATCCACCATGCCAGGTGCGGTGGCGAAGGCTTTAACGGTTACCATAGATTCGGGTATTCCGCTGATGGTCACACTGTTGCCGCTGGCACTGCCGCTGGTGGGCTCGCTGCCATCAGTGGTGTAGTAAATGGTTGCTCCGGCGGTAGTAGTTGACAAGGTTACCGTTATTCCGTTGGCGACGGTCGTACCACTGGCTGGTGAGGCCGTGGGGGCTTCAACGTGCTGGGCTATGGTGTAACTGAAGGCGGCAATATTGCTGTTTTCCATTCCCGGTGCAACTGCCAGGGCTTGAACGGTAATGGTAGCTCCCACCGAACCGGTGATTATTACACTGGTGCCGCTGGGACTGGATGTAGTTGGCGCGCTGCCATCGGTGGTATAGTAAATTACCGCATTGGGCGAAGGATGTTCCAAGGTTACGGTGGTGTTGTCGATAACCAATGAGCCGTCGGGTGGTGAGGCGGTCGGAGCTGCCGTCTGGGATTGGAGATGATAGATGAAAGCAGCTACCCCACTATTGGCCATTCCCGGGGCGATCGCCATAGCCTTAACGGTTACGGAAGTTTCAGGGGTACCGGTAATGACTACGCTGGTTCCGCTGGCACTGCCGATAGTCGGATCGCTGCCGTCGGTAGTGTAGTAAATGGTCGCGCCGGCACTAGTGGTGGACAGGGTTACGGTGGAATTGTTGGCCACGGTTGAGCCGCT
>CAZLYH010000023.1:0-25449 GCA_964563775.1 uncultured Syntrophomonadaceae bacterium | reverse complement strand
TGGAAAGTCTTATACATTTCCGCTTGTACCGAATAGTAATCCACCGGATAACGTATGTGGGCCCGCAGGTCCTCCGGCATTTCTGCCAGCGGGCGGTAGAGGCCCGGGAAAATGCGGCTGTAGGATTTTATGAGCGGATCGCTGGCATCGGCAACGTAGAAATTCATTTCCCCACTGTAAGCATCACAGGTAACTTTTACTGCATTGCGCAGGTAATTGTGACGGAAGCTATCAAATGGCTTTGAATAGGGATATTTGTCGGTATAGGTATAGGCATCCAGTATCCAGTAGAGTTTTCCCTGATTGTTGATAACGATATAGGGATCATCATCGAGCTGGAGGTACGGGGCAATTTTGTTGACCCTTTGCTTAATATTCCGGTTAATCAACAGCTGACTGTTGCTGGTTACATCACTGGAAAGCAAGACCTTGTAATCTTTTAATACCCAGGCCAGGACCAGGCGCCGGCCAAATGATCCCACCTTGATTCCGGTTTCTCCCTGGAATTTAGTATACATGTTGGTGGTCCCCATAGGATAATCGAATTCCTTCTGGTTGGTATCCACGAAAACATACGGTGCAGTTCGCTCCCCGAAATAAATCTCCGGACGGGTGACCTTGAGGTTAGTGCTAAAACGCGGGGGCACATCTTTAACGAAGAACTCAGGGAAGCCCTCCTCGGCCACCTCGGTTACCGGGCTAACCACCATTCCATAGCCATGGGTATACATAAGCCGCTGATTGATCCAGGTCTGGGCATCCTCAGGGAGTTCTCCCTGATCAAGCTCCCGGGTTGACAACATTAATTGGCGGTAGCGTCCATCCACCACGTAGCGGTCTATATCCACATCGTTAAAAACATAATAAGGGCGTAGTTGCTGCAGATTCTGATAGGTGGTGGTAATGGGCTGCCAATCCCAAAGGCGAATATTGTTAACTGTATCCTGATTGCTGGGACTGCTAATGTCCAGGTCGTAGTCGATATTGAAATCACGGTTTTGCACGCGGTCCAGGGCATAGGCCTGGCGGGTAAACTGGATGGCATTTTCTATATAGGGGCGTTCCTTGTTGAACTCGTTAGGTTTGACCACCAAATTCTGCAAGGCGGCCGGATAGATTCCGTTCAGCACCAGGGCCAGGACCACCCAGGCACCGATTCCCATCAATACCCAGCGCAGCCGACGCACGAAAACGTTGGCCAGAACCACCACGGCAACGATCAAGGAAATAACCATCAATGCTTTGTAGGCCAGCAATCGTCCATGTATATCCGTATAGGTCGCCCCGTAAACTATCCCAGCCGGTGAAAAGAGGATATCGTATTGGGCCAGCCAGTAGCCCAATCCTTTCAGTGCGAAAATCAGGGCCAGCAAAATAGCAATATGTCGCTTGGCAAAAGTAAATTCACGCCAATCCCCGGTGAGAAGATCGGTAGAGGCGTTAAACAGGTAGAGAATCCCCATCACCACGGTAAGGAGTACCAGGAGAAGCATGAGGCTGTCATAGATAAAGTGATAAAAGGCCAGATTGAAAAAATAGAAGCTGATGTCTTTATGAAAGATGGGGTCGCTGGTGCCAGCAGTAACCCGGTGGAGAAATTGCTGGACAGTAATCCAGTTATCCGCAGCTACTGAACTGACCAGCAGTGCGGCTACCACACTTACCCCGAGGAAAATCCAGCGGGAGTACTTACCCTGCATAAACATTTGCCAGGGGGTACGTTCCGGGTGCAGATAAATGATTTCCCGTCCTTCATCCGTTTCTTCGGGGCGGTCATCCGTTCCGGCGTTGCGAGCGGCCAGGCGCAGGTTTAAATAAAAGAGTACCAAGGTCAGTACAAAGAAGAGCACGTACAACCCAACGCGGTTAACCAGTACCACTGTAAAGACTTTGCCAAAGTCGATGGAGTCAAACCACAGCCAGTCCACATAAAGGCCGGCTAATACCGACAGTACACTGAGGATAACTATTAGAATAATCAGTTTGGTCAGAGAACTGTTTCCGCTCTTTTCCGCCATCATTTACCTCCCGATTAAAGTTTGGTATATCAGGTATATATTGTTCTTAGCAGGGTTTCTTTACGCAAGTGGGGACACTGACATTCCTGTTCTATCGGCAATTCCTGAAAAAGGTCCAGTAGAATCCTGCCCAAAGTCAGGCTTTCGGAATAAAAGATATCTTTTAGTTCCTGGTGTTCCCAGGGGCTGATAATGCCTTCAGCATAATTGACCACCAGGTATAAGCCAGTATAGCAGGCACCTATTTCCCTGGCCAGGTAAACCTCCGGACAAATGCTTTGACCAACGATGTCTCCTCCGCCGACTTTGAACATATTCACCTCAGCCGGGCTTTCGAAATGGCGGCCATCGGTATTTACGTAAATACCCCGGTCAAAAACCCTTCCCTCGCTCAGTCGCTCAGCAACCTGCACCAGGCGGCTGCGCATATCCGGGCAAAGAGAATCCCGCATAATGAGCAGGTGTTGGTCATCCAGGCCCACGTCCTTGCGCATGGAAAAGTCCATGTAGTCATGAGGCACCACCAGGTCCCGGGGCCTGAGCAGGTGGTTAATCCCTCCTACTCCACCTTCGGCAAGTATCTTCTTGACTCCTGCTTCGCGGAAAACCCAGAATATCTGCCGGGACGCGTCAGCGCGACTAACTCCTTTACGCCAGCCGTGCATTCTGCAGGTTAAAATACGTTTTTGCCCGTCCGGACCTTTTAGAAAAAGATATTTGAATTCCGGGCTGGTGCCATAAGGTGTTGCAAACTTCAGGCCGGATTGCACCACGCGCACATAGTCAAGGTGCAGTGCCTCAGGAAATTCTATGCTCAGTGTACTGGACCCACCGATTAAAGCAAAATCTGCTTGGGGTATGTTCATTGGTAACATCTCCTTGAATGATTGTAAACGTGTAAATTATGGGGGAAGGTGTGTCCCCATTCCATCGGGGACATTCCTTACTAACAGGAACCATCTCCAGCCCTACCTGGCATTGCCGCAAGGCCAAGCGCTCACTATTGATAACAAACTAACGGGGGAAGGTGTGTCCCCATTCCTTAATACATCTTTCTAATATTATACCTTGTATCCCTTAATGCCGGGGTACGCCCGGCCCCACGAATAAGTTCGACCATTTCCTGCTCCTGCATGCGGTAATGAACCCCAGCCGAGCGCACCACGTTTTCCTCGATCATAATACTCCCCAGGTCATCCCCGCCAAAAAACAGAGTGAGCTGGCCGATAGCCTTGCCCTGGGTTACCCAGGAACCCTGGATATGCGGGAAATTATCCAGATAAAGCCGGGACAGGGCCAAAAACTTCAAATAGTTAAAAGAAGAAATCTTGCTTCCCATAAGCTCATTATTCCCCGGCTGATAGGTCCACGGGATGAAAGCCCGGAATCCCCGGGTTTCATCCTGTAGATCGCGGATGGCCTGCAGATGAGTCAGGCGCTGTTCCAGGGTATCTATACTGCCCATCATCATGGTAGCGGTGCTTTCCATCCCCAGTTGGTGGGCCGTCCTCATTACCTCCAGCCATTCCCGGCTGCTAATTTTATTGGGACTAATATAGGAGCGTACCGTATCATGCAGTACTTCAGCTCCCCCGCCCGGGAGTGAATCCAATCCCGCCTGCTGTAATCTCTTAAGAGTTTCTCGGATGGTCAGCCCCGATATTTTCGCTATATATGAAATTTCCGGGGCGCTGAGGGAATGAATTACAATATCATAGCGGGATTTGATATCCCGGAACATGGACTCGAAGAAATCAATAGTAAGGTTCTCATTAAGGCCACCCTGGATCATCAACTGGCTGGCGCCGAGTTGCAGGGCTTCTTCAATTTTTGCAAACAATGTCTCCTGATCCAGGACATAAGCATCGGCATCCTCCGGGCGGCGATAAAATGCACAAAACTTGCATTGACATGAACAGATGTTGGTATAGTTGATATTACGGTCGATAACGAAAGTACATAGATCATTTCCAAACCGAGCCCGGCGTGCCGCTGTAGCCGCCTGGCCCAGTAAGGGCAGATCCGCTTCCCGATAAAGCAGCAAAAACTCTTCATCGTTCATACGCCGCCCCGCCAACACCTCTTCCAGTATACGTTTATAGTTTGCCTCTGCCATATATTCACAATCCTTTAACCACCAGCGAAAGGGTTTATCCCACACAATTGGTGATATTCCTTGCTAACCGGAACCATCTCCAGCACCTGCTTGGCATTGCAACAGGACCAGGCGCTTACCATTGATTAAAAACTAACGGGGGAAGGTGTGTCCCACACAATCGGGGACATTCCTTACTAACCGGAACCATCTCCAGCACCTGCTTGGCATTGCCACAGGACCAGGCGCTTACCATTGATTAAAAACTAACGGGGGAAGGTGTGTCCCCTTTCCTTAGATCTCCAAAAACTCCAGCGGAGCTACCTCCTCCAGAACACCCTGGTTTTTGGCCTGGCGATAGTACTCGCTCAGACCTTCTTGTTGCCGGGTATCAAAATCAAAGCGCAGACTCCGGAAGTAATCCACCAGGTACTGGGCAGGAAAATCCTCCCATTGAGCAGCTTTGGCCGCTACATCCTCTATGTTTTCCAGGCTAAATCTAAAAGAATCTATAAAAGTCTGCTTGATAAGCCGCAGCTCTTCCATATGTTCCCGGGCATAGTCCCGGCGTATGGCCCACACTGCAAATACCATGGGCAAACCGGTAAACTTTTTCCACTCCTGCCCCAGGTCGTAAACATAGAGACGATCCTGCATTTTATACCTGGCCCGCAAGGCATCATCCCCAATCAATAGAGCGGCATCCGCCTCCAGCAGCATGGCCCCCAGTTCCGGAGCAGAAACAAAGTATTCCGGTACCAGGTTATAGTAGCGGGCCATAATAATCTTCAGCAAAGCTTGAGAAGTAGCAGAAATATTGGTAAGAGCAATTCTTTTACGGTGCAATTTCTCAATAGGCACCTTGGAAAAGAGATAAATGCTTTTAACCTCGCCATCTGCACTAACCGAAATCTCCGGCATGAGCACATATTCCCGGTAGTTGCGTGCATAAGCAATAGATGAGATAGGCCCTAAGTCCAAAAGATTGGCCTCCAGCATGCGGTTAAGATCAGTGGGGTTGCCTTTCACCAGGTCAATCTCCAGGAGGAACTTCTTTTCGATTAAGCCGTAAAACAAAGGAAAACAGTTGATAAATTGAATATGTCCGACCCTGGGTCTCATAAATACTCCCCTCCTACCCCGAAACAAATCTTTGTTTATCCGTGTCTATTGTCTCCCCGGGTCAAGCAGCTCGATTAACTCCTTAACACCTTTCACTAACCAAATCCGTGTAAATCCAACCAATCCGTGTTATCCCCTTGTGCCCCGGCACTTAAGGTAAGTGCCGGTCCACCATTAAGGTTGCCGTGTCTATCTAATAAGTGCGAATTATATTGTAAAGGGTGTCCCGCTCAGTGGGGATATACCCGGTTTCCCGTATCAGTTCAATTATGCGCTGGCGGGATAGTCCCTTCTCCGTTTCCGCTCCCGCGGCATGCATAATCCTCTCCTCCACCACCGTGCCATCCAGGTCGTCAGCACCAAACTCCAAAGCAATCTGAGCAATGGGAATTCCCATCATGATCCAGAAAGCTTTTATATGCTCAAAATTGTCCAGCATAAGCCGGGAAATAGCGATGGTTTTCAGATCATCCAGGGAACTGGTCCGTTTAACATTCGTCAGTTCAGTGTTTTCCGGTAAAAAAGGCAAGGGAATAAAGGCCTTAAAACCGCCGGTTTCGTCCTGTAGATCGCGCAGGCTTAACAGGTGATCGATGCGGTCTTCCACGCTCTCTATGTGCCCATAAAGCATAGTACAGTTGGTTTTCAAGCCCAGTTGGTGGGCCGTCCGATGTACCTCCAGCCATTCAGCGCTCATGGCCTTGCGGGGACACAATTCGCGGCGAATTTCGTCCTTGAGGATTTCTGCGCCCCCCCCTGGTAATGCTACCAGTCCAGCATCCTTCAACCTTTGCAATACCTGGCGTACGCTCAGACCGCTAATCTGCGCAAAATAGAATATTTCCACCGCTGTAAATCCCTGAATAAGAATTTCAGGATAGGCCTGGTGCAGCCTCTTAACCACTTCTTCGTAATATTCAAAGGGCATGGTGGGATGAAGCGCGCTCACGACGTGAAATTCAGTTATCCCCAAAGGGACAGCCGCGGCACCATATTCAAAGGCCTCCTCAACGGTCATGCAATAGGGTCCGCGGTGACTGCCGACATCCACTCCAAAGGCACAGAACCGGCAGCGGGATACGCAAATATTAGTGAGGTTCATATGGCGATTGGCATTGAAAAAAACATGTTGCCCGGAAGCCTGTCTCTTTTTGTGGCGGGCTAATGCACCCATCTCCAGCAGGTCCCCCTGGCGGTAGAGATAGATCCCCTCCTCACGGCTTAAGCGCTGGCCATCTAAAACCTTATTTTTGATTGCTTGCATAGTCTTATCCATTTCCTATCGCCCCCATTTTGCTTACCCAATTATAGCAGATTGCACTATTCTTCCGCCGTTCTGTATAAATTCGACGCACTCCAGCAAAAGCTTGCTTTTTAGTCATTTGCTTATGACAGAATAGCAAAAGCCCTGAGGACAAAGCCCAGGGCTCTTTCATTAGCCTAGCGGGTGCTCTTGTGCCGAGTCGCCTCTTTTTGGCAGCGCACTATTTCCATGGGATCGATTTCTTCGCTAAAGGCCAGGGCCCAGTCCAGACGTTTAATCACCTCTTCGGTAGTTCCCGGTCCGGTGAAGATGAGCGGTTGACAGCTCATCTTTTCCAGAAAAAGTGCCAACTCCAGGGCAATTTCCTCGATCTCAACCAAACCCTTGCGCAGCCGTTCGGGATCCGTTTCTTCCCGGAGTTGGGTAGCCTTCTGGCAGACCTCACTGATTGTTTCATTAATAATGCCGGCAGGGAGAAAATTCGTCATAAGCAAACACCGCTTACTTTAGTTTGCTATGATTATTCGTCAACAACTGGGCAAATTCCTGCTATTTTGGCAGGGCCAGATTTACCAAACGCTCAATTAGTTCCGGATAATCGATGCCTACTGCCCTGGCGGCATCGGGTACCAGGCTGGTCTCGGTCAGACCGGGGATGGTGTTAAGTTCAAGGATATAGGGTTGGCCCTTCCGGTCTACAATAAGGTCGACCCGGGCAAAACCCCGACAACCCATTAAACGGTAGGCTTGTTCGCTTATCTGGTTAACTCTTTGCGCAGCTTCCGCGCTGATGCGCGCAGGAATAATATGATCGCTCATGCCCGGAGTATATTTGGATTCATAGTCATAAAACTCGTTTTGGGACACGATCTCAATGATAGGCAGTACCAGCGGGTCATCATTGCCCAGAATGCTGACCGTAAGCAGAACCCCATCAATAAATTTCTCCAACAGAACCTGGTTGTCAAATGCAAATGCCTCCAGAATGGCAGGCAAGATCTCTTCCCGACTGCTCACGATATAGGTTCCGATACTGGAACCTTGAGTAGCTGCTTTTACCACCAGGGGAAGGCCTAGATTATCTATCAGACAGTCTACCCCCAGGCCACTTTTCTGGAAGCCGTTTTTTTCTATAACCACGTAATCAGGGGTAGGTAATCCATCGTAACCAAGTAGTTTTTTGGTCAAAACTTTGTTCATACAGATGGCACTGGTAGCCACCCCTGAACCCGTATAAGGAATTCCCAGTAATTCCAGGTATCCCTGCACCGTCCCATCTTCACCGTTTTGGCCGTGCAGGGCGATAAACACCACATCGGGTGCAGTTTGCTTTATTTGATCAATGTTGTTGTTGCCAAGATCCAGGGTTTCCACCTGGTAGCCCTTCTCCTGCAGGGCTGCAGCGGCATTGCTTCCGCTGCGAAGCGAGACTTCCCTTTCTGCCGAGGTGCCCCCCATAAGCACCAAAACCTTCATCAAAATTGCTTCACCGCCTTTAATATTAAGCGCCCCCACCGGAGGCAAAATTTTACCGGGGACATTCCTTACTAACACGAACCATCTCCGCCCTTATCGTACACTGCCAAAGGACCAAAAGCGCTCCGCAGGAAGGTGTGTCCCCATTCCAATATATGCTCATGGCAAATATGCCGTGAACAAACATCTTCATAATATCGCTATTTAAAACAGGGTTCAAGCTGCTGAAATGGAGATGCGAGTTTGTTCTTGTTGTTGTCAATATTACTATGTAAAGACCAACAAAATTGATCCCATGTTTTTTCGCCGGACTGTTCGACGATTACAATCAGATTGCCATCACAAATTCCTTGAAGCCCCCAGGAGAATGTGTTACAATAGTCTCTGCTGAAGGCATAGGGGAGTAGCTCAATTGGCAGAGCACCGGTCTCCAAAACCGGGGGCTGCAGGTTCGATTCCTGTCTCCCCTGCCATGATAAAAAACAAGTAACCGCGGAGTTCCCGCGGTTTTTTGTTTTTCTATTGAAGAAGCTAAAGCGAGACCAGCCAGCGGCGTCAATCAGTATGGAGAAAAACTTTAAAGCCGCCGGTCTTTGCTTCCCCCTTAGAGTATCTGGACGTTAGCGGCTTGCTGGCCTTTGGGTCCGGAAGTAACGTCGAATTTTACTTTCTGCCCTTCACTCAGAGTCCGGAATGAGGTGCTTTGAATGGCCGAGTGGTGAACAAAAACATCCGTCCCATTTTCACTCTCTATGAATCCGTAGCCTTTGGTGTCGTCAAACCATTTTACTGTACCAATCATCTCTATCCCTCCAGTAAATCATAATATAGTCTTATTCTTTGCCAGTAAAGCGTTTTGCATGGCATGTAGATATGCCCAAAGCAGGGATCGTTTTCCTGTTCCAGTGCTGCTTTCCAGAGGGGTTTTTTCTGCCTTGATACAGAGTGCGATAACGACTTTCAGATCACTTTATGTGAAAAAAATCAGGGATGAGGTCTTGCTCCCCATCCCCGATTTTTTATTTATGCCTGCGGATTATTATTTGGCAATCTCCACCCGATCAAAGTAGGTCAGTCCCAGCGGGGAGACATGCAGGTTCTTTATATACGGCTTGATCATACTGTTTTGGGTGTAGAAGAAGACCGGAGCCATGTCCCTCATTTGTTTTCCAGGTAAATGCTGCGACTGGGAAATGCTATGGAGACGCCCTCGGCTTCCAGCAGGCGCATAATGCTCAAATTTATCTCTTCTTTAACCGCCAGGTGTTCATCCCAGTTGGTGGTGCGCGTAAAGTAGTAAACCAGAATATCAAGACTGCTTGCGGAAAAGTTTTCGAAGGAGACCATAATAGTCTCGGGATGAACTCCGGGATGTTCCTGTAGTAAAGCCCTGATTTTGGGTATTATACCAGCCATTTGTTCCGATGTAGTCTGGTAGGACAACCCCAGGTGAAAACTAACCCGCCGCTTCCCCATGCGCGACCAATTGGTTATGGGTTCATTGGCCAGAGTTGAATTAGGAACGGTAACCAGGCCCTGGGCAAAGGTTCGGAAGCGGGTACTGCGAAAGGATATATCCTCTACAGTACCTTCGACGCTGGGGGTGAAGACCCAGTCTCCTATGGAAAAGGGTTTCTCTAAAATGATAACAATCCCACCGAAGATATTGGCCAGGGCATCCTTGGCCGCCAGGGCAAAGGCTAATCCTCCCAGTCCCAGCCCGGCAATAAAACCATTGACATCATAGCCCAGCTCTTTGAGTACCAGCACCAGGGCCAGCGCAACGATAATAAAGCGAACCACCTTGGAAAAGAAGGGAATCAGTCTGCTATCTATGTGGAGTTTTTCTTGCAGCTCACCGGACATCAGCGAGTTGCTGCCACTGATGTTGTATAACCACCACATGAAAATCAAAACCAGTAAAAGCCGACAGATTTTAACCAGGGCCTGTTCCGGTCCTGCCGCCAGGGGCAAGTAGCGAATGATTACATAGGCACCCGCCAGAAGGATCAAATAGCGCAGAGGGCGAATAAAGGCCTGCAAAAAACGATAGCCGGAGTCGAGTCCTTCTTTCTCCATAAAGGTTAACAGACGGCGAGCTATAATGCAGGTGATGACCCGTTCCAGAACAATAAACAATACCAGGATTAGTATGGCCTTGAGAATATAAGGCAGGTATTCCGGGCTAAACAGGTTGGGCCAGTGAAAATCAAAGTAGTATTGCAGTTGTTTTAACATCAGTAAAGGACTTGAGCCGATTGGCCAGCCATCCGCACCTCCTGAAAGCTAAATTCCCCACTATTAATTTGGCGGCGGTGAAGTATGAAAAAGTCTGCTTACTGGCAATACTCAGTGGTAAGATTCGGCGATGGAGGTCACTAACTTTATGAATATTATTATCACTATAGCTTTTCTCGGGGTAAGCTTTTTGATCTGGCAGTTTTCCTGGCTGGGAATACTAATAACCCACCGAATAGCTTACCTTCCCGCCATCTTTCTTAGCAGTACCGCCATAGTGGTTTGCATCTACTATTTACTGGCAGAGCAGACTGGTGAGCGCCGCAAGAATAGGAACAATCATTATCATTACTATTTTATCGATAATGCAACGCCTGACGATCCTCTGTATGACCACCTGAAATGGCGTATATAGAAATCAAGAGGGCCGCAGGCCCTCTTGATGGTTTTCCGGTTTTATTTATCCCGTTCTTCTTTTTCCTGCCGGGCCTTTTCAATAATCTTGTCAGCGATTTGCTGCGGGACCTCCTCATAGTGAGAAAACTCCATCCTGAATTTTCCCCGTCCCTGGGTCATGGATTTTAAATCAATGGCATAGCGAGCCATTTCTGCCTGGGGTACCTGGGCCTTGATCATCTGTTTGTTTCCCACTGGTTCCATTCCCAGTACCCGACCACGCTTGCTGTTCAAATCACCGATAATGTCACCCATATAGGTCTCGGGAACTTCGATTTGTACGTTTACCACCGGTTCCAGCAATACCGGCTTGGCTGCCTCCAATCCCTTGCGGAAGGCCAAGCGAGCTGCCATCTTAAAGGCCATTTCTGATGAGTCAACCGAATGGTAGGAACCGTCGTACAGAGTGGCTTTCAGATTGGTTACCGGGTACCCGGCCAGAACACCTTCTTCCATAGCCTCAACCAGCCCCTTTTCTACTGCGGGGAAGAAGTTGCGAGGAACGGAACCTCCAAAAACGTTTTCCTCGAAAACGAACTGTCCATCTTCGGTAGGTTCGAATTTGATCCAAACATGACCATACTGTCCATGTCCACCGGTCTGCTTCTTGTGTTTGCCTTCGGCTTCTACCGCAGCCCGAATGGTCTCACGGTAGGGTATGCGCATCTCCCGGCTGACCACATCTACCCCGAACTTGCGGCTCAATTTTTCTATTAGGATATCCACGTGGGCGTCACCCATGGTTTTGAGGATGGTTTGCTTGGTTTCGGTGTTCTTCTCCACGGAAATGGTAGGGTCTTCTTCCAGGAGCCTTTGTATAGCACCACTTAATTTATCCTCATCACCCTTACTCTTGGGCTCTATAGCCATACTTAGCGTAGGTACGGGAAACTCGATGGGTTCCAGAACAATCGGGTTGCTCTTGGTGCTGAGGGTATCCCCGGTCGAAGTAACAGCCAGTTTGGCCACTGCGGCTATATCCCCGGCATAGAGTTCCGGTATGCCGGCCTGCTCTTTGCCCGTCATAACCAGGATCTGGCTGATTTTCTCCTCTTTCTCCTTATTGGCATTATAGACAGTGGATTCGCTCTTCATTTTACCCGTAAAAAGGCGGAACATAGTCAATCTGCCGATGTAGGGGTCGGCAATGGTTTTGAAAACCTGAGCGGACATGGGGTCGCTTTCCAGGTCCTTTCCTTTGACTATGGGGTTGACATCAGGAGTAGCAGCACAGTCAACTATGAAATCCATAAGCGGGCTAACGGCAATGTTATTGGCAGCAGAGCCACAGAATACGAATACGGCTGAACCCTGGGCGGCAGCCTCTTTAATACCCTCTCGAATCTCGGAGTCGGATAGTTCTTCACCTTCCAGGTATTTGGTCAGAAGTTCATCATTGGCTTCAGCTGCAGCTTCTATTAAAGCTTCCTTGTAGGTTTCCACCTCGTCCAACATGTCCGCGGGAATGTCCTGCTCGCTTGCTTTCCCGCTGCCGGGTTCAAAAACCAGAGCTTTCATGCTGATAAGGTCTACCACACCTTTAAAACTATCCTCGGCCCCGATGGGGAGCTGAACCGGAACTAGGTTATCGGAGAAGGTATCTTGCATCTCTTTCAACACTTTATAGAAATCTGCATTTTCCCGGTCCATTTTATTGATAAAGGCCAACTTGGGAATATCAGGATAGTCCTGCCATACGATTTCCGTTTGCACTTCCACCCCGGCGGTAGCAGATAGTAAAACCACCATGGAATCAACCACCCGCAGCGTCCCCACCACTTCAAAATAGAAGTCGGAGTAGCCAGGAGTATCCAGAAGGTTTATCTTATGATCCCGATATTCGCAAGGGACCAGAGAAGTGCTGATGGTAATTTTCCTTTTAATCTCCTCAGGGAGAAAGTCGGCAACGGTGTTTCCGTCATCAACTTTACCCATTCTCTTCGTAGCCCCTGTATTGAAAAGCATTGCTTCTGCCAGTGAGGTTTTGCCTGTCCCCCCATGGCCAACAAGAGCAATATTACGAATTTTACTCGTTGGGTAAACCTTCATTAAATAACCTCCTCTGATTTACGTAGCTGTAAAAATGGTACTATACTTTTTTTCAACTATCAAAGCATTTTTGCCTTAATTCCTTCATGATTTGGCCCTTTTTCCGGCTGAGTCAGGCCATTGCTTCCGGTCTACTCCCCACCCCAACCCGGCTCCAGATAGGTGGCAAAGGAGCGGCGGTATTCTTCCATCAAACGATAATCGGTAAGATCCAGATGAATGGGGGTGATGCTTACATAACCCTGCTCCACTGCGACCACGTCTGATTCCGGATCCTGTTCCTGGTCAACCACCCCACCACCCATCCAGTAGTAGGTATTGCCCCGCGGATCCTGCCTTTCATCAAACATATTATGGTAGTTGCGTACTCCCAGTCTGGTGATGCGAATTCCTTTTATCTCCCGGGGTGGGAGGGCTGGAATATTTACATTGATAAGCGTTTCCTTTTCCCAACCATGCTTTTCCAGGGTTTGAACAACCGCTGCAGTGAAACGAGCAGCATAGCTAAAATCCACATCCTGATTCCAGGAGTTCAGAGAAACCGCCAGGGAAGGAATCCCCAGTAATACTCCCTCAGCTGCTGCTGAAACCGTCCCGGAATAAAGCACATCCGTTCCCAGGTTGGGACCATGGTTGATCCCGGAAACCACCAGGTCGATTCTATCCTTTACCAGCCTATTTAGGGCCAGCTTGACACAATCCACCGGAGTTCCGGCGACTATCCAGGCCTCCCGGGCTCCAGGAATAGACGCCTTTACCACCTTAATTGGTTCAAAAACGGTAATGGAATGTCCGGTTCCGCTGCGTTCCCGGTCAGGTGCAACTACATACAGCTCCGCTATTTTCCCCAGAAACCCGGCCAGGCAGTTCAGGCCACCGGCATAGATCCCATCGTCATTGGTGAGCAAGATCCTCATTCAAAACTTACCCCCCGCTCCAGCAGTTTCGAATGATCTACCGGCCAATAAGTGGCGAAAGCCTTCCCTTTAAGGCGGTCAAAGGTTAGCCAGGCATTCCAATAGTGGCTGTCAAAGCTCTGGTTGCGATTGTCGCCCAGAACCAATAAAGAATTCTCGGGTACTACTACTGGACCGTATTCGTAATTCAGGGGTTCACTAAGATAAGGTTCCTTGAGTGGCCGGTCATTTATGTATACCTTGCCGTTTTTCATTTCGACTTTTTCTCCAGGAAGGCCGATGACCCTTTTGATATAGTCCTGGTTGGTGTTTAAGGTAGCCGGTGGGTCAAAAACCACAATATCTCCCCGCTGGGGGTCTTTAAAATGGTAGATAAATTTACTTACCATTACCCGATCCTTTAGCTGAATGGTGGGAAGCATTGACCCGGAAGGAATGACACGAGCTTCGATAACGAAAGTGCGTAACAACATGGCCAGGATAAAGGCAATGGCAACTATACTCACCAGGTCTTTTAAAAAGTCTTTAAATTCTTTGCTCATAATCCACCTCGTTGCTGTCAAATCTCATAAATGTGAATGGTCATTTCATCTTCTTTTTCCCTGGTCTTGCTGACACCGAAGATGAGTCCCTTGCTTTTCAGGGTCTTGTTTAAAAAATCTACGATGTAGACTAGCTGCTGGTCAGCCGGGAATGATTTGCAGGCTATCAAATCCAGTTTGCCCCGGTTTTCTGCTTCCACTGCCCTATCTCCCTTCCCATTTAGACGGAGCGGACCTTGCACCGGACCTCATAAATCTGCTCCATTTCCACACTATAACGCAGCATGACGCTTTCTGCAAAGGATTGGATATCCACCACTCCCAGCTCTCTCAGTCCGCAGGTTTTAACCGGAGTTCCCCTGGTCTCAATATTCAAGCCAACGTGTATCAGAGTGGATATGGAGGTGACTGTTGCAATAGATACGGAGAGCTTATCCCGTCCTACGAAAAGGTTATCCCCGCGACGGGTTACTTTAATGTCCAGCTGCTCCAGCACCTCTTTCACGCAGACCAGAAACATACGTTGGCGAAAAATAGCCCTGGATAAATCATGGTCAAAATGTTCAACGATAAAACTCAGCATTAAAGGAGAATAAATGAAACTTTGATCTTGTGCTTCGCTAATATCCAGCATATGGTCCTGGGGAACATTTACTTCCCCAATAAAGGCTACCACAGCATCCCCCAGCAAACCATAGTTTTTGTAAATCCAGTGGGGGGCCAGTTCCGACCCGGAATAATACCTTTTTTCCGCAATAAAAAGGGTTTTCATAGGCTAATCAACCTTCCCTTCTCCGCAACGTCCCCCGGTTTCCGGACCGGGGGAGCACTCCTTTGCCTATTCTTACACTCCATCATTTTACCATCAAAATGGTTAATTTAAAAACCCGGACCGGCTGATGCAATAATGCAATGCCCCTCTATTCTGGACAATTTTCGCGTCGGGGCTATTGCGTTTTTGCATAACCATGTTGCGAAATTGCAATATATATTCGGGAGCAGGTCCGAATAGACACGGATAACACGGATTTTCATGGATTTATACGGATAATAATCTCTTAATAGAAGGGATGCTTCCCGGGTATTTGGGGATAGCATGGATAACACGAATATTTTTAGGATTGGAGCGGAAAAAACACTTCTCGGAAGTATATCCCTGGCATACGAGCGCCCTGCTTCATCTTTTGCTCTTTTCTTATTACCTAGGATCTTTTACTTAGGACATTATTGTCATTTTTATCAGACATCTACAATTTGGACTATTGTATCATATCAACTTAGACCTTTCTTAACATCCGCGTACATCCTAATATATCCGTGGTATCCGTGTCCATTACCCCTTCCAGATTGATTGTTCCTGCCGCAGTCGCTCACTCTGGCATACATTTTGCATGATAGATAAGCGAACATCGTTATGAACCGGAGGTGGTTTATATAGGCTTCGGGTAGATAAGTAATTCCAGTTTAAACTGGGTACTCCTGCCGGGTTGCTATAGAGAAAGATGGCATTAATACCCGGAGAAGGATTCATCAAATATTCCCAGGGAAGCAGAAGGATCAAGTGCCACTATTCCAGAGTTTTTTGGGGGTCAAGATTGAGAGAGGGGGTTGTTTGGATGGCAGTTATATTATCTAATAATCTGCTCAATGATCAGTATCGCGAGAAACTGGTTACTGCAGATGAAGCTGTCAAAGTCGTCAAGTCGGGAGATTGGGTACAGTATGGTGAGTTTGTCATGCAGCCCAGGGAGCTTGATGCAGCCCTGGCCCGGCGAGTCAATGAATTGGAGAACGTCAATATCCGTGCTGTTACCATTACCATGATTCCGGAAGCGGTTAAAGCCGACCCGGAGAGAAAACACTTTCGCTTTAATGACTGGCATTTCTCCGCTTTTTCCCGAGCACTGCAAACCCAAAACCTGTGCAACTACATTCCCATAACCTATCACGAAGCCCGCAAATTAATCGAAGAATTTGTGGACATTGACGTAGCCTTCGTACTAGTAGCGCCCATGGATGCCAATGGCTATTTCAACCTGGGCACCTCCAATTCAATAACTTCTTACGTTATTGACAAGGCGAAAAAAGTGGTTGTTGAGGTTAACACTTCGGTTCCAGTCTGCCTGGGCGGCAATAGCGAATCAGTACACATTTCCCAGGTAGATTATATCGTGGAAAGCGAAAATAACCAGGGGCTGCTGAATCTTCCCCCGGTTCCGGTAACCGAGGTGGACCAGTTGATTGCCAAGCGCGTCATGGACCTTATGGAAGATGGCGCCTGCCTGCAGCTGGGAATTGGTGGTATGCCCAATGTAGTTGGTTCCATGATTGCCGAATCCGACCTCAAAGATCTGGGGGTTCATACAGAAATGCTGGTGGACTCGTTCGTGGATATGCATGAGTCGGGTCGGGTGAACGGGAAGCGTAAAACCATCGACAAGGGCAAGATAGTCTACACCTTTGCTATGGGTACCGATAAGCTTTATAACTTCCTGGATAATAACCCGGTCTGTGCCAGCTACCCCGTCCACTATACCAACGATCCGTTTATTATCGCCCAAAATGACAAAGTCTTTGGCATTAATAACGCCATCGAGGTTGACCTGTACAGCCAGGTGGCCTCCGAGGCCTCCGGGCCACGCCAGATTTCCGGCACCGGGGGACAATTGGATTTCATCTTTGCCTCGTTCCGCTCCCGGGGAGGCAAGGGAATGATCTGCCTGAGCTCTACAACCAAGCTTAAAGATGGAACGGTCAAGTCTCGTATCGTACCCACTCTGTCACCGGGCACCATCGTAACCATACCGCGTTCCATCAACTACTATGTCATTACTGAGTACGGTGTGGCGATGATGAAGGGCAAAACTACCTGGCAACGCGCCGAAGAACTAATAAACATTGCTCATCCCGATTTCCGCGACGAGCTGGTTAAAGCCGCGGAAGCGAACAAAATCTGGGTCCGCACCAACAAACAGGATGTCTAGTTAACGTACTTCTTACCCCGGACAGGCGGGTTACCCTGGCCGCCTGTCCACCTCTCTTAATGCACAGGCATGGGGACGGTTCTTTTGCCTGTACAAAGCCAATTAACAGACAGGCAAAAGAACCGTCCCCATGCCTGAAGAAGGGACGCTGCCAAGAAAAGCCGGCCGTCTTGCTGCCCTGAAACTCCATACCCCAAAAGGCCCGCCCTCCGGGGCGGGCCTTTTCTATTCAGCCGGGCGAGGCCTTATCCTATATTTGTTGGCCTTGCGGGAAATAGTGGAGGCATCTACTTCCAGCAGCTCAGCCGCCTTGTGACAGGAACCGGTCACCGCAAAGGTCTTTTCCAAAAGAATCCTTTCCACCGCCTCGACCGCCTTTTTCAAAGGAATAATGCTGTTGACACTGACCGGCTGATGATCCCCGGCAGTATCTGCGTTATTCACCCCCAATAGATAGGCGGGCAAATGCTGAACTTCGATAGTGGCAGCGCTGGTGGTTACCACCAGGCGCTCAATGAGGTTTTCCAATTGGCGGATGTTGCCGGGCCAATCGTAGCGCAGCAGAACCTCGACAACTTCAGAGCCAATCTCCTTGCGCAGGTTGTAACGCTGATTAAAACTAGCCAGGAAGTGTCTGACCAGCAAGGGGATATCCTCGAGTCGCTCGCGCAAAGAAGGGACCTGAATAGGTACAACGTTAAGGCGGTAAAACAGATCCTCACGGAATTGGCCCTTCCTTACCATAGCCTCCAGATCCTGATTGGTAACGGCAATGATCCTTACATCAATGCGGATAGGCTTGGTACCACCCACGCGGAAAATTTCCCTTTGCTGAATGGCCCGTAAGAGTTTAACCTGCAGATGCAAGGGTACATCCCCAATTTCGTCCAGCAGCAAAGTGCCTCCGTCGGCAACCTCAAAAAGTCCGGGTTTCCCTTCCCTTTTTGCGCCCGTAAAGGCTCCCGGTTCATAGCCAAACAGTTCTGATTCCAGAAGGTTTTCAGGGATGGCTGCACAGTTCAATTTAACAAAGGGACCGTCTTTACGGGTGCTGTTGCGGTGGATAATTTCCCCGATCACTTCTTTGCCGACACCTGATTCGCCGGAAATGAGCACGGTCGAGTCTACATCGGCCACCTTGATAGCCTGGTAAACAATTTTCTCCATTTCCTTGCTCTTAAAGACCAGGTCTCCTGAAAGCCTGGCCTTCATCTCATTCATCTGAAATTCAAAATGGCTCTTGAGACCTTCCAGTTGCTCTACCCGTTGTTTGAGCATGTTTAGTTCGCTTATGTCCCGAACACTGGTCACTACCCGAAAAATATTGCCCTGTTCATCAAAAACCGGGGTGGCACTCACCAGCAGAGTCTTGCCCGTCACGGTGAAAAGAGTAGTTGTAACCGGTTCTTTACTCTCCAGCACCAGCAGGCTGGCCGAACGGGACAGAATCCCGGTTTTAACCAGCTCCTCCATACTTTTGTACAAAAGTTCTTCTTCGCCCAATCCGGTCATCCGCTTGATGGCTTTATTAATGCGAATGGTGATTCCCTCTGCGTCGGTAATATAGAGCCCGTCAAAGGATGAATCAATAATAGCATCCATTTCCGAATTTAATCCTTTGACATAGGCCAGTTCCCGGGAGATCTTCTCAATCTCCGATACATCATAGAGAACGGCGACGGCACCGGTAATTTCGCCATTTTTGACAATGGGTGCCCGATTGGTAATGAAAGAACGTTCACCGATACATAGACGGATGCCGTATTCGCAGCGTCCACTCTCTACGATATGCTGGAGTTGACTTTCAGGTATGACATCTACGATATGCTTGCCCAGTACCTCGGTTCTTTCATACCCGGTCATGTTTTCCGCTGCCCTGTTCCAAATACGAATGATGCCCAGATGGTCAATGGCCACGATAGGATTATAGGCGGAATTGATAACTGTTTCCATCTGCCCGGAGAGTTCCTCCACAATTCCCTCCAGGGCCACCATTATGTCTGATTTAGTTATAATGCCTACCACGCGGTTGTTTACAACCACCGGGTATCGGCCCGTCTCCATGATGTCCACTGCGGTGATATCCTCTTCCCCGGTGAGAGTCTTCACTGCACGGGTCATCATTTCCCCGACCGTACTTTCCAGACTCATACCCTGGGCTATAGCCCGGACCAGGTGAGTCTTGGTAAATAGCCCCACCAGGTTATTTCCGGTCAGTACCGGCGCCCCATCAATTCTGTTTTCCAGGAATATAGCCGCCGTTTCCTTTAACGTAGTTTCCGGTCGGAGCACCTCTACATCGGTGCTCATAAAGTTTTTAATCTTCATGCCTTAGCCCCCCCCCAAGCTCAGACACGTCCCAAATTATTCTCTTGTCCTAGGACCATCGGAGTGTCCCATGTTCTCTAATACACGGTTATAATTACATTATATCGTTCAAACTGGATATTTTTCGAATAATTTGAACGAGGTGAGTAAATTGTCTGTGAAACCCCTCTTTCCTAGAAAGTATTCCTGCCCTGTCTGCCAGGCACAGTTTTCCTCCCTGGCAGTTCGCAGTTCATCGGTGTATGTGGAAGAAAAGGAACCTGACTTTCATACCGTTTATAAAGGAGATAGTCCGGTTCATTATTCCATTATCGTTTGCCCGACCTGTTATTATGCTGCTTCAGCCGGAACCTTCAATAAAGAGATTACGGAAGAAAAATTGCCCGCACTGGCGGCAGCATTGTACAAGCTTCGGCCATCCGACGGTCCTTTTTTCTCTGGTCCGCGCGACTCTGCCAGTGCCCTGGCCAGTTTTCAATTTGCCATTCGCAGTGCCCAATTAAAACAAGTTCCCGTCGGAGAACTGGCCGGACTCGTTCTAGGAGCTTCCTGGATGGCGCGTGAAACAGGTGCAACCGAACTGGAGAATACTTATGCCCAGGAAGCGCTAAAGTTGTATATAGAAGCTTATAACCGCGATGCACGCAATGTGGGCAACCTCAAGGATATCGAAGCTACCTATCTCATCGGCGAATTGTACCGCCGTAACGGTGATTACCGGGAGGCAGTCTCCTGGTTCAACAAAGTGGTCTTTCACCGGGATATAAAGAAATATCCCCATCTGGAAAAGATGGCCCGCGATCAATGGATCCTGACTCGCGAACTGGCTGCCGGGCAAGACGGTTTAGATCAGACCGACCCTGCCGAGGAGCCCCCGATAACTGCGACTCCGGAAAATCATACTCCTCCGGCAGCGGCTGCCCCCGAACTACCGAAAAAGCAACGTCGGGCTACCATGCAAATGCCTCTCAACCTCTACCAGGACCAATTGGACTGGCTCAGCCAGATCGTTAATCGGGGTTATGATTATTCACGCTCCCTGGTCAGCAAGGAACAGGTAGTTCGCGCCCTGCTGGATGCCGTAATGGAAAGTGCCGGGGACCTGCCTGCCGAGTTCAGCAGCGAAGAGGAGTTAAAGGAATGTTTCCGCCAGCAGATCGCACCTTCATCCGGTAGTTAAGCTAGGCGGCATGCGGCGCTGTTCGGTACGGACTTTTATCTATAATGCCGAGTTTATTGGCACTGCTTCCCCGGTATAGAAAAGGTATAAATAGCTTTCCTTGACAGGCTGGCCCAGAATGCTCTCCAACGCCCTTTTATAGAGCTCGATCTGGTGCCGGTAGCGTTTTACAACCACCTCCCGGCTATGATGAGGGTCGACCGGATCGCGGGAAATGAAGTCTGATTTGTAGTCTACCAGCACCACTTCTTTCCCTTCCACAAAAAACAGGTCGATGACTCCCTGCACCAGCAACCGCTCATCTTCCCCCGCAACGGTGGGAAAAAGCTCACTCACTTTCCAGGTCTGGTTGAAGGCGACCTCGCGCTCTACTCGTTTAGCCTGCAAAATCCTCTGGCCCAATGGAGACTGAAAGAAATGATAAATCTTTGCTACTTCCACCGTGTCATATTCTTCGGCGGTCAAAAGCTCTTTTCTTACCATTTCTCCAAGCTGCTCCCCAATCTCACTGGGGCTTCCCACCCTCTTAAAATCCAGTTGCTGCATGACAAAATGAAGAATGGTCCCCTTTTCAGCACCACTTAACGGACGCAATTCCTCCATGAACCCTGGCCGGGTCACCAGAGCGGGCAATTCCATCCCCAGGCTGAATAAGCCCTTTTCCGCCCGCCGGGCGATTTGCGTAGCGGAAAGTTTGGACGGAATATTAACCGCCTGCCGATAAGGGTACTCCCAGTCCAGACGCCTTTGGATTTCGGCCGCTGCAGGAGAGGGCAGCTGCCGGTCGGGCTGGGTGAGCTCACTCAAGGCTTCTCGTTTTAATTCCGCATTGCCAAACAACTGCAAAATCTTTTCCCGCTGGTAAACCTGTACCTGCCACCGTGAGGAATCCGGTGTTACCCCAATCTCTTCGGGCAGAAGACCGTACTTGCGCAGCTCCTCTCCATCGGGGTGGCGGATAAGCACCGCCCCCAGCCAATCCAGGTAGCACCTGGCCCGGGCCAGGTTAAAGGGGGTAAGGGACTTGTTCCAGGCCCGGCAGTGTCCCTCCAAATTGCTAATGGAACCAAACAGTAAAAGGGCATTTTCAGCCCGGGTAAGGGCTACATACAGAATGCGCATCTCCTCGGACAGATTCTCCAGGCGGATGGCTTCCCGCAAGGCCACGCGGGCTATGGTATCGGAATAAATCCTTAAATCCGGGTTTATATAGCGGGGTCCGATTCCCAGCTCACGGTGCAGGAGGACTGGGGCGGTAATGTCGGTGAGGTTGAACTGTTTGCCCAAACCGGCCACAATAACTACCGGAAATTCCAGCCCTTTACTTTTGTGTACACTCATAATGCGTACCACATTGTCATTCTCACCTAGAATACGGGCCACTCCCATATCTCCGCTGCTGGTGCGGACCCGGTCCAGATAACGCAAAAAACTGAATAACCCCTTCAGGGTCGTAGCTTCAAATTGCCGGGCCCGGTCCAGAAGCAGCCTCAGGTTGGCCTGACGCTGAAAACCGCCCGGCAGAGCTCCGGTGTAATCATAATAACCGGTCTCTACCATCAGTTTCCAGATAAACTGGTCCACCGGCAACCAGCGTGATTGTTCCTGCCATTGTTCCAGCCGTTCAATAAACTCCCGGGCCGCTGCACTGATTTGATCGTCCTTTTCCCGGCTATAGGCCTCCAAAGCCAGGTAGAAGGGCTTACCTGGCTGGTAGAGACGAATCTCGAGCAGATCTTCCAGGCTAAACCCGCCAATAGAGGAACGCATTACACTAATCAAGGGGATATCCTGTTGCTTGTTGTCCACCAGCCGCAAGAGATTTAAGAAAATGTTGACCTCCAGGGCATCGAAGTAGCCGGTGTTGCTATCGGTATAGACGGGTATTCCCATCGCCTGAAGAGTGTCCTGGTAAACCGGCGCCCAATTGCGGGTACTGCGCAGCAGTATGACTATATCCCGGTAGTCTACAGTACGAAAACTCTGGCTGCGGGCATCCCACATGCTCTGCCCGACCAGGTCGAGAATGCGCCGTCCCACCATCCGAGCCTCTATTTCCATATCATTAAAAACACCATCCAGCTCATCTTCATCCAGAGTGGAGGCAATTTTCTCCAGAATGTGCATCTCCACTGAGACCTTCCCATCCGGGGCGGACTGCAGGGCCGGAAAAAGGCTGGCCTTGTCATCATAAGTGATTTCCCCCAGCTCGGGCGACATGACCCAGGAGAAAAAGAAGTTTACACACTCCAGAATTTCGCTGCAGCTGCGGAAGTTATCTGACAGATCGATACGACGCCCGGGCTCTCCGCGAGTGTCCTGGTAGGTCCGGTGTTTGTCCAGAAACAGGGAGGGGTCGGCCAGGCGGAAGCGGTAAATACTTTGTTTAACATCTCCCACCAGGAAGAGGTTATCTGCTCGTTTAACACGATTAATAATGGCCTCCTGAACCGGGTTGCTATCCTGATATTCATCAACAAAGATATAAAGATATTTGTTACGGTATTCGCGGGCCACCGCCTCCTCCTCCAGAATATCCAGGGCCAGATGTTCCAGATCATTGAAGTCCAGCAAACCCTGATCCTGTTTTTTCTGGCGATACTCGCGGTGAAATTCTCGCACCAATCCGGCCAGGTATTCCAGTACCGGATGTAGTTCCTGCAGGTCTTCCAGGAGTTCTTGCGGCGCCTTTTTCAGGTAATCGGAGCCAATACTCTGTACCAGTTGTTTCCCCTCTTCACGCAAGTCTTTCACTTTATCTTTGAGGGATTCGTCAACCGACTTTCCCGCCCGCTTCAGCCGGGGGTGCTGTACCTGCTGCACTTGCTGGCAGAACGGTTCCAAACCTTCTTGCAGCGCTGCCTGCAATTGGTCAACGATGGCCAGGTCTTCCTGCAAAGCCTCCCGGTATTCGACCGGTCCCCCACTCAAGCCGCACAGCTCCAGGGCTTCCTGAAAAACCTCCCGCGCGGAATTAAGCTGCTGGGAGGAACGATCAAGGATAAAATTTATCCAAGGAGTTTCGGCAAAACTATGCGAATCCAGATCGAAGGCTTGCACCTTTTCCCGCAGCCAATGAAAAGGCATGGGGTTGCTGAGGATAAAACTGTAGATGCGCAACAGGAGGTCTACCAGAGGGCTATCATTACGGTTGGAAGCAAACATCTCCACCAGACGAGTGAAGGTGGGGTCGGCTTGCTCATATTCTTTTTCCAGCAATTCTTCAATGACTTCCTGCTGAATCAAGAGTGTCTGGGATTCGTCGCCGATACGGAAATTAGGGTCAACCCCGACGAGGTGAAAGTGGCGTCGCACTACCTCTGTACAGAAGGAATGCAGGGTACTGATGGAAGCTCTGCCCAGCAGCTGCATCTGTTTAAGCAGGTGCTCCTCCAAACCGGAACGTGTTTCCAGTTCAGCTGCAATACGCCGGCTGATACGCTCTTTCATCTCGGCGGCGGCAGCATTGGTAAAGGTCACCACCAGCAGGCGGTCCAGGTCAACCCCTTCCTCGACAACCAAACGGGTGATTCGCTCCACCAGTACGGCAGTTTTTCCAGAGCCGGCTGCGGCCGAGACCAGCAGGTTGCACCCGCGCTCTTCAATAGCTTCCCTCTGTGATTCAGTCCAGTTCATTCCCTCACCTCCCCTGCCGCTCCAGTAATGGCCTGAATTACCTCTTCATCTTTGAGGTGACGAATTTCCCGATAACGGTTGTCCGGGAAAACCTGGTCAAACTGGCAGATTTCCCGGTAACGACAGTACTGACAGGCGGTCATTTTATCTGCTTTAACCGGTGCAATGCGGCTGGACCCGGCCAATATTTCCGTGGCAATTTTGCGCAGCAAGGCATCTACATGCTCAATGAGGGCTTGGAATTCCTCCTCGCTCAGTACTGAGGAGGTCCGGGAAAAATCCCCCTGTTTGGTCACGCCCAGGGGCAATATCTCTGAACTGCCCTCTATATGGCTATCCATGGCTGATACCACCCGCATATCCTTTAGAGCCAGGCCTTTCATGCGAAACTCCTTGAACAACCGGCTTTCCACTTCCTCTACTACCCTTTCGTCACAACTAATCATGGGGTCGTCGATTCTAAAGTAGAAAGCGCCGCCTGGTTTCCAGGGGTTTTGGTTCGGATCCGTCCCGGCCAGGACCGCCTTCATGTAGATTAAGAGCTGCAAGGCCAGGCCATGATATACATCGGAGAGCGAGAAGGGCTGCACCCCTGATTTGTAGTCCATCACCTTTACATAAGTCTGGCCAGATTCCTCCAGCAGGTCAATGCGGTCAATTCTCCCTTCCAAGTACATGACCTGCCCGTTTGCCAACTCCACCACCAGCGGAGGCAGATCACCCCCCCCTCCAAAGCTGACTTCATGCCCGTGGGGCTTAAAGTCTCCCCTGGTCAGGTGCTGGGTAAGCGTCCACACCGATCTGCGGCTCACCCGCTTGAGCCGGTTGACCAGATAGCGATAGCGGAAGGTGCTGGCAAAAACCCCTCCGCCGGAAGATGGCACCAGTTCGTCCATTACTTCGTCAACCAATTGGGTGCAGGTCTGGCGATCCAGGTCCGGCCAGGACATGCCCCGTTTCTCCAGCTGGCCGGCAAAGGCCAGCAGAACGTTATGAAAGAGTTCGCCGATATCGGGCGCCTCTACCGCAAAGACCTTTCTTTCCCGAGGTCCCAGTCCGTAACGGACCAAATGGGCAAACGGGCAAAGGACAAATTGCTGCAGCCTGGACACGCTGGCTTTGAAAGGAGTTGGGTAGAGTCGCT
>CAZLYH010000022.1:0-25794 GCA_964563775.1 uncultured Syntrophomonadaceae bacterium | reverse complement strand
TTTTGGATTGGCGCGGATTGATTTTTTGACGCTGACGAACGCTGACTGACACTGAGGAGGAGCGGTTAATTGAACCAGATCTCTTCCGGCAAGGGCAGGTCGTAAGGTGGGGGAAAGCGGTAAAGGCGGGCGGAACCGATAAAATAGTGGCTGCGGTCAGAGATTTTTTCACAAGATAACGAAGGAGAAAAACAGCAATGAAGCAACTGGTACTGGCAGAAAAGCCCGGAGTGGCCCGGGAAATTGCCCGGGTATTAAAATGCGGGCAAAAAAACCGGGGTTATATAGAGGGAGCCAACCATGTAATTACCTGGGCACTGGGTCATCTGGTAACCCTGGCTGAACCGGAAGAATACGATCAAAAACTGAAACAGTGGCGCCTGGAAGATCTGCCCATGCTGCCCGAAAGAATGAAACTAATCGTTATGAAGCAGACCTCACAGCAATACCGGGTGGTAAGGGATTTAATGAAACGGGCTGACATTGGGGAAATGGTCATTGCTACCGACGCCGGGCGGGAAGGGGAACTGGTAGCCCGCTGGATCATGGAAAAGGCCGGCTGGAAGAAGCCAGTCAAACGCTTATGGATCTCCTCCCAGACCGATGCCGCTATTCGTGATGGTTTTGCCCATCTCAAACCGGGCCGGGAATATATAAACCTTTACCATGCCGCAGTATGCCGGGCGGAGGCGGATTGGCTGATAGGGCTGAACGTAACCCGTGCCCTGAGCTGTAAATTCAATGCCCAGCTTACCGCCGGTCGGGTACAAACCCCTACCCTGGCCATGATGGTCAGCCGGGAAAACGAAATCCGTAATTTCAAGCCGGTCGATTACTGGACCATCCGAGCACAGTTTACAGACTACTTCGGAGACTGGCGTGACAAGAAGGGACAGAGCAGAATATTTGACCAGGCCCGAGCGCAGGCCCTTATAGAGAGCCTGAAGGGCCAGACCGGAGTAGTAGAAGAAGTAAAAACGGTTGCCAAAAGCGAACCGCATCCCTTGGCCTACGATCTCACTGAACTCCAGAGAGACGCCAATCGTCGCTTGAATTTTTCCGCGCAAAAGACCCTGGCGGTTTTACAGGACCTTTATGAACGGCACAAGCTGGTTACCTATCCCCGGACCGACTCGCGCTACATCAGCAGTGATATAGTTCCTACTCTGCCAACGCGCTTAAAAGCGATGTCCGCCGGTCCCTATGCTGGAATGGTAAAACCCCTGCTGGGTAAGCGCCTGACACCTGGCAAGCGTTTTGTAGACAATGCCCGGGTCAGCGATCACCATGCCATCATTCCCACCGAACAGCCCCTGAAATTAGAAGCCCTGGATGTGGACGAGAAGAGGCTTTATGATCTCATCGCCCGGCGGTTTATCGCCGTGTTGTATCCTCCTTATCTTTATGACCAGACTACCATCATTACCCGAGTAGGCGGGGAACATTTTTACTCCCGGGGCCGGGTGGTAAAAGACATGGGCTGGCGGACGGTCACCACCCGAACGCCGGATGGAGAGGAAAATGACGACGAAAAGATGCCGGAGCAAAACCTGAGCCGTCATAATCAGGGAGAAAAACAGCCAGTGATAGGTTTGAAGCTCAACCGCTCGCAGACCAAACCTCCTGCCCGCTATACAGAAGCTACCCTTTTAACCGCCATGGAAGGCGCGGGGAAATTCATTGAAGATGAGGAACTACGCGAATCCATCAAGGGAAGTGGCCTGGGAACACCAGCTACCCGGGCGGACATCATCGAAAAGCTGCTCAATAACTTCTACATCGAACGCAACGGCAAAAGCCTGGTTCCCACTGACAAAGGCATACAACTGGTAGCCCTGGCTCCGGAAGAACTTCGCTCCCCGGAACTGACCGCCCGCTGGGAACAGTGCCTGACCGATATTGCCCGTGGTCAAGGCGCCCGAGGCGAATTCATGGCCGGCATTAGAAAGACGACCGTGGATATGGTAGCCGGCGTAGTGGCCGCTACCGAGGAATACAAACCTACCAATGTAACCAGAAGTAAGTGCCCCGCCTGTGGGAAAAACATGCTGCTGGTAAAAGGAAAGCAGGGGCGTATGCTGGTCTGCCCCGATCGGAGCTGTGGCCATCGCCAATCGGAAAAGCCGGGTGACAACGATCTTTTTAAGAAGGATCGGGTCAACCGCAACCTGATGCGCAAGTACAGCGACAACCAGGATATGGGACAAAACCTGGGCGACGTGCTTAAAGCCGCCCTGGAAGAAAAGCAAAAAGATAATAAAGGCAAGTAAGGATGTCTACCGTATTCAGAGCTTCTCCCCAATCGGTTCAGTCGGTTTGCGGAGAAGAATGGAAATGAGCATAGATGACAAGATCAGGCCGGCGCCGACCAATCCACGCGAGGAAAGCATCTCCCCGGCCCAGAGAAACCCGGCCAGAGCGGCAAAAACCGGTTCCATGGTAAGGACTACCGCAAATCGGGTGGGGGTACTATATTTTTGCAGGGCATTTTGCAGCAGAAACGCCAGGGAAGTGGCAAAAATAGAAGTTACCAAGATGGCGCCCACCAATTTGGGGCTAAGCCTGCCTGGCCAGGGCTCGATGGCGAGGCCGATTCCCGAGCATAGCAGGCCAACAAAGAGAACCTGTATGGCGGTAATAGCTACGGCATTATAAAGATGAGAAAAACGGTCAACAAAGACAATATGAAAAGCAAAGGCAAAGGCGCAAATCAGAACCAAAAAATCACCATAGGCAAGGGTCAGACTGCCCTTCGGGAAAGAAAGCAAGAAAAGGCCCGTGGTGGCTGCGAGTACAGTCAATAGAGTCCTTAAACTGGGAAAGGTCCGGTTGAACAGGGCATAAATAATCGGCACCAGTACTACGCTTATTCCAGTAATGAACCCGGCATTTGATGAAGTGGTATATTTCAGGCCCACGGTCTGAAAGGTATAACCAATAAACAGAAAAACCCCCAAAAGGCACCCCGACCATACTGTAGACCAGGTTAGTTTGCGCAGGCTGGAAAAGGCCAGAAAGGCCAGGACCAGGAAAGCCAGCATAAAGCGCAGACCCAGAAAAAGAAAAGGACCAATTTCCATTAAGGCATCTTTTACCACTACGAAAGTAGTGCCCCAGATAAAAGCAACCAGCACCATGCTGGCTTCAGCCCAGGCCTGCCTGCTAATTTTCGACATAAAAAACTTCCTTTTGCCTCAAATATCGGTCGCCCAACCCAGGTTATAATAGCATATTTTGCCGTAACGAGTAAGATTCAAATAATTCTATCGTTACCTTGCACCCCTGCTATTAAAATGAAACGTTTCATGAATAAAAATACACCAGGATGAAAAAATTAACCGTTTGCATTGTCGAAGATTCGCGAACCAGCTATAATTAATTGAGCAAATGCTATGGCAACGTTAAAAGGAGTGAGAGGCGGAAATGAAACGGTATATCAAGTTGTTGCTGGTGGGTGCACTGACTCTGGCACTAGTGGTTTCTGTGGTTGGCTGCGGTAATTCCACTCCCGGTGGGCAGAGCGAAAAGCCTAAACTGGTAGTAGGAACCAATGCAACCTTCCCACCCTTTGAGTCCCAGGAAAACAATGAATTGGTCGGTTTTGATATGGAGCTCATCCGGGCCATTGGTGAAGCAGAAGGGTACGATGTACAGGTCAAACATATGGACTTCAAGTCTCTGGTGCCGGCTGTAAAAACCGGTAAAATTGATGCGGCCATTGCGGGAATGTCCATTACCGAGGAGAGGCTGGAATCGGTAGCCTTTACCGACGCCTACTTTAATGCCGGCCTGGTTGTGGCGGTCAGGGATGACAATCAGGACATTAAAGGACCCAATGATCTAAAAGGTAAGAAGCTGGCTGCTCAGACAGGCACCATCGGGGCAGGCTACTGTGACAAGGTGGCTAAAAAGGACTCCTCCACCCAGGTTCGCACTTACGATGATGTGGCCCAGGCCTTCATGGAGTTGGAAAAAGGCGGCGTGGATGCGGTGGTTAATGATCACCCCGTTACCCTTAATTACATCCTTACCACCGAAAAAGCCAGGGTGAAAACGGTGGGAGACGTGTTCTCCGCCAATGACAAGTATGGCATCGCCGTAGCCAAAGACAACCAGAAGCTTCTGCAAGATTTGAACGACGGTCTGAAAAAGGTCAAAGCCGACGGCACCTATGACCAGATTTATGCCAAATGGATCGATCAATAGGATTACTATATTCGGTTGGAATGGGTTTAGGAAAGCGCGGGGATAACCGCGCTTTCCGCTTGTGAAAGCGGGAAAGGGATATATTATCAAATGGTTTGGATTACGGGTAGTTTGGTTTTTGCAACCAGCTTTATAGACAGTATGATGCAAATCCGCGGGTTTCGGATAGTAGTCCAGCATATGCCTTCGTTTATGCAGGGGGCTTTGGTGACTCTGGAAATAACAGCTTTGTCGGTCGCCCTGGGGATGATCCTGGGACTGTTTGCCGGTCTGGGCAAGCTCTCCAAATCGAAGTTTATTTATGGATTGGCTACCGTATATATTGATTTTTTCCGGGGGACGCCGCTGTTTGTGCAGATATTGCTGTTTTACTTTGGTATTTTGCCGCTCATATATAACAATGGCGTGTTTTCCTCAGCGATTATTATCTGTGCTCTGAACAGCGGTGCCTACATTGCGGAAATCGTCCGTTCCGGCATTCAGGCTGTGGACAAGGGCCAGATGGAGGCGGCTCGTTCTCTGGGAATGAACCACTCTCAGGCAATGCGCTATGTGATTTTACCGCAGGCCTACAAGATCGTTATACCTCCGCTTATTAACGAGTTTATTGCCCTGTTAAAAGATACCTCACTGTTGTCGGCCATCTCGGTTATGGAACTTACCCACCGGGGCGACCTGGTCTATGCCAATACCTATGAACCAGCCTGGGTCTGGGGGGCAGTTGCCTTGATCTACCTGGTCATGACTAAAGCCCTGTCCGTTCTGGGGGATTATGCGGAAAGGAGACTGGCCACGGAATGATTAAAATTCAGGATGTGTACAAGAGCTTTGGCAGCCTTCAGGTCCTCAAGGGCATAAATTATCATGTAAAACCGCGCGAGGTAGTATGTATCATCGGGCCGAGCGGCTCTGGAAAGAGCACTCTTTTGCGCTGCATTAACCAGTTGGAGCAGGTGGATTCCGGGCACATCTTTATCGATGGGGAAGAATTAACCCACCCGGGCACGGATATCAATAAAATTCGCCAGCAGGTGGGCATGGTATTCCAGTTGTTCAATCTCTTCCCCCACAAAACCACCCTGGATAATATCACCATGGCTCCCACAAAAATAAAGGGGATCTCTCGGGCAGAGGCAGAAGACCTGGCCATGCGTCTGCTGGGGAAGGTGGGGCTCCAGGATAAGGCGCATGTTTACCCCAGTAATCTTTCCGGAGGGCAAAAACAGCGGGTGGCGATCGCCCGCGCCCTGGCTATGCAACCCAAGGCCATGCTCTTTGACGAACCCACTTCGGCTCTCGACCCGGAGATGGTAGGTGAGGTTTTGGCGGTTATGAAGGACCTGGCCAATGAAGGAATGACCATGGTAGTGGTCAGTCATGAGATGGGCTTTGCCCGTGAAGTGGCTGACCGGGTACTTTTTATGGATGAGGGCATTATTATGGAGGAAGGGGATCCGGAGGTCATTTTTAGTAATCCAAATAATCCCCGTACACAGGCCTTTTTAAGCAAGGTTTTATGAGACTTGCATAGAAATCACAAAAATTGTAGCCTGGATGGTAAGCATGGGTTGAGGCAGGAGACAGAGGATGGTCAAGAAAAAAACGGTCCGCGGCACAGGGGAAAACCCGGCCCGCCAAGTACTGCTGCGATTGGAAAGGGAGTATCCCGAAGCTGGAACCCGCCTTAAGTTTAGCAACCTGTTTGAACTGGTGGTGGCAGTGCTGCTTTCTGCCCAGACTACCGATGAGCAGGTGAACCGGGTGACCGGAGAACTGTTTCGTCGTTTTCCCACTCCCGCGGCCATGGCTTCAGCTTCACTGGAAGAACTCGAAGAGGCGATAAAGCAGGTAGGGCTTTTCCGCAATAAGGCCAAACACCTGAAGGAACTGGCTATAATGCTCTGCGAGCAGTATGATGGACAGGTACCGGATGATTTCGATGAACTGCTCCGCTTACCCGGTATTGGCCGTAAATCGGCTAACGTAATAATGGCAGTAGGATGGGGGCGGCCCGGACTGGGAGTAGATACCCACGTTCATCGGGTTGCCAACCGCCTGGGACTGGTTAGCTGCCAGGCCCGCAATCAAACAGAACTTTCCTTGAAGGAACAAATCCCCCCCGAGAAATGGGCCCAGGCCCACCACCTATTCATTTCCCACGGCCGGGAGGTCTGCAAATCCCGGCGTCCCAATTGTGATAAATGCGTTCTACAGGACCTGTGTCACGAGTACAGAAATAACCAGCCTAAACCTTGAAGGTCTTAAGAAGGGTTTGAATTTCGCTGGTTTGCTGGCTGAGTTTTTCGATTTCCGTGACCATCGACTCCAGGGAGCGATCCTGGTTATCCGCCAGGCTGCTTACCTCTCGGGATTTGGCAGCCGTTTCTTGAGCGATGCCCGCCACCCCTTTAACCGTATTTACCAGTTCTTCGGTAAAGGCGGTCATTTGCTGCGCCGCTGCCGATATCTCCTGAATCTGATCATTAATCTGATTAACACCGGAAACAATTTTATCAAAAATATCACTGGTGGCCTTGATAGCCTCAGCCTGGTCCTGGAAGGCTACCTTGGTATCGTTCATATCACTGACCACCTGATGAGTATTAGTCTGCATCTGCTTGATCAACCCGGCGATTTCCCGGGCAGACAGGGCCGACTGTTCGGCCAGCTTGCGAACCTCCTCTGCTACTACCGCAAAGCCCCGGCCGTGCTCACCGGCACGGGCAGCTTCGATCGCCGCATTCAGGGCCAGCAGATTGGTCTGATCGGCAATGCTGCTGATGACCTCGACGATTTGGCCGATCTTCGAGGAGTTGTTGTCCAGTAGCTCTACCGCCTGGCTTACTTCTTCAATTGCCCTGTAACTTGTTTCCATTTTCGTGTTTTGGACATCAACCGCGGTGACCCCATCCTGGATAGCCTTCTGGGTACCAACAGACATTTCGGCACTCCTCTGGGTGTTTTGGGCGATCAGGTTGATGGTATCAGCCAGGTTTACTATCATGTTGGTGATATGACTGGTTGACTGGGCCTGGGTATCCGCACCGGAGGCAATCTGGTTCATAGAGCTGGATACTTCCCGGGCGGCGATACCTGTTTGCTGAGAGAGAGCCAGAACCGTCTGGGATGAATCTACCACCAGCTCAATTACCGTGCCGGTGTCCTTAATCAGTTTATTAAGCTTCCCGGTCATGTGGTTCAGATTATCCGCAATCAGTGCCATGTAACCGTCAGTGATACCGGTAATCTCCTGGGTCAAGTCGCCTTCCGCAACTTCCGCCGCAAACTGGGACATTTGCAGAGATGGATCGACAAATTCGACTAAATTTCTGGATGAAGAAAAAAGCCCGATAAATACCCCGCCTATTCCAGCCACAATCGCACAAAGCACATACGGGTTGACGGTTGGAAACTTCGGCATCAAAAAAGCCACTGCAATCCCAACGAAAGCCGCCCCGATGCCGGAGCGAAAACAGACCTTGAATACCATCAGTTGTTTTTTTCGGGTGGAATCCTCATGAGTACCCAAATCCCTGCCCCCCTGAATTTCTATCTTTGTATTATGCCATTCGCTATTTTGGTAAATATTCCTGCAAGATACCAGCTATTCTCACATGAAGTTTGTCCCTGCGACATTCCCGCGCGAATGATTTCCCAAGTAAAAGGCACGATGGCAGTTGTTTTCCCGGTAACGGTATGTTACAATTCCCTTGATTTTTATGTTTAAGATATGCCAAACTTAATTAATATAGACGATGAATGGGTAAGTAGTTTGGATAAGGTGCTGCACAGAGAGCCCGTACAGGTGGGAGTCGGGCCAGGCCTTCCAGATGAAGATCACCCGGGAGTTTTCATTCCGAAGTGGTAGTAGGTTTGAACGGAACTGCCGTTATACAGAGAGAGTGGCCGCTTATCGGCTATTAGGGTGGTACCGCGGAAGTATGCCTTTCGTCCCTGGGATGAAAGGCTTTTTATATGGTAAAACCATACATGAACAGCATTGATGAGGTGATAAATAATGGCCAAGGGAAAGTATGATAGTAGTTTAAACCTTCCCCAAACCGAATTCCCCATGCGGGCAAACCTGCCGGAAAGGGAACCACAGCTTTTAAAATTCTGGGAAGACATCGATATTTATCACCTGGTTCAGGAAAAGAACCAGGGCAAAGAAAAGTTTATTCTCCACGATGGTCCTCCTTTTGCCAACGGTAATATTCACCTGGGTACCGCCCTTAACAAAGTGCTCAAGGATATTATCGTCAAGTACAAGTCCATGAGCGGCTACGACTCTCCCTATGTACCGGGATGGGATACCCATGGTCTGCCCATCGAGCAGCAGGCCATCAAGAGCCTGGGCCTGGACCGCCGCCGGACTGATGTTCTGGAGTTTAGGTCGCGCTGTCAGGACTATGCCATGAAGTACATGGACATCCAGCGAACCCAGTTCCGGCGCCTGGGGGTAAGGGGAGACTGGGAAAACCCCTATCTGACCCTCAAGCCCCAGTTTGAAGGAGTGCAAATAAAAGTATTCGGGGAAATGGCCAAAAAGGGTTATATTTACAAGGGCCTGAAACCGGTATACTGGTGCCCGGACTGTGAGACGGCCCTGGCCGAGGCGGAAATCGAATACAACGAAAAACAATCGCCTTCCATCTATGTAAAGTTCCCGGTCAAGGATGGCAAGGGAGTCCTTCCCCAGGATGCCTGCGTGGTAATCTGGACTACCACGCCCTGGACTCTGCCCGCCAATACTGCGATTGCCGTTCATCCCGACTTCGATTATGTGGTTGTCGAGGTTAACCGGGAAAAATATGTGGTTGCCAAAGGCATGCTGCCCAGTGTCGCCGAGGCTCTGGGCTGGCAGGATTACCAGGTTTTGCGGGAATTCAAGGGAAAAGAAATGGAGCGGACGGTTTGTGCCCATCCCTTTTTCGACCGCGACTCCCTGGTGGTTCTGGGCACTCATGTCACTCTGGAAGCGGGGACCGGTTGCGTGCATACCGCTCCCGGACATGGTGAAGACGACTTTAATGTAGGCAAAGAATATGATCTGCCAGTCCTCTCACCGGTGGACGACCGGGGGCGTTTTACGGAAGAAGCACAACAGTTTCAGGGTTTGATGGTGCATGATGCCAACCAAAATGTCATCGACGAATTAAAAGCGCGAAATATGCTCTTGCACACCAGCCAGCTTACCCATCAGTACCCCTTCTGCTGGCGGTGCAAAAACCCCATTATTTACCGGGCTACGGAGCAGTTTTTTGCTTCCATTGATGGTTTCCGCCAGCCGGCTTTACAGGCCATTGACCAGGTACAGTGGATTCCCTCCTGGGGACGCGACCGCATCTATAACATGGTGCGCGACCGGGGGGATTGGTGCATTTCCCGGCAGAGGACCTGGGGAGTTCCCATCCCCATCTTCTACTGCGATACCTGCGGGGAGACCATTGTCAATGACCAGACCATTGAGAGAGTAAGCCAGCTTTTTACCGAGCACGGCTCCGATGTCTGGTTTGCCCGGACCGCCCAAGAACTGCTGCCGGAAGGTTTTTGCTGCGAGAAATGCGGTGGAGAGACCTTCAGCAAGGAAACCAATATAATGGATGTCTGGTTTGATTCCGGTTCCAGCCATTTTGCCGTCCTGGAGACCTATGATGAACTGGAATGGCCGGCGGATATGTACCTGGAAGGAAGTGACCAGCACCGCGGCTGGTTCAATTCCTCGCTGTCCACTTCGGTGGCCATTCGTAACCAGGCTCCCTACCGCCAGGTTCTTACCCATGGCTTTGTAGTCGATGAACAGGGGCGCAAGATGTCCAAATCCATAGGCAATGTTATCGACCCCATCAAGCTTACTGAGCAAATGGGAGCAGACATCCTGCGTCTGTGGGTTTCTTCCGCCGATTACCGGGCGGACGTGTCCGTATCCGATAACATTATTCGCCAGAGCGCTGAAGCCTATCGCAAGATACGCAACACCTGCCGCTTCATCCTGGGCAACCTGTATGACTTCAACCCTGAGCAGGATCAGGTTCCCTACGCAGAAATGACCGACCTGGATCGCTGGGCCTTGTTAAAGCTGGATAAGCTGATAAACCGGGTAACGAAAGCCTATGAAGACTATGAATTCCACGTAGTCTTCCACTCCATCCACAACTTTTGTACGGTGGATCTGAGCAACATCTACTTTGACATTCTCAAAGACAAGCTCTACTGTTCACGGCCCGATGACAAGGAACGTAAAGCCGCCCAGACTGTGCTCTATGAGCTAATCAATGCCCTGATGGTCATGCTAACACCTATTCTGGCTTTTACCAGCGAGGAAATCTGGCATCACCTGCGCCACGAGAGTGACCCCATCAGCGTGCAGCTTCTGGACTGGCCAAAGGCCGGGGAAAGAGGAATTGATCCGACCATCGAGGAGCGTATCGACCAGATGCTCAAAGTGCGCGAGGTAGTAACCAAAGCCCTGGAGGAAGCCCGCAGCCAAAAGATCATCGGCCATTCGCTGGCGGCACAAGTAAGTGTTTATGCCGGTGAACCCTGGCTCACCCTGCTGCAGGGCAAAGATGACCTGGATAATTTCTTTATCGTATCACAGCTGCAGGTGTATCCAGAGGCAGAGAGACCAAAAGACGCCATTGGACTGGAGGAGGTTCCGGGAATATGGGTAGCCGTAAGCGGAGCGCAAGGAGAAAAATGTGAACGCTGCTGGATTATCGATACCTCAGTCGGGACCCATTCCGACCATCCCACCCTGTGCCAGAGATGTGCCACAGTGGTAAAGAAAATCCAGGATTAAAACGATATAAAGGCATGTCGGCAGGCAAGGTACTGCTGGCATGCCTTTTGTCATTAAAATAAATGAAAGCGGGAGGAGCCATGGAAGAGGGTAAGCGTGTTATCATCACCGTTTTGGGGCATGATCGGGTGGGTATTATTGCCGCCATTGCCAACATCCTGGCCAGCAGCAATATTAATATTCTCGACATTAGCCAGACTATATTACAGGGCTTTTTCACCATGGTCATGGTAGTTGATATCAGCAGCAGCGCCGTGGAACTGGGAGAGCTAAGAGACCTTCTTACCGCCAAAGGCCGGGAAATGGAACTGGAGATCACTGTCCAACACGAAGATATCTTCCGTTTCATGCACCGGATATAAGTATCGAGGATTAGGGGCAGAACAAGGCATGCCAGGAATTCGGCCAAGCTGTGCAAACCTGTGGGTAATACCTTTAAAAAAGTTGCTGATTTCGTCTTTTCTAAAAATGTGGAGCTTAGTATAAATCAATGGCGGCGGCAATAACATGATCTGGCATCTGTGCTGATCCATACAATCCGTGTTATCTGTGTCTATTATCCATTACCCCAAGCTTAAGGAGGGAAGCCCTCCTTAACCCAATATTGACTAAAAGGGAGTCGTTGTTATGCGTTTTGCGATTAGTCGGGAAGAAGTCCTGGAAACCATCCAGATGGTGACCGAGCAGAACCTGGACATCCGCACCATCACCATGGGGATCAACATCCAGGACTGCCGGGGCGAAAATGGACAGCGCACCGGCCGTAAGATTTATGAAAAAATAACCCGCCAGGCGGAAAAACTGGTCCGGGTAGGGGAGGACATCGAACGCGATTACGGTATCCCTATTATTAATAAACGTATCTCCGTAACCCCGGTGGCCATGGTGGCCAACGGACTGGATGACAAAGAAATGCTTCAGATTGCCTACTACCTGGACAAAGCCGCTGCCGAAGTGGGAGTGAATTTCCTGGGCGGTTTTGCCGCGCTGGTACATAAAGGATATACCCGGGGGGACCTCGCCCTGATTCAAGCCCTGCCCGAGGCCCTGGCCAGTACGGAACGGGTGTGTGCGGCGGTGAACGTGGGTACCACCAGAGCCGGAATTAACATGGAGGCCGTTTATGACATGGGGCGTGTCGTTAAAAAGACCGCCGAACTGACCGCCGATCGGGATGGCCTGGGCTGCGCCAAATTGGTGGTCTTTTGCAATTCTGTAGAGGACAATCCCTTCATGGCCGGTGCCTACCATGGACCGGGGGAGCCGGAATGTACTATTAATATCGGTATCAGCGGCCCCGGAGTGGTGGCCAGTGTAGTCAAAGCCAACCCGGGGGTAGATCTGGGCGAACTGGCCAATCTCATCAAGAATACCGCCTTCAAAATCACCCGCACCGGGGAACTGGTTGGCCGGGCCGCTTCCGAGCGCCTGGGAGTACCCTTTGGCATTGTCGACCTGTCACTGGCCCCTACTCCTGCCATAGGTGACAGCGTGGCCGACATCCTGGAGGCCATGGGCCTGGAGCGGGTGGGAGCTCCGGGCACCACTGCCGCTCTGGCCCTCTTGAACGACGCAGTTAAAAAAGGAGGGGCCATGGCTTCCTCCTATGTGGGCGGCCTCACCGGTGCCTTCATTCCGGTCAGTGAAGACGCGGGGATGGCCCGGGCAGCTGCCGAGGGGGTATTAACCCTGGAGAAATTGGAGGCCATGACCTGTGTATGCTCAGTGGGGCTGGATATGATCGCCATTCCCGGCGATACCTCTGCAGATACCATTTCCGCCATCATTGCCGATGAGGCGGCCATAGGCATGATCAACCGCAAAACCACCGCGGTACGCATTATCCCCGCACCGGGGAAGCAAGCCGGTGAGCGGGTGGAATTCGGCGGCCTGCTGGGCCAGGCTCCGGTTATGGCCGTAAACCGCTGCTCCCCCTCCGCCTTTGTAGCCAGAAAAGGGCGCATACCCGCCCCCATCCACTCCCTGAACAACTAAGGGCTCGGACACGCTCCTTTTTGGCCCCCTGATTAATGGCCGGGAATGAACTCCCGGCCAGGTATTTTAAAACCCTAAATTAGCGTTTCGATCCCAGCAGGGAAGCTATTTCCTGGTCAGATAGGTCATAGTGGTAGAATTTCTTGTAAAACTCGCGGGTTTCTTTGGCCATATCGTACTTGTATAGATCCGGGTAGAGGAGATTGCCCAGCCACTTCAAGCCGATAATCCGGTTTACAGAAGGGGGGCGGTCAAACCAGTTGTAGGGTGTGGTGGGGATAGCGTAAACCTTCTTTTCCTTTACCGCTTTTATACTCTGCCAATTGGGATCGGTGAAAATGTTTTCATAATACCCGCCTTGCGCTTTACCCCAGCAGATAATCAGGTCCGGGTTCCAGGAAAGAAGCTGCTCCATGGACACCGGGGTCATGCCCATGCCGCCTTTGGTAACAACTTCCGCCACGTTCTCGCCTTTCACCATGTCCAGCACCCCAGTATGCATGGAGCCACGGGGGTCAGTCTCCAATCCCTTCGCACCTTCAGCATAATAAACCCGGACACGTTTATTATCTGCTACCTGACCGGCCTTCTTTTGCACATCTTCAACCGTTTGCCGGCAGTAAGTACCCAGCTCGGCAGCTTTCGTTTCTTCTCCCAGCAGTTTTCCCATGAAGGTGTAGGCCTCACCTAGCTTGTCCAGGGAACCGTCTACCTGGATGACCGGAATGCCCAGCTGTTTTTCGATTTGATCCGCCTGGGATAGGGCCATCTCATTGATATCGCCCATGGAAAGAATTATATCGGGTTTCAGCTTAAGCACTTCTTCAGTATTGCAGGTAGCCTTCCCGTACCATCCTCCCAGGTTGGGCAGATTATGATACTTCTCGGGAATGTATTTCTTTTCGTCCTCACGCAGTTCATAGTTCCATCCCAGCAACTTATCCGGATTAATGGTATAGACCATAATAGTGCCCACCGGGCTGGTAGAAAACACCTTGTCAATCTGTACCGGAAGCTCATGTTCCCGACCCGCCATATCTTTTATAACCTGGGTAGCAGGACTGGAAGTGGCTGGCGGCTGCGAATCGTCCTTCTGGCCGCACCCGGCCAGACAGCAGGTGGCCATAAGCATTATTGCCAGTATAACCGCAATAATCTGATACCGTCTCTTCATTTCTCTTCCTCCCCTTGTTTGGTCTTAAATAAGCAAATGTTTCCCGGACCCGGGAAAAATACCGCAGCTCCGAATTCCCGGCCCTTTTTAGTAATAAGTACCGCCACCTCCTCGTGAACCTCACCTGTCCCTTTGTACCGAATATACAGGAGCCAGTTAGTTCTTTTGTTAAGAAATCCGCCCACTGTGCAGGCAGTCAATATGACTGACTATTTCCAACTCCAGTGCCGGGTCGGTTTGCTAAAAGAACGATTGATGGTGGAGGGATCGTACTCCACCCCGTAAAAGCTGCGGTAAAAGCGCTGGCTTTCCTCCTGTATATCAAAATGATAAACATCCGGGTGCAGCAGATTGGCTACATTCATAAGGCCCAATATCCAACGGGGGTTACCGAAATCCCAACCGGGAGAAGGATGCAGATAAACCAGTCCATCGCGGACCGCAGGTATGTCGATGGCATTCTCGGCACAGGACTGATAAAAGCTCTCCACTGGAGCAGATATAAAGGCGGAGATAAAGACTACCTCGGGGTTAATCGCCATCAGCTCAGCGGGAGTAAGCGTTTCTCCGGGGCGCCCGTCGACCTCTATTTCCTTGTTAACGCTGTGGCCTCCCGCCAATTCCACCAGCTGGTTTTCAAAGCGTTCACCCTTAATGCAAAACAATGGCTTGCCCATGCAGTAATACACGCGCGGTCGATTTTTAATGCGAGTATACCCGGCTTCAACAAGGGCGATCTTTTCTTCCATATATCCCGCCAGCTCCTCGGCCCGGGAATCACAACCAGCTATCTGCCCGTAACGACGGATTAATGTCAGATAAGACTTGGGGCTTTGCATCTGGTGATGCAGATCGGGCAGGCGTTGCTCCAAAAGAACCTCTTCCCAGACCTTTACTACCTTTCTTTTATCCGTAACCCCCAGAGCAATGAGAATAGCTTGAATCATCTCCAGGGCGCGGGTGAAAGGGTAGCCCCCCTGAAAACCCCCTTCCTGATAGGGGTTGGCAGGAGCACCGTTGCCTATTGGTGAAGCCAGTCCACAATGAGGGCAGACCCCTCCGGCTTCATGAATTTCACGTAAATTTTTCAGCTTGGCTCCCATAGGCCCATAAAAATCACGGCGGTAGACGGTAGAACCGCACTGGGGGCAGGGAGTATCCAGATAACGGGTGCCGGGTGAGTTGAAAAGATATACGTAGGGCAGGTGTTGCTTTACTTTCATCCAGAAGTCTTCTGCTTCCGGAATAGAGATCTCCCGGGCGGGGTCGGCATCTTCGAAGGGAATAAAGCGCATCAACTGCAGGGGAATATGCGGTGAAACAGCCGCGATTCTCTGAGCTAGCTGCAGCACTTCTTCCTTATTGTCACGTTCCAGAATACAGGATACTTCCACATGCACTCCGTTATCATAGAGGGTTTTTAAGTTACGTAAAACCGGTGCGGCGCTGCTTCCCCCGCAGCGGCGGTAACTCTCATCGCTAAGACCCTTGATGCCAATATTGATGAAATCCAGAAAAGGAATAAGAGCGGCCAGAGACTGTTCGCTGAAATAGCAGTTTGAAGAACACCCTACCAGCAGCCCGGCCTTTTTTGCCTCCCGAGCCAGTCGGATAAAGGTAAAATAGGAAGCCAGGGGATCATTTATGAGAAAGGTAATACCCAGGCAGTCCTGCTTAACCGCCATGGCGACTATTTCATCAGGTTGCAGGTGACGCAGGGCCTTACTGTCTGCTTCCAGCTCTTTTACGATTACGGTGGAGATACACCCGGAACAGCTAAAGTTACAGCCCGCCGTACTTACTTGCAGAAACTTGCCGCCCGGGTGAAAGTGCACTATTGGCATGGTTTCGATGGAAATCGGGGTAGTTATCAGGTAGCGGTCGGGGCAGCGTTCAACGATTTCATCCCCCTGGTTAAGGTAGAGTCCGCAAGCTCCGCTTCTACCTGCGGAAATCACACAAAACCGCTCACAAATCGTACACTTCATTTAAGCGATCCTCCTCATGACAACCCACAGTCCAGACTCATCCTGCAGAATTTCAAAAGAAGGTATCCCCGCCCGTTCCAGTTCCTCCCGGTAATCCTGTACCTTTGATTGGCCGATACGCTGCCGCCTCTTTTCCTTCCATTCCGGATCCCTTTCAAGCATTTTTGCTTCTACTTCCCGCAGTAAATCCGCATTGCCAAAGCCCCCGCCAATCATGGCTGCTCCACCTACTGCCAGTACCCGATAAATCTCCCGGAAAGCCTGGACCCGGTCATTCCAAAAAAACATGGAACCCCGGCTGACCGCCAATTGAATAGTTTCGCTATCCAGGGGAATGCCATGAACATCTCCTTTTAAGGTTTTCACCCGGGACCCCAGGGCACTTTCATGGATATAACCCTCAGCCAGTTCGAGCATATCTGAGGATTCATCAAACAGCACTACTTCCAATTGGCTGACACGGGCCAATGCCAGGCCCAAATAACCGCTTCCGCATCCAACGTCCAGACAAAGCCCCTGACTTATTCCCGTGTGGTTGATCATCTGTTCTGCCAGCACCGGATAAATAGGTGCAAAGACCTCCCGGGCTATTTTGTCAAATTCCTTTGCATTGATTGCCATAATTAAGCCGCCTCCTTTATTCTCCACAGGCAGTCAGCGCCAAGCGATTCCTTTTTTCCATGCTGATCGGTTCACCATCCGCAGCCAGGTGATGGGACGGTACGCAGACTTGCAGCTCCTGGTTTAAGCGATTTTTAACGGTTATGATATCCACCTCCACTCCGTACAGCGTTTTTAACCTCTCTGCCGTTATAGCATCAGCCGGGGGGCCACTGTAAAGGATTCTACCCTGATTCAGCAGGATGGTCCGGGTGGAATAGAGAAAGGCATGCTCGGGAAAATGGCAGGACATAAGTACCGCCAGGTTCATACGAGCAAGTTGCTGAATATGGCTTAACACCTTAACCTGGTTGCCAAAGTCCAGACTGGAGGTAGGCTCGTCCATAATGAGAATCTGCGGCTCCTGGGCCAGTGCGCGGGCAATCAATACCAGTTGTCTTTCCCCGCCGCTTATCTCGGTATAGACTCGCTCTTCCAGGTGGGAAATATTAAGCATATCCAGGCAACGGCGGGCGATCCTTTCATCTTTGGCTGACGGCGAAGAGAAGGGCTTAATGTGCGCAGTACGGCCCATCAGGACCACATCCAGTACCCGGAAAGGAAAGGGGGGATCATGGAGCTGGGGGATATAGCCGATAACCCTGGCAATACGGGCACAGGACCAGCTTTTAATATTGACACCATTTAGCAGAATTTGCCCACGCGTCGGCTTAAGCAGGCCTAGAATAGTCTTTAGAAGAGTGGTTTTCCCGCAGCCGTTGGCACCCAGCAGGCAAATCACCTCACCCGCATTAACGGTAAAAGAAATATCATCCACCACCGTGCGTGATCCGTAACCACAGCCCAGATTTGCCAACTCCAGATCCATGTCCATGCCACCTTTTTCTTCACGTTATATGTCGTCAGCCTCGCATTGCAGCCCCAGGCCCATATCTCCCTATTTCCATCCCCAGCGGCTGTTCAGCAGCAGGTACAGGAAGAAGGGGACCCCAATGAGAGCAGTTAAAATACCCAGGGGAATCTCCATAGTGGCCAGAAGACGAGCCAGGTCATCAACCAGCAACATGTAGGCACCGCCCAGCAAGATGGAGGCCGGCAATAGCACCCGATAATTGGGACCCACGATCATGCGGGCCAGGTGGGGAATAACCAGACCCACCCAACCGATCAGGCCGCTGATGGATACAGCGGCAGCCGTCATCAAGGTGCAACAGATAATCACCACCGTTTTCAGGCGTTTGGTGTTAAGTCCCAGCATCTGAGCCTCCTCTTCGCCCATGGCAATTACATTAAGACGCCAGCGCAGCAGGAACAAAAGCACCATGCCCAGCAGAATCGGAATAACGGCCATCTTTACATCGCGCTGAGTTATGGAAGCCAGGCTGCCCATCAACCAAAAAGTAATGGCAGGGAGCTTGTCGTAAGGATCAGCAATGTATTTAATCATGGAAATACAGGCGGTAAAAAGTGAACCTATCATAACCCCGGACAGCACCAGGGCCAGCATGGAATCGTGACGTATTCGCAGGCTGATTCCGTAGGTGAGGCTTACGGCCAGCAAGCCGCCAATGAAGGCCATAACCTGAATGCCGACCATGCTGAAAGAAAAATATATCGCCAGGGCGGCCCCAAAGCCGGCTCCGGCCGAGGCTCCCAGAATATCGGGGGAAACCAGCGGATTTTTAAACATGCCCTGGTAAGCTGCCCCGGCAGTAGACAGGGCGGCCCCGACCAGAATAGCGGCCAGGATACGGGGCAGACGAACCTGAAAAACCACCGTTTCCACGGTATCCTCCCAGAACACGGGAATGCCGGAGAAAAAACGCTCTGCCAGCACGGAAACCAGTTCCAGTGGAGAAACCGGATAACGACCCAGGGCAAAAGAAAGGATGAAAATCAAAACAAGGACCAGCAAAAGGGGAAGGAGCTTCCAGTGGTAAGGTCTCCCCGGCTTCTTAACATCAATAGTGAACTCAGCCTTACTGTGCACCTGTAAATACTCCTCTCCAACCAAAAACCAGACAAAAAAGCCAGAATCGGAAAGTCGAATCTGGCTTGTCTTCAAACCTGGCAAGGATGACACCAACCGCTCATTAACGTAAATGATAACGGGTCAGGAAGAACGTAATTTACGCTCATAGTCCACCCTGCCGAAAAATCTTCTTTCCAAACACGGGAGGCACCAGGGTTTCCCCTTATACCTTCTGGGTTACAGCATATCAAACCCACCGTCCTGCTCCCCCTAGCCCTCTGCCGTAGGGAAACAAGATCGAAGATCATTATTAAGTTATTGACCGCAGCGAGCCCTTGCTGGTGATGGGCTAAACACAACTAAAGATAACATAACCTAGACAAAAATCACCAAACGGGAACAAAAAAAGCAAATAACGTTACGAAACATGACTAAATTTGCATTAATTTTATAGGAGCGGTCTCCGTCTGTCAAGGCGGGATTTTTGCAGCTCAGCCGGGACGACCATCGCCAGCCCGTGCCCTTTATTCCCGCTCAAAGGCCCGCGATGCTGCAGCGGGGTATAATAACCGCATCAAAAGAAGAATATTACTGTAAGGGAGCTCGGGCAGTGTCCCATCTAACCGTGGCTGATAAATACGATAAGGAGAGGTATAATAATGGACCAGTTATTAAACCGGCTGCAGGCCCGCAAACAGAAAATCGAGGAGATTATCCACCGCAAGCAGGAATACATGATGACCCCATTGACCGACACCATAGACGAACTCTCCTTTTATGACCAGCATCCCGCCGACATTGGCAGCGAGACTTATGAGCGGGAAAAGGATATGGGCCTCCTGGAACTGATGGAATTTGAACTGGAGAAGGTTAATGATGCCCTGGAACAATACCAGCAGGGGAAATACGGCATCTGCGAAGTGTGCGGCCAGCCGATTGACCCGCGCCGGTTGGAACGCCTGATTAACACTACCCTGTGCGTCCACTGTGCACGGGAGCAGGAAAACCGCTTCACACCACCCGCCGAAGAGGATGTACTGTTTCCCGGAATGATGTCTGATCGGGGCGAGGCCTTTGAGATTGCCGAATACGACTTTTATGACACCAATACTCCCGATTAGAACCTGCAAGCGGTCAAATAACCGCTTCTTACCAGCAAAGGTGAATTTGCGGAAATGCCATATAGGTAGTAAAATAGTACTGTTCGGAAAGCTAAGGAGGCAACGCGGTTGCGCATTGGCATATTCACAGACAGCTACAAACCATATACCAGCGGTGTGGTTACATCGATAGTAACCTTTAAGGAAGAACTAATGCGGATGGGGCATGAGATCTATATTTTTGCCCCCAACTATCCCAACTTTACGGAAAAGGAGCCGGGAGTCTACCGCTACTACTCACTACCTTCCCCGACCAACCCCGATTACACCCTGGCCGTACCCGTTTACCCGGGCATGCCTAACCTGCTGCGGCGGCTTAATCTGGACCTTATTCATGTACATTCCCCCTTTACCATGGGACGGGTGGGATTGCACTATGCCCGGCGCTTCGGTTTGCCCATCGTTTTTACCTATCACACCCTCTACGATCAGTACGTGCATTACGTTCCCGTGGCACAGGATTTGGCCCGGGATGTTACCGTACGCTACAGTACGCGCTTTTGCAACCAGGTAAATCATGTGATCGTACCCACCGTGGAGGTGGAAGAAATCCTGCATGGGTATGGCATTACTACACCCATATCCGTTATTCCCACCGGAGTCCCGGTACATAGAATAGAGAATGGTGACAGCACCTGGCTGCGCCGGAATTATAACATTCCGGAAGAAAACCGCATCCTGTTATTTGTGGGGCGGCTCACCAAAGAGAAAAACCTGGAATTTCTCATCAAAGCGTTTAAAGAGGTACGGGAGAAAATACCTGCCACCACCCTGGTCCTAACCGCCCAGGGACCCCTGGAAAATGACCTGAAAAAACTGGCGGTAAAGCTGGGCTTTTCCCTGGAGCAGGATGTCATCTTCACCGGGGCGCACCCCTTCGAAACCGTGGTCGACATCTACCATTCTTCCGACCTGTTCGTATTCTCCTCCGTAACCGAGACCCAGGGCCTGGTGTTGATTGAAGCCATGGCCGCCGGTCTGCCGGTGGTTGCAGTGAAGGCCAACGGCGTCCTGGATATGGTTGATGACGGGGTTAATGGTATTCTTACCCCCTGTGAAATCGAACCGTTTGTCAGTGCCATCTGCAAGCTGCTCAGTGATGGCACTGTTTACAAAGAATATCGGCTAAACGCCCTGAAAAAGGCCGACAGCCTTTCCTCCCAGGCCATGGCCCGCAAGCTGGAAGCCGTGTATAACCAGCTCTACAATCGCAGCGGATACCGACACCGTAGGGTAATGGACCTGATCAGAAAATTTGGTTCTTAAATACCCCAATCAGTTATATTCAAGACCTGTAAAGCACAGGTCTTTTTTTATGCTTAAACCTTTAGCCAGCCGCCTCTTTGTGCTAGATTAGAGGGTGTGAACCGGAAGGGAGTCGGAAATGAAAAGTTTAAGAAAATGGTTGGCCCTCCTGGTGGGCAAAACCTTGATCCTTTTTAGCCGGTTGCTGGGCAATCAGGGCAGCAATTTCCCGGGTCGGCTGGCCCTGCGCATATACCCCGGACTGCTTCACGATCTCGCCGCCCGGGTAGAGGGGCAGGTCATACTGGTCACCGGCACCAATGGCAAAACCACCACTGCCAACATGATCGCGGCCATTTTACGGGAAAACGGTTCCACCTTTGTTCACAACCGGGCGGGAGCCAATATGCTAACTGGCATTACCACGGCTTTTATCGAGTGTACTAACCTGAGAGGGAACCGGGTCTTCGACTACGCACTGCTGGAGACCGATGAAGCCAATGTGCCGCTGGTCTTTAAGCATAGCCGTCCCGGTCTGGTTCTGGTAACCAACTTCTTTCGCGACCAGTTGGATCGCTATGGGGAACTGGATTATACGGTACGCACCATCCGCACAGCGGTACAGGGAAGCGGCGCCACCCTCCTGCTCAACGGCGACGACCCGGTCATGACCCATTTTCTTGATTTGGAGAAGGTAAACATCAAGTATTACGGCTTTGCCCCCAGCGCTTACGATAGCCGGGAAAGCCTGGAAAGCCGGGAAGGCCGGTACTGCATCCGCTGTGGCCAGGAACTGCGCTATGATAATTATCATTATGCCCAGCTGGGCCAGTTCCGCTGCCCGGGCTGCGGCAACCGCAATCCCACGCTTGATTTCACCGCCCGCGACCTGCAGCTGAACGAAGGGATTGGCTTCCGGGTCAACGACCTTATCATTCTCAGTCCCTACCGGGGGTTCTACAATGCCTACAATGCACTGGCGGCCGTAAGCGTGGGGTTGGCATTGGGAGTAGACAAAAAGTCCATCCGGCGGGCGCTCAAGGCCTTCAAACCGCAGGCCGGGCGCATGGAGACCTTCCAACTCGGGAACAAGCGGGCTACCCTCATCCTGGTCAAAAACCCCACCGGTTTAAACCAGGCCCTGCTAACCCTGAGCCAGGACCCGGCTGGCAAGGACCTGTTCTTGGCGCTCAATGACAATGTGGCCGATGGGCGGGACATCTCCTGGATATGGGATGCCGACCTGGAACTGATTGCCGGGGAGGCAAAGGAACAGATCGGGAAAATAGTATGCTCCGGCCTGCGCAGCGGCGATATGGCCGTGCGTTGCAAATACGCGGGATTCAGCCCCGACCACCTCATCCTGGAAGCGGATCTAAAGAAGGGTATTGTCGAGACTCTGCAAGGGGAGAACGAAGTTGTCTACCTGCTCTCCACCTATACCGCCCTGTTCCAGTGCCGCAAAATACTGGAGCAAATGGAGAAGAGCCAGCCCGCAGTGCCAGAACGGCGGGTGAGGGCGCGGGCATGAACGAAAAGGAAGGTAACCGCCGATGCATGAACTGACTATCGCCCACCTTTATCCAGACCTGATGAACCTCTATGGAGATCGCGGCAACCTGATCTGCCTGCAGAAAAGACTCTCCTGGCGTGGTTATCCCGGTCGCATTCAAGAGATATCCCTGGGAGACGATCTGCCCCTGGACCAGCTGGACATGCTCTTCATGGGCGGGGGCTCCGACCGGGAGCAAGGACTGGTTTACCGTGACCTGGCCCGGAGGGCTGATACCTTGTTTCAGCACATTGATAACGGTCTGCCCGTATTGTTTATCTGTGGAGCCTACCAGCTCCTGGGCCGTTCCTATATCGCTGCCGACGGAGAGAATATGGAAGGACTGGGGTTGTTCCCTTTTCACACCCGGGGAGCCAGTGACCGACTTATCGGCAATATTCTTCTGGAGTCCACCCTGGAGGAGAAAACCGTCAGCGTAGTGGGCTTCGAAAACCACGGCGGGCGCACCTTTTTTGATGACCCCACCTTAAAACCATTCGGCATCGTCCAGCGGGGCTATGGCAATAATGGCCAGGATCACACTGAAGGCCTGCATTACAAAAATCTCATCGGCACCTATCTGCACGGGCCGCTGCTGCCCAAAAACCCATCCGTGGCCGACTTCTTCATCGGCGCCATGCTCAAGCGACGCGGCCTGGATACCCCTGCCGCCCTGGATGACCATATCGAAAACTATGCCCACCAGCAGGTAAAACAAAAAATCCTGAAAAACTCCCGTTAAATAGGGGACCTGCAGTTACAGATGCAGATCTGGACATTTCGGGGTAAGCCGGGGATATGCCTGGTGTGTGGTACCATACATCTGTATCGTTTCGCCCCCTAATGGGTAAAATCCCCTTAGAAGAAATAAAAGGGGTGTTTGTTATCGATCCGCAGCCGGCCATTCTTCCCGAATTTCCCGCAGCAGCCGTCAAAGAGCGTATGTGCCAGGTACTAACCACCTACAACCATGACATCGACGAAGTCCTGCAATATGTAATGGAAGGCGGCGGGAAAATGCTGCGCCCCCGGCTGGTTTACCTCTGTTCCTCCCTGGGGCAGTGTGAACCGGATACCGTCCTGGATATCGCCGTAGCTATTGAACTCATTCACCTGGCATCCCTGGCCCACGACGATGTCATTGATGAGTCCCTGGTGCGCCGGGGACGGCCCAGCCTGAACCATGCCTTTGGCAACCAGGTCAGCGTATTGGCTGGTGATTATCTTTTTGCCGCCGCCTTTAACCTCATTAACCTGCACGGGCTGCAGGAAATCATGGACAGCGTTACCACTACCATTCAGATCATGTGTTCCGGAGAAATCAAACAACTGGGTCTGCTTTACGACTGGCGCATCAGCGAAGAGGACTACTATGAAAAAAGCTTTCGCAAGACCGCCTGCCTGTTTGCCTCCAGTTGCAAAGTGGGCGCCATCGCTGCCCACCTGCCCGCCGAGCAGGTACGTTACCTGGAGCAGTTTGGCCTTTGTGCCGGCTACGCCTATCAGATTATCGACGACGTACTCGACTTCGTCGCCGACAGTGAGTCCCTGGGAAAACCATCCGGCCATGATCTGTTGCAAGGGAACATTACCCTGCCAGTCATACTGGCACTAAAAAACGAAAAAACCAGGAAACACCTCTGCACCTTACTGCAGCGGGAAGAATATGATACCGACCTGCTGGCCGAAGTAATGCAGCTGTTGGTAGAAAGCGGCGCCCTCAAAGAGTCCATCCTGTCCTCACGCTTTTTCCTGCAGCACGGGCTGTCCTATCTGGATCGCCTCCCCCGGGGAACAGCAGTCCAACAACTCCGCGAACTGGCCATCTACTTGCTGGAAGGCTACTACTCCCAGCTGAAAACCTGGCAGGACGAAAGTGAGGGCTATCTATATGCACCCGCAAACGAAACCGGCATACAGCCATATACCAGCTAGGGGACGAAACGTGCGGTTGGATACCCGCCCGGCCATCCTGCGGCACTACATATTTCGCACCCTCCCGGTGGTCCAGCGTCTGCTGAGCAACTGGAAACGACAGGCCGGAGCCTGTCCCGATCCGGAACTGCGCCGCCAGGCCCTGGCCAGTATAAACAGCAAGGCCTTTCACTGCCAGGGCGGAGCTGTCTATGCGGTGCCCGGAAGGGAATGGGAACCGGCGCTGCTTAATTTTATTGTCGCCTACCAGACCCTGTGCGATTACCTGGATAACCTCTGCGACCGGGCCGGCAGCACGGACGGTCAAGCCTTTGCACAGCTGCACCTTTCCCTGATTGACGCCCTCAACCCCAACCGGCCTCAGCAAGACTATTACCGCCACTACCCCTGGAAAAACGACGGCGGCTACATTTCCAGGCTGGTCGACACCTGCCGGGAAAGCCTGGGCAGCCTGCCGGCATACGCCCTGGTACAGGAAGAAGCCAGCCGGCTGGCCGACTGGTACTGCCAACTGCAGGTCTACAAACACCTCAGCCTGGAGAGCCGGGAAGCCGCCCTTACCTCCTGGGCCAACTCCTGCCGGGTTGATCACCCACAGATCGGCTGGCAGGAGTTTTCCGCCGCCTGCGGCTCCACCCTGGCCTTGTTTCAACTGGTGGCCATGGCAGCCTGCCCCCAACTGCAAAAAGAGCACCTGCAGCCCGTCATGCAGGCCTACTTTCCCTGGATATGTGGATTACATATCCTCCTGGACTACTTCATCGATCGGGAAGAAGACCGCCGCGGAGGAGACCTGAACTTCACCTTCTACTATGCCGATGAGCCACAGATGCTGGAGCGACTGCAGCTGTTCATTACCCGTTGCCACCGGGAAGCCGGCGAGCTTCCCGATCCGGTTTTTCACCGCACCGTGGTCGATGGCCTCCTGGCTATGTACCTTTCTGACCGCAAGGTAAAAACCCAGGGCTTTGGCCCGCTGGCCGGTCAGCTTCTCAAAACCTCCGGCCCCCTCGCTTTTCGCACCTACCGCCTCTGCCGTCTGGTGAGAATCTTTCTGTGATGAAAGGGGACATACCAAAAAAATCGCCCTCCGACGCGCAGGCCTGTCCCTCTCCCGCCTGGCCGACCCCATCCTGGCTGGAGC
>CAZLYH010000021.1:0-28658 GCA_964563775.1 uncultured Syntrophomonadaceae bacterium | reverse complement strand
ACCTGATTCTATTTCAGGGAGCTCTGGCCGAGCTGCGCCGGGTATTACACCCCCGAGCGGTGATTCCCGTGCGGATGGGTAACCGCACTCTGACTGACAACCTGCTTACTAACGTAATGCTGTTCTTCTTCCTTTATATTCTGTTCCTGGCAGCAGGCATACTGGTTCTCTCTATGCAGGGAATTGATGTTTTAAGCAGCCTAACCGCCTGTGCCACCTGCCTGGGCAATATCGGGCCTGGCTTTGGTCTGGTGGGTCCGACCCGTACCTTTGCCCCTCTTCCGGACCTTGTAAAATACACGCTCAGCTTATTAATGCTGGTGGGGCGCCTGGAGATTTACCCTATTCTGGTTCTTTTCCTCCCGGAATACTGGCGGGATTAGAACCCTATCTTTTCATTCGATATAAAAAGACAAAATATGCTAGACTTAAGGCAGGGAATATCAACGCTGGGTGAGGGAATAATGAAGGCTAGCAAGTTTGTCAGAGGAGTTCCTGTGTCGCTGGGTGCTGATCATACGGTTGGTGAGGCCGCCCAGCTTCTTTTCCTGCGCGGTCTGGAGACAGTGCCGGTTGTGGATTCTGCTGGTAGTCTGCAGGGTCTGGTCAGTCGTGATACTCTTCTCCAGGCATACTGTCAAAACCTACCCGCTGATATGCCGGTCCGGGAAATAATGTCCCAGCGCTTTATGGTACTTGACTGGGAAGAAAGCATTCCTAATCCTGAAGATTGGGAATTTGAGGCGGTAGTTGTTTTCAGGGAGGGAGCCCTGGCCGGGGTTCTGGATCGCCACAGCGCCGCCAGGATCCGGGCCTTTTATGATCGTCAGCGCAGTGATGGTATTGATGCGGCTATTGATGCTGTTTTTACGCCCGTTCTGGCCGTAGATAAAAATGGGCGCATTACTATTCTCAACCGCCATGCGGCCTATATGTTGGATATTGACCCTTCCCAGGCCCTGGGGAAACGGGTGCAGCAGATGATATCCCACCCCCGCATCCTGGAACACTTGCTGGGGGAACCACCCCCAGGGGGTCAAAAAATCGGGCTACGCGGGCGCAGCTTTATTCCCTACAGTGCTCCGGTTGCCTGGGGAAATGATGAATATATAGGGCGAGTACTGGTTTTACGTGATGTTTCTGAACTGGAGGAAATGGCGCGGGAAACCGAGTACACCCGTAAGCTTAACCAGCAACTTGAGGCCATAATCGAGTCCTCTTTTGATGGCCTGTATTTGACTGATGGACAGGCCAACACCTTGCTTATTAACCGGGGTTTTGAACGTATTATGGGCATTACCGAAGCGGAGTGCATCGGTCGCAACATGGCGGAACTGGTTGAGGAGGGGGTTTTCTCCCGCTCCGGAACCCTGCAGGCCCTGGAACGACAGGAGACGGCGACTATTACCCTGGTGGCCAGTACCGGTAAAGAGGCCTTGGTTACCAGTACTCCCATTTACGATGAGAACGGTGAAGTCGTCCTGGTGGTTACCAATGTCCGTGATATTACCGAATTAAACGAGCTGCAGCGCATGCTCGAACACGTCGAAGGTTTACGGGAGCGGGAGATGGAAGCAGTCATCGAGTCTTCTTTCGATGGGCTCTATATTACTGATGGACAGGCCAACACCTTGCGTCTCAATCAGGGGTTCGAGCGTATTATGGGTATAACCAAGGAACAGTGTGTTGGTCGTAACATGGCTGAGCTGGTAGAGGAGGGGGTTTTCTCCCGTTCCGGCACCTTGCTGGCTTTAGAAAAACAGGAACCGGTTACCATCACCCTGGTGGCCAGCACCGGCAAAGAGGCCCTGGTAACCAGCACCCCTATTTTTGATGAGTCGGGCAACATTATGCTGGTAGTTACCAATGTGCGTGATATTACTGAGCTTAACGACCTGCAGCGCCGTCTGGATCATGTGGAGGAGCTGCGTCAGTTGTATGAAACCGAACTGCAGCAGCTGAAGCTGGCAAGCTCCCGGCGCCTGGTGGCCAACTCACCCCAGATGAGAGAATTGCTGAATCTGGCCTTGCGGGTGGCTGCAGTCGATTCAACCGTTTTGGTGCATGGGGAATCCGGAGTGGGTAAGGAGTTGGTTGCTGAACTTATCCATTCCAACAGCAAGCGAAAAGACCAGCCCTTCATTAAAATAAACTGCGGCGCTATTCCTGAGACCCTGCTGGAATCAGAGCTCTTCGGGTATGAGGCGGGAGCCTTTACCGGGGCCAGCAAGACGGGCAAAATAGGGTTGTTTGAACTGGCTGCCGGGGGAATTCTATTTTTGGATGAGATTGGTGAACTACCCCTGAATCTGCAGGTTAAACTGCTCCGGGTCTTGCAGGACCGGGAGATTGTTCGTATTGGGGGAGGCCAACCTATTAAGGTGGATACCCGCATTCTGGCAGGTACCAATCGTAACCTGCAGGAAATGGTAGACCTAAAACAATTCCGTCTCGACCTTTACTACCGGCTTAACGTGATTCCCATCCGGGTTCCTCCTCTGCGCGAGCGCAAGGAGGACATTCCCGTTCTGGCCAACCACTTTTTAAACATCTTCTGTGGCAAATACGCTATGACCAAAAGACTGGATAGAAAGGTTATGGATTTCCTGGTCGAGAACCTCTGGCCGGGCAATGTCCGGGAACTGGAAAACCTCATAGAGCGATTGGTGGTGACCAGTCCTGGTGTGCTAATCGGGGTGGAGGACCTGCCCGCTCATTTTACCAACAAAGTTGCCTCTGGAGATTGTGAGCTGGTTCCCTTGCGGGAAGCGGTGGAAAAGACGGAGCGGGAATTATTGCAGAAGGCCTTTCGGTTATGCCGGTCAACCTACGAGGTAGCTCGCGTTCTGGATATAAACCAGTCCACGGTCGTTCGCAAAGCGGCCAAGTATGGAATAAAAAGCAAATAAAATGTGCCCGGGAGGGAAGAGCCCGGGCACGGTACGAGGTTGGAGTGTTTAGTGAAGCTGCCAATTCGCTTCTTGGATTTTAACGCTAAGTACTTTGGGAGAGTATAGCAGGCCGGTTCCTTCTGGCAGACCCGCACCTCCTTCCGTCCTGCCACCCAGGCTTTAAAAGCTTGAGCTGACCAGGTTTGCGCTTCCTGGCGGGGAAGAAATCCAACCCGGAAAAGATGTTGATTTCGTTAAAGATCTTTAAGAGGAAAATAGACGCTGATAACACGAATATACCCGGAACGAAGGCTAATTATTTACTGCTACTGGAAATGGCGGATTAATATTAATGCTGCGGGCTATCCTTTTTCATTACTAATAATGCCTTACCATGTACCGTTCCCATCGCAATTCTTGCTGCGTTGCTCACCGTTAATCAGCGCCTAAAACGACTTTCCTGGCTGAAAGTCCTGGAGACCTTTAGAAGTTGGATAGAGATTGATATTTGTCTTTATTACTCTTTCTCCAGATCTTCATTTTGGTTGCTTCCTGAATAAGTTCATCTCTGAACTGTGGGTGAGCAATATTTATAAGGGCTTCAGCCCTTTCCCAGGTGCTTTTGCCCTTCATATTCGCTACCCCGAATTCGGTAACAATCAGGTGTGTGGCCGTACGCGGATCGGTTACAATGGATCCCGGAGTCAAAATGGGCTTGATCCTTGAAGTGGCTCCTTCTTTGCCTGCAAAGGTTGAAGGCATGCAAACAAAACTCATTCCGCCTTTGGATTTATAGGCTCCTTCAACGAAGTCCAATTGCCCGCCGGTACCGCTAATGTGCCGGGTACCCACGCTTTCTGCACATACCTGACCAAAAAGATCTACTTCAATGCACGCATTGATGGAGATGAAGTTATCAATCTGGGCCACCACTACCGGGCTGTTGGTGTAGTCTACCGAATAGGAAACTACCCCCGGGTTATCATCTATGAAGTCATAGAGATCCCTGCTGCCCATAGCGAAGGAAAAGACCTGTTTATACTTGTCCAGATTCTTGCAAGCCCCGGTTATTTTTCCCGCCTTGCTCATCTTCACATAGGCGTCCACGTACATTTCGGTGTGTACTCCCAGGTCCTTTAAATCAGATGCGGCAATCATGCTGCCTATAGCATTAGGAATACCGCCGATACCCAGTTGAATGCAACAACCATCCCGCAGATAACCGATAATGTTTTCCGCGATTTTCTGTTCGGTTTCATTGGGCGGTACGTCAGGCAGTTCCGGCAGGGGCGGATTGCTGCTTTCCACCACGTAGCTTACCTGGGAAATGTGAATAGACTCCTGGTTGCCCCCCCAGACCCGGGGCATGTTGGTGTTTACTTCCAAAAGAACATATTCCGCCTTTTCAATGGCCGCCCAGCAGGAAGGAGCTCCGGCACCAAAACTGAAATACCCGTGCTTGTCCATGGGGCTGACCGTGGCCATAAATACCCGGGGAGGAACGGCATCATTGCGGGTCATGGTAGGGCATTCATGGAATTTCATGGGGACATAGGAGAGCAGTCCCTTATTATAGTAGTGCCGATCCAGTCCGCCACAATGCCAACTGTTCCAATAAAAATGCTCCCCGCTGGGGTCGGCTTCCAGAGTATGATGGGGCCAGGCACCGATATCACAGCGGATATTTACATCCCACAGCTCGTCTTTACGGCGGGCCAGGGCGGCATCCAGCTCATTGGCTCCACAGACGCCGAAGGCATGTTCCACCCAGTCACCGGAGCGGATAACCTTAACGGCCTCATCGGCACTCACCAGTTTGCTTTTGTATTGCTCAAGAACGGTCGGTTGCATGGTTCACCTTCTTTACTTTACTTTAGACCCGGGTTCTGCTACAGACTTCGGTCGGTGGGGGACTTCTCGCTTGCGGCACAGTACCGGTTCCACAAACGACAGAAACTGTATCTGCCCAGTAGACCAAACTTCTGACAGTTCCCTGGTCTGCCGATTTTTTATAGGGTCGGGAACCCTGCCGGGGCCCGCACTCCCGGCAGGGTTCCCACTATTAAGGTTGTGGCTAAACTTGGGAATGCCGGTTGCCACCGGAACCCGGCATTCGTGGCTAGCCCTAGTACTCGTAATTGGAGATATCGCCCTTTTTCAGGCAGTTGGTCATGGTAAGGCGCTGAATTTCATTGGTGCCCTCGTAAATCTGAGTAATCTTGGCATCGCGCATCATACGCTCTACCGGATACTCACGGGTGTAGCCGTAGCCGCCTAGTACCTGTACAGCCTCGGTGGTGACTTCCATGGCTACGTCACCGGCGAAACACTTGGCAAAGGCGCCCTGTTTCTGATAGGAAAGGCCGGCGTCTTCTCTCCAGGCCACTTCATAGACCAGGTTGCGAGCCGCCTGGATCTTCATGGCCATATTAGCCAGCTTGAAGGAAATTGCCTGATTGGCAAAGATGGGTTTGCCAAACTGCTGGCGTTCCAGGGCAAAGGCCAAGGCGTGACGGAAGGCGCCTTCGGCAATTCCCAGAGCCTGCGCGGCGATGCCTACCCGGCCGCCGTTAAGCACATGCATGGTCTGTTTGAAGCCGTCACCTTCGTCGCCGATGAGGTTTTCTACTGGTACGCGGCAGTCTTCGAATACCAGTTCATAGGTGGCTGAGGAGCGGATTCCCAGTTTTTTCTCCTTCTTGCCAAAGGTGAAGCCCGGGGTTCCCTTCTCTACCACAAAGTAACTGCTGTTGCCATGCTTCTGGTCTTTACTGCCGGTACGAACCAGATTTACATAGATGTCAGCATAATAGCCATTGGTAATAAAAATCTTGGTGCCGTTAAGGATATAGGAGTTGCCGTCCTTGACAGCGGTCATGGCAGTGGCACCCACGTCAGAACCAGCACCGGGTTCGGTCAGCCCCAGGGCTCCCAGGCTTTCACCAGAGGCCAGCCGCGGCAGCCACCGCTGTTTCTGCTCTTCGTTGGCCAGATGCAGGATGGGCCAGGTACACAGTGAAGTATGGGCTGACAAGGTTACACCCATGGAGGCACAGTTACGGGAAATTTCTTCCACGGCCATGGCATAAACCAGAGCGCCGGCAGCAGTTCCGCCGTATTCCTCGGGTACAATCAGACCGGCCAGACCCAGGTCGGCCATCTTCTGCCAGCACTCCAGATCGAATTCTTCTTTTTCATCACGTTCGGCGGCTCCCGGTGCTACGACTTCGTCAGAAAAATCCGCAAAAGTCCGCTTGAACATTTTTTGTTCATCAGAAAGACCAAAATCCATCAATCCGCACTCCTTTCATTATAAAGCACTGTTGCAATAACGGGAATAAAACCTTGGGGCGGGGGAGCAGTCAAGCTGTCTTTTCCTGGCCGGCACCTTTCCCCCCACATTCCTTTTCCGTACCAGCCCCGCCCCGGTATCCGGTATTTAAATGCGTTCTACAATCAGAGCCGTACCCATGCCGCCACCGATGCAGAGAGTAGCCAGGCCATAGCGGGACTCTCTCTTCTGCATTTCATGCAGCAGGGTGACCAAGATCCGGGTGCCGGATGCTCCGATGGGATGGCCAATGGCAATGGCTCCGCCGTTGACATTGACCTTGTCCATCTTGTCAGCCCAGCCCAGCTCACGAGCCACGGCAATGGACTGAGCCGCAAAAGCCTCATTGGCTTCGATTAAATCGAGATCATCAACCGTCAGGCCAGCTTTCTCCAGGGCCTTTTTCGTAGCGGGAACTGGTCCTACGCCCATAATCTTGGGGTCTACGCCGCCGGAGGCATAGCTGACTACCCGGGCCATAGGCTTAACTCCCAGTTGCTCTGCTTTTTCGCGGGAGAGAACCAGTACGGCACCGGCACTGTCATTGATTCCGGAAGCATTGCCGGCGGTTACGCTGCCATCCTTTTTAAAAGCAGGCTTTAACCCGGCCATCTTTTCCAGGGTGGTCTGGCGGGGATGTTCATCAGTATCAAAAACGATATCGCCCTTTTTGCCTTTGAGCACTACTGGGACGATCTCATCTTTAAACCGACCCGACGAAATTGCCGCCGCGGCCCTTTCCTGGCTGCGGAAGCCGAATTCATCCTGCTCTTCCCGGGTTATACCATAGAGTTCGTTGACATTTTCAGCAGTGATGCCCATGTGATAGTTGTTAAATGCTTCCCACAGGCCGTCTTTAATCATCACGTCCACCAGTACACCGTTATTCATACGGTATCCATAACGAGCCTTTTCCAGGGCAAACGGTGCGTAGGACATGTTTTCCATGCCACCGGCCAAAATGACGTCAGCGTCACCGGCTTTGATAATCTGGGCGGCCAGGCTTACCGACCTGAGTCCGGAACCGCATACCTTGTTAATAGTAAAGGCGGTGACTTCCTGGGGAATACCGGCCTTAATCATAGCCTGACGAGTGACGTTCTGTCCCTGGGCGGCTTGCAGTACGCAGCCGAAAATGACCTCGTCCAGATCTTCACCCTTTATACCCGCCCTTTTTAAGGTCTCTTCCATGACGACTTTTCCCAGCTCAACCGGCGGGGTGTCCTTAAAGGTTCCGTTAAAAGTACCCACCGCTGTGCGGCAGGCAGCCGCTAAAACGATTTCTCTACTCAATACCATCACAGCCCCTTCCCCTTATTAGTTGTAATCAAAGAACCCTTTTCCGCTCTTGCGGCCCAGGTGTCCGGCCCGGAGTTTTTGCTTTAAGGACAAGGCCGGGCGATATTTGGAATCACCAAATTCATTCCAGAAATAAGTCATAATCATCAGACAGACATCGATACCGATAAGATCAGCCAGTGCCAGGGGACCCATCGGCATATTGGCACCCAATTTCATGGCTTTGTCAATTTCTTCCGCCGAGGCCACTCCCTCCTGCCAGAGGGTAGCTGCTTCATTAATGTAGGGGATCAGGATCCGGTTAACGATAAACCCGGGTGATTCCTTGATAGGCACCGGCTCCTTGCCGATTTTAACGCTTAACTCGACCACAGCGGCAACCACTTCCGGAGCGGTTTCCACGCCGGGGATTACTTCCACCAGTTTCATGGCGGGCACGGGATTGAAGAAGTGCATGCCAATGACCTTATCCGGCCGGGCGGTGGCCGAGGCGATTTCTGTTACACTTAAAGCTGAGGTATTGCTGGCCAGAATGGCTTCAGGCGGGCAGATGCCGTCCAGTTCTTTGAAGACTTTCTGCTTGACGGAGATGTTTTCAACGATAGCCTCGATAACAATGTCGCAATCCTTGAAAACCTGGTTGTCGGTGTTGCAGGAGAGCAGTTGCTGGTAAGCGGCGACATCCTCTGCGGTTTTCTTGCCTTTACTCTGGGCTTTCTCCCAGTTCTTGATGATGCCTTTGTAACCCTTCTGGACCAATTCATCGCTCAGGTCGACCAAAACCACGCTTAAACCAGCTTCGGCGCAAATTTGAGCAATTCCAGCGCCCATAGTACCGGCACCCAGTACTCCAACTTTGGCAATAGTCACATTCCTTACCTCCCCAATTATGAAGTTTATCCGGTTTAATCAGTGCGAGTCCGGCCTGCTGCCGGTCATGACCTGTGGTTAACCCGTCCTGCCACAAGTGTGTCAGCCGGGTTTTAATTGCTTAACGACCAGTGAAGGCTGCCTTTCTCTTTTCCAAAAAGGCCAGCATGCCTTCCTTCTGATCAGCGGTAGAGAAACAAAGCCCAAATAAGTCCGCTTCAATAGTCATAGCCCGGTCAATATCAGTTTGCAGCCCCTCATTGATGGCTGCCTTGCACAGGCGTACCGCCAGAGGGCCATTGGCAATGATGCGCTGGGCTAAACCCTTGACAGTGGGCATTAGATCCTCGGGAGCCACGACGGTGTTGACCAGACCGATGCGCAGAGCTTCGGTGGCATCCACCAACTCGGCACTAAAAAGCATCTGGCGGGCCATTCCCGGACCAATCAGGCGCGGTAAGCGCTGCGTCCCGCCGAATCCGGGGATGATTCCCAGACCCACTTCCGGCTGGCCGAATTTTGCTTTGGTGGAAGCAATACGGAAATCGCAGCACAAGGCCAGCTCACAACCACCCCCCAGGGCAAAGCCGTTAACTGCTGCGATAACAGGTTTTTCCATGGCTTCGATCATCCGGAAAGCCTCCTGACCCAGGAGGCCGAATTTCCGTCCCTCGATGGCAGATAAACTCTGCATAAAGGCAATATCTGCCCCGGCCACGAAAGCCCGATCCCCGGCCCCGGTAATGATGAGAGCTTCAATCCCCTGATCACTCTCCACTTCCTCCACCGCGGCTTTGATCTCCAACAAGGTATCCCGATTGAGCGCGTTTAACGCCTTGGGCCGGTTGATATAGAGCGTAACCAGCCGATCTTCCCTCTCCAGATAAATGTTTTGAAACTCCATAAACCTCCCTCCAATTCCTTTTATTGAGTTTTGACAGGTTATACAAGCGTTGAGGGTGTATTCCGGTTAAAGAAAAGCCACCCTGAACAGCTGCGGGCGAAAAGCAAGAACTGGTTTTAATACTTATCCCGCCGGAGCGGCCGTTGCTGGCAGACCCGGCGGGGTTGTTTTAAAAAGGGTGGCTACTATCCATTGAAGGCCTCACCGTTGTGAGTGGTTTGACCCGGAGGTCAGTACAGCATGGTCACCAGTGAATAGTAGCGAAAAAAGATTAAGGGGGTCTTTGAGTTTGATGGGGTTCCGTCAATAACTAATGCAAAAGGTGTGCCAATAAGATGAAAAAGCCGGATCGCGATAGAACCGGGTGGGGATAGCCAGGTCAACAGACCTGGAGAGGCAATTTGAAGACATTAATGCGATTTGTAATCGGCTTTAATGCAGACAAGCATCGAGATGCAGGAGGCCTTTATTATTGGGGAGGAGGCAAAGGGAAGCAAACCCGCTAAACCGGGTGGAGTAAATCAGTACAATGCACTATTGCATTAAAAAGGGAGGCTGCTGAAATTATCAGCAGCCTCCGGACAACTTTTATCGAATTCTCATTCCATAGAAGGAGCGCCACACGAAGAACAGAGCGATGACCAGGAAGACACCGCCCACGACCGGGGCTACGCTTCTAAACGCCTCGGAAATGGCGATTTCCATGGCCAGCAAACCGAACAGAGTGGTGAACTTGATGATCGGATTCAGAGCCACAGATGAGGTATCCTTAAAGGGATCGCCTACGGTATCACCCACCACAGTGGCGTCATGCAAATCGGTACCTTTCTCCTGCAGGTCCACTTCTACCACTTTTTTGGCATTGTCCCAGCACCCGCCGGCATTGGCCATAAAGACTGCCTGGAAAAGGCCGAAGACGGCGATGGAAATCAGGTAGGAAACAAACCAGGCTACCGCGTCGGTGCCTTTAACCGGAGCGGACAGGCAGGCAAAGGCCAAGGCGAAGGAGAAGATGGCGATAAAGATATTGAACATCCCTGCCTGGGCATACTGGGTACAGATTTTAACCACTTCTTTGGAGTTTTCTGTAGATGCCTTTTGGCTGGCTTTTTCATCCAGTCGAATGTGTTTCTTGATATATTCGACTGCCCGGTAAGCCCCGGTGGTAACCGCCTGGGTGGATGCACCGGTAAACCAGTAAATAACCGCACCGCCGCTAATGAATCCCAGGATGGTGTAGGGATTGAGCAGGGTCAAAATGGTTTCCGGTTTTACCCCCAGCACGTTTTCAATAACCAGAATCAGCGAGAAAATCATGGTGGTGGCACCGACCACGGCGGTACCAATCAGTACCGGTTTGGCAGTAGCTTTAAAGGTATTGCCGGCGCCATCATTGGTTTCCAGGTAGTGTTTGGCTTTTTCAAAATCGGGATCAAAGCCAAAGTCTCTCTTGATTTCACTTTCCACGTTGGGGATTTCTTCAATTAAGGAAAGTTCATAGATAGACTGGGCATTGTCAGTAACCGGACCATAGCTGTCTACCGCGATAGTAACCGGACCCATGCCCAACATTCCAAAAGCTACCAGACCGAAAGCGAATATGGAAGGATACATCATAATCTGGTCCAGACCAAATCCGCTGGCATAATAGGCCGCGAACATCAGGGCCAGGAACACCATGCCGATCCAGAACGCGCTGAAGTTTCCGGCTACCAGGCCTGATAGGATGTTAAGCGATGGCCCGCCTTCCCGGGAGGCCTTGACAACTTCTGCGACGTGACTCGATTTGGGGCTGGTAAATATCTTGGTAAATTCGGGAATGAGGGCTGCCCCCAGGGTTCCCAAACTAATAATGGTGGCCAGTACAAACCAGACCTGCTGCAGTTGTCCGGGTACTCCCGAGCCCGGACCGAGCAGGAAATAGCTGACGGCAAATGTAACGGCAATGGAAAGCAGGGAGGTAATCCATACCAGGCTGGTCAAGGGTTGTTCAAAGTCAAAATCTTCCGTATTGGCAAATCTGGCCTGGCTGTACGCTTTATTGATGTAAAAGGCAACCACCGAGGTAATTACCATCAGTACACGCATGACGAAAATCCAGGTAAGCAGGGTGGTCTGTAGAGAAGTTTGCAGTCCGGCGGCAAAGGTGGTGCCCACCGCCAAAACGATGAAGGTGACCAGGGCTACGCCCGTAACCCCATAAGTCTCGAATCCATCTGCGGTCGGTCCCACACTGTCACCAGCGTTGTCACCGGTACAGTCAGCTATAACACCGGGATTACGCGGGTCGTCTTCTTTGATGCCAAAGACGATTTTCATCAGGTCTGAACCGATGTCGGCGATCTTGGTGAAAATTCCACCGGCAATACGTAAAGCACTGGCGCCCAGGGATTCACCTACGGCAAACCCAATGAAGCTGGCTCCAGCCAGTTCGCGGGGAACAAACAGCAGGATGATCAACATCATGATCAATTCCACTGAGACCAGGAGCACACCGATGCTCATGCCGGCATCCAGAGCTATATTGAGGACCTTTAGGGGCTTTCTTTCCAGACCGGAAAACGCGGTCCTGCTGTTGGCCAGTGTGTTCATACGGATTCCGTACCAGGCAACACTGTAGGAACCGAGAATACCTATTACGGTCCACATAAGAATAAACAATACACTGCCTATAGGCATTTGCTGCAGAAAGCCAAAGTAGAAGGCGATGCAGAAGCCGATAAAGGCAAACAAAATAAGAAGGAATTTCCCTTGCTGAATAAGGTAGGTCTTACAAGTTTCATATATTATATTGGCTACATCCAACATGGACTGGTGGGCGCGGAGTTTCTTGATCTTGGTAAACTGGTAAAAACCAAACAGCATTCCCAGGATGCAAACCACAATACCAGCTAGAAGCAAATTGTTTTGCATAGCAGTCAAATTGGGAATGACTAGATTTGCTTCACCGGCAACCGCTATGGTCGGCCAGAGCAACACCGCCGGCAGACTCAAGAGACCGCCCAGCAAGGCCCGGGTCGCTTTGTTTTTGAGGAGAACCTCCATTTAGCTGATCACTTCCTTTGTTAATTATTTTCGGGGGTAGGTGCTTCGCTAATTTGGAATAGTAACAAAAATAAGGAAGCATGAATCTATGCTCTTATTCTAACAAATTTCGCTTTCTTCATACCTCCTTTACCGGCAGAAACAATCAGGCCCCCGATTATGCAAAACCCAGAACCTGATTTTTTCCAATGACATGTGCTATTGATGACCGGCAGTAAACCCTGAAATCGGACTGCAGGTCTTCTGCCATTCCCGTTGGGTTGATTTACTTTCCGGGATATACAGGCAGGCAAATACCTGAAAGCGCCAACAGGCCAAGCAGGAAGGTGACCCCCCGTAATTTCATCTACCCTGAAACCGCTGCCCTGTATAACGTTTCATAGGATGATGACATTATACAGACTAAAAGAGTCAGAATCCAAACCCGGAAGTAAAAGGTTTATGGGCAAAAAAAGAGAAAAACCCGCCAAAGTATAAAAAACTACTTTTTGCTGTTTAAAATCGGTACAAGGCTTGACTTGCAGGCTTGCTTATGCAAAGCTAAACTTGCCGGAAGATTCGAACGGCTCTTTTTTTTGCCCCAAAAAGGCACTTCTGATACGGCCGACCGTCTTTATTCCCTGCGGGCCAGCAGTTCCAACAGGTGACGAAGAATACGGGCGGTGAGTCCCCAGATTACCTCACCATCCCACCTATAAAAAAACTGGGGTAGAATCCCGCCTCTAAAAGGGTAGTCTTTTCCGTTGGGGATGAGTTCCAAAGGAAAGTCCTCCGGGAACTGAACCGAAATCAACAAAGACCTTTCCAGGGGTGGGTGCTCCATTAAATAATCTACTGGCACACAGAGGATCTTCTCTACCTCGCAGGGGTTGGGGCGCAGCTTTTCAACAGTATTAAGATAACCGAGAAAAGGAATGACCAGAACCCCAAATGGGCTGACCATAATGTCCAGGTCAGCGATAATCTCGATATCCTGGGGAGAGACTCCCAGCTCTTCACAGGTTTCACGAACCGCAGTATTTTGCGGCCGCAGGTCGCCAGGCTCCATGCTTCCTCCAGGAAAACAGATTTCCCCGGGCTGAATGGACAGGTCGGCGGAGCGTTTTTCAAAAAGCACACAGGTTTGTCCCTCGTATTCGACCAGGGGGACCAGTACCGCTGTTTTCAGGTAGTGCTCATGGCCGAGAATCCTGGCCTGACGCCCGCCCAGGTTACGGACTCTTCTCTCCAGTGACATTTCGCCCCTCCCACGGCTGTCGGTGTCAGGGGGACGGTCCTTTTGACACCTCCTGGCAATGAGAAGAGGTGTCAAAAGGACCGTCCCCCTGACACCTGAGCAATATTACACAATAATAATATTTTACTACATATTTTATCCAAACACTAGCTAACACCGGGGATGTTTAAACCCGCAACGTCGGGTGATGTCTGGCAGGGATTTTCCGGGTAGTTGCGAATTATTTCCTTCAGGTCGCAAAATAAGGAAAAGGGAGGAAGCGAGCCCGATAAATGGAGAGGAGATGGAGCGGTGAAGGAATTGCAACATCTATTGCAACCCTTAAAAATTAAATCCCTGGAGTTGAAAAATCGCCTGGTCATTCCTCCAATGGGAACCGGCCTGGGCAACCCGGACGGGACCGTTAGCGAGGCTACCCTGGCGTATTTAGGGCGCCGGGTGCAAAGCGGGGCAGCGCTCTATATCAGCGAGGTCTGCGCTGTTCATCCCTGGGGCAGTCTCGGCCCTGGTATTCTTTCGGTATATGACGACTCCTTTGTACCTGGATTGACCAAAATGGTGGAGGTGGTTCATGCCGGCGGGGCTAAAATAGCTCTACAGCTGCATCATGCCGGGCGGGAAAGCCTTTTTCAGTTAAAACAGGGCACTGCTGTTGGCCCTTCTCCTTTGCCCAGCTACATTTATGGAATGGCTCCCCGGGAAATGACCCGGGAGGATATCCGGGAGGTTATTATGGCTTTTGGGTCCGCAGCGGTGCGTGCGCGTATAGCCGGTTTTGACGCCGTGGAATTGCATGGTGCTCATGGTTATCTCTTGGGCCAGTTTCTCTCCCTTCATTCCAACCAGCGCAGCGATGACTACGGTGGTGATATGAAAAACCGTGCCCGCTTTATCGTGGAATGCCTGCAGGAGGTCAGACGGCAGGTGGGGGACGATTTCCCGGTATCTTTGCGTATTTCCGCTGCAGAAGTCATCAAAAATGGCTACACCATAGCTGATATGCAAAAGGTGGTTCCCTGGTTTGTCGAGGCCGGTGCTGACATTATCCATGCCTCGTTTGGCACCCATGGCAGCCCCGGTAGCATTACCCAGGCCCCGGGCGAATATCCACAAGGGTTTAATGTCGGCCTGGCCCGCAAGATCAAAGAGGTCGTTGGTGTGCCGGTTATTGGAGTGGGACGCTTCAGTGATCCCCGGGTAATGGATGAGGCTGTTGCCCGGGGGGATGCGGATTTAATTGCGGTGGGCCGCCAGCACCTGGCCGACCCGGATTTTCTTAACAACGCCCTGGCCGGGCAGCCGGAGAAAACCCTTTTCTGCCTGGCCTGCAACCAGGGGTGTATCGAAAGGCTCATTTTTGAAGGTAAAAGTGTTCGCTGTGCCATCAATCCGGAAACCGGACAGGAACTGCTTTATCCCACCCAACCTGCGGCTGTATCCAAAAGGGTATGGGTGATTGGCGGGGGGCCCGGGGGACTGACTGCCGCCTCGGAAGCCGCCCGGTTGGGTCACCAGGTTACCCTTTTCGAACAACAAGACCAGCTTGGGGGGCAGGTGCGTCTGGCCGCCCGGGCTCCTTACAAGGCTGCTTACGGAGAATGGCTGGATCGCCTGGCGGCCCGGGCGCGGGAATGTGGCGCGGCACTGAAGACTGGTACCCGGGTGACTCCGGAAATGATTGCCGCCAGTGACGCAGAGGTGATCATTTTGGCCAGTGGCGGGGAAAACCTTGATCCTGATATAGAAGGGGTAAATTTGCCTCACGTTTATAGTGCCTGGGAAGTATTGACCGGAGAGGTGCAGCCGGGGCAGCACATCCTGGTTATTGGCGGCGGATTGGTGGGCATGGAAACGGTGGACTATCTGATCAGCCAGGGTGCAGCCGATATATCCCTGGTAGAAAAACAACGCCGCTCGCCGGTGCAGATTTTTACTTCCCATGGCTATCAGCTGCATACCCGGGTCCGTCAGGGGGGATGTCACCTTTTCTGGGGGACGGAAATTTACGCTATTGAACAGGACCGGGCGATACTGGTTCAGGAAGGTGGTACCCATATCGAGGTGCAAACAGATCAGGTGATCATAGCGGTGGGAACGCGACCCAACCGCACCCTCGTTGCGGCTATGGAAAAGAAAGGTATTCCTCATTATCTGGTGGGAGATGCATACCAGCCGCGGCGGATACTGGAAGCCGTAGCTGAAGGAGCCCGGGCTGCCTGGCAAATATAACTTCTTATTATTTGTCGAATGGAGGAATTTTCAGTCGCTAAAAGTCGATGGTTGTGGTAAGATAATCTTGATAAAAAATCCCGGTGTTTTAACAAAAGCTATCCTAGAAGGGAGAATGTCGATGCAGGACCTGAAACACATAATGCAGCCTATCACCATTAAGAATGTAGAGCTGAAGAACAGACTGGTAATGCCTCCCATGGGGACCGGGCTCGGTAATCCTGACAACACCGTCAGTGATGCGACCCTGGCTTATCTACGGCGTCGGGTACAAAGTGGCGCCGGCCTTTATATTACCGAGGTCTGTTCGGTCCATCCCAAAGGCAGCGTAAGCCCGAGTGGAATCGCCGCTTTTGACGATGCTTTTATTCCCGGATTGGCCAAAATGGCCAAAGTAGCTCATGATGCGGGGGCCAAAATTGCCCTGCAGTTGCATCATGCTGGGCGGGAGAGTGCCTTCCAGCTGCAGCGGGGCACCGCTTTAGGGCCTTCGGCTATTGCCAGTTACATCTACCGGGCTGCTCCCAACGAGATGACGATTGATGATATTAAAGAAGCCATTGCCGCTTTTGGTTCTGCGGCCGTACGTGCCCGGGAAGCAGGATTTGACGCGGTTGAGCTGCATGGAGCACATGGCTACTTGCTTTGCCAGTTCATGTCCATTCACTCCAATCAGCGTACCGATGAATATGGTGGTGATTTCAAAAACCGCGCCCGCTTTGCCATCGAGTGTATAGAGGAAGTTCGCAAACAGGTCGGAAACGACTTCCCCATTTCCATCCGTATTTCCGCTGACGAAATTATTACCAAGGGTTACACCATAGAGGATATGCAAGAGGTTGCCCCCCTGCTGGAAAAGGCCGGAGCGGACATTATCCATGCGTCCTTTGGTACCCATGGCAGCCCGGGTAATATTATTCAGGCGGGAATTGAGTACCCGCAGGGATTTAACGTGGGGCTGGCCCGCAAGATCAAAGAAGTCGTTAATGTGCCGGTAATCGGTGTAGGCCGTTTTACCAATCCTTCGGTTATGGACGACGCCATTGCCCGGGGCGATGCGGATATGATCGCTGTTGCTCGCCAGCATCTGGCTGACCCCGATTTCCTGAAGAACTATGTAGAGGGCCATCCGGAAGATACCTTTGAGTGCCTGGCCTGCAACCAGGGCTGCATTGAACGCCTGATTTTCGAACGCCAGAAACTGCGCTGCGCCATTAATCCACAGACTGGTCAGGAAACCATTTGCCCGACCGGACCGGCGCCTGAAAAGAAGAAAGTTGCAGTAGTGGGTGGTGGCCCGGCTGGTTTAACCGCTGCTTCCGAAGCAGCCCGCCTGGGTCATGACGTTACCCTTTACGAGAAGACCGATGAGCTGGGTGGACAGGTCCTGATTGCTGCCCTGCCGCCTTATAAAGAACCCTATGCCAAGTGGGTGAAGACCCTGGCCAACCGTGCCAAGAAGAACGGCGCCCGGATTGAAACGGGTGTGGAAGTAACGGAAGCTTCTTTAAACGGAACTGCTCCTGATGTAGTTATCCTGGCTAGCGGTGGCGAGAATCTTACCCCCAATATTGAGGGAGTAAACCTGCCGCACGTCTATAATGCCTGGGATGTTATCAAGGGTAAAACTCCGGTAGGGAAGCATATCCTTATTATCGGCGGAGGCATGGTGGGTATGGAAACCGCTGACTACCTGGCGGCCCGGGGATGTGAAGACCTCACCCTGGTGGAAATGCTGCCCACCACCCCGGTGAACCCTTACACCGCACATGGCGGCGGATTGCACGCTCGCCTGCAAAAGGCTGGCTGCAAGATGCTGTTTGGCACCAAAGTAGTCAAGATTGAAAAAGATGGTGTACTGGTAGCCACGGAAGAAAAAGAAGACCAGCTCGCTCCCGTTGACCAGGTTATTCTGGCAGTGGGAACCAGGTCCAAAAATGAGCTTAAGGATGTCATCGAGAAGAAGGGCATCACCTGTATCGTAGTCGGTGACGCCTGTCAGCCAGGCAGAATTATTGAAGCTACCGATTCCGGAGCCAAGGCCGCCTGGGAAATCTCCAAGTAAACCGGGGAACAATCAGTCCCTGGGCGCTGCTGACAGAGCGACTGCCAACAAAACAAGCAGGCCCAACGCAAATCTTTAATGCAAAGATTAAGCCGGTTCGTATACAATTGCGAACCGGCTTTTCTACCCGGCTATTTTACCGAGTAGTCTTCCAGGGTGGAAATGATCTTATTCTCTCCGGCCACGAACTCACGTTTGACCAGACCGACTCCCTTTTTGTAATACTCATAGGTGGTGGAAGTGTCATGTTTGATTTCCACCTGCAGGCAGTCGGTGAATACCCCGGACGGGGTGGAAACGCGGGTGTTGGTAGCCAGAATGCGGCGGTGGCCTTCCTTATTGTCCCAGCTATTCCCCACTTTCAGGGGGGCTTTTAGCAAAACAGTTTCGTCATTAGCGGCAGGGAGGTTCGTCAGCAGGTTCTGCGGGAAGTAGGTCTCACCTTCGAAGTAAATCCGTTTAACCTGCCCGTCTTCCAGGAGATATATAGACGTAGAAACCGTGCCTCCATTTTCCTCCCGAACCTGCGCATAGCTGTCCCGGGTGAATAGTACTTCCCGGTTGAAGGCAGCATACTCCATGCCTATACCCTGGTAGCGCCAGTAACTGTCAGCGGTAAGGGGAAAATAATCACCCGGCTGCATTTCCACCGGCTGGCGGGTATCCTGGCCAGGCTGTTGGTCTGCCGTCGGTCTGCAGCCAAGGCCGACCAGGAGTATACCAAGGATTAGAAATGCCAGTAAAACCTTGACTCGAATCTGCATGTATATACCTCCCTCAGTTCCCTGCCAGCCGTGGCTGGCGAATGGTATGTCACAGTTTTGCAAAAGGGCCAGACTCTTTCTTAACCGGCGGGAGGGATTCAGAGCCCACCGGCGTATTCTATTATAAGGTAATTTGTGAAACAGCTGAATAATTCATTCCGTATAGCATCTTTGATTCTACTGTGGAAAACTATCTGTCGGCGGTGCTTGATTCCCTGGACGACCCCTCCTATAATATTGTAATCAACACTGCGCCGGTAAACGTACCTAACCAAAGCGGATATCACTGGTACATGGAAGTGATTCCCCGACTTATTGTAACTGCCGGGGTGGAATATGCCATCGGTTTTTACATGAACCCGGCCCCGGAAATTGCCGCCGATTTTTTTCGCCGGCACCTGAAAAAACTGGGCGGACAATCTGAGCAAATGAGGTAAAACATGCTGGAAATTCTTTACCCGGACATTTATGTTCATTCCCTGCTGCAAATTCCCCTGGAAGATTTAAAAGCGCGCCAAATAAAGGCCTTCATCCTCGACCTCGACAACACGGTAACCCGTTGGAACAGCAACGAACTGCAGGCCGAGGTGGTAGAGTGGTTCAAGCGCATCAAGGAACAGGGTTTTAAGGCCTGTATTCTTTCCAACAACGGGGAGCAAAGGGTGGTGGGTGTAGCCGCTCATCTGGGTATTCCCTACGTGCACCGCGCACAGAAGCCTCGCCGGGGAGGATACTATCGGGCCATGGCCCGGATGGAAGTCACCGCAGATGAAACCGCCGTCATCGGGGACCAGATCTTTACGGATGTGCTGGGGGGTAACCGTGCCGGACTGTTAACCATACTGGTTACGCCGATAGACCGCAAAGAATTCATGGGAACCAAGGTATCACGTTCCATGGAATTCTTTGTCCTGCGCCGTCTGCGCAGGAGACTGGCCCGGGAAAACCAACCCCGCCAGTAAATGAATCCTTGCCAGAAAGGCGGATAAATGCAATAATTTGGAATAGATAAAGACGATGGACACGGATAACACGGACTACCGGGATTGACGCGGATATTTGACCCCGGTTGATAATAGTGAGAATAATGCCGGTTTTTCAACGCTGGTTTACGCTGACTGACGCTGATTTACATTGATTAACGCTGAAATTTTTTAATCCAAAATTTTAGCGGTGTAAATCTATTTAAATCCGTGTCATCCGTCTCTATCAGGAAGGAATGTCACCATGTTGATATCAACGGACACCATTTGGCTGGGATTGTTGGGCAATCCGCTGGGGCATAGTCTCTCCCCCCTCATGCATAACGCTACCCTGAAGTACCTGGGGATAAACGCCCTCTATCTCCCCTTTACGGTGCCCGGGGAGCGGATCGGTGATGCGGTTAGAGCCATACCGGCCTTGAACTTGCGAGGGGTTAATGTAACCATTCCCTTTAAGGAAGCGGTCATTCCCTTTTTGGACGAACTTTCTCCGGAGGCCCAGGCCTGCCGGGCCGTCAATGTGATTGCCAACCAGCAGGGCAAGTTGGTGGGATATAACACTGATGGTCAGGGATTTATAGCCGCACTGCAGGAAGCGAAGGCAGCCGTTCCGGAAAATGTCCTTATCCTGGGTGCCGGGGGGGCAGCTCGCGCTCTGGTCTTTGCCCTGGCCAAAGAGGGAGCAAAAACCTTTTATTTGCTGGATCGGGAAGAAAACCGGGCCCGAGAGTTGGCCCGGGCTTTGGGTAGCTTTTATCAGGGGGTGGAGGCCCGACCATTGCTTATGAGCGAAGATACCTTTCAGCAGATAAGTGCACAGGCAGGCATGATTGTCAATTGTACCCCGGTGGGGATGTCCCCCCATGACGACGTCTCGCCGGTGGAAAGTCTAAACGAGGTAAGGCCGGGCACGGTGCTGGCTGATGTTATTTATCATCCGCTATCCACCCGGCTTTTACAGATGGGAGCGGCCCGGGGCCTTGTCACTATTAATGGGGTGGCTATGTTTGTCCGCCAGGGGGCATTGACCCTCAAACTCCTGCTGGGGTTGGAGCCGCCGCTCGAGTTTATGGGGGAAGTGGTGTATAATCAGCTTAAACAGACAGGGAGTAACCCTTATTGAGCTAGTGGTATTGCTGGCATTGATGGGAATTATAGCCCTGATTGCTCTGCCAGCCAGCTCCCATTTATGGGAAAATGCCAAATTAAAAGCAGACACCCGGCAGATGGCCTGGGTCTTACGATTAGCCCGGCAGGAGGCCGTTTCCCGGGGTACCCCGCAAGCGGTCTATTTTTATACAGAGGCGGGTTTTTATCAGTACCGCGACAAGGTTTACCACCTCAGTTCAGGAATCCGCTTTGTGGGCACCACTACTTTTAAACGTCAGTACAGCACGGGGCCGCGCGCCTGCATATTTGCTGCTTCCGGAGCACCGGCGCAGGCGGGAACGGCTGTCCTGGGAAACCGTAATGGGAACAAACTATACGTCATTGTAAACGTAGTGGCCGGGAGGGTCCGCGTTTCCACCACCCCCCCGGAAAGCTGGGAGTAGGAGAACATGATTCTGGAGTTGTTGTTTATTTTTTTCGCCCGGGTAATCGATGTTTCCCTGGGCACCATTCGCATGATCCTGGTGATTCGTGGTGACCGCATTCCCGCAGCCATTATCGGTTTTTTTGAAATACTGGTTTATACGGTAGCCTTGGGACTGGTGGTGGGCTCACTCAACGAACCGGTCAAATTGCTGGTCTTCTGCACCGGGTTTGCCCTGGGGATTTTGGTAGGCAGTCTCATTGAAGAACGTCTTTCCCTGGGATACCGTGGTATTCAGGCTATTGTCGACCTGGAGCACGGTCATGTGGCAGATGAATTGCGTGCGGAAGGCTTCCCGGTTACTTGCTGGGAAGGTCAGGGCCGCGATGGGGCCAAGCTGGTTCTTAACACCGTAGTGAAAAGGAATCTGTCCGCCGTCGCGGCGGATAAGATACGGGAAAAAGACCCGGAGGCTTTTCTGGTATTTATGGAGCCCAAACAGTTCCGGGGAGGATACATAAAGAAAAAGTAGGAGGTAACCCAGTTTGCGGTTTCTAACCTCGGGAGAATCACACGGAAAAGGCCTGCTGGGAATTATGGAAGGATTACCGGCCGGCATGGCCTTATCCGTGGAAACGATAAACCTGGACCTTGAGCGGCGCCAGTCCGGCTATGGCCGGGGGGGAAGGATGAAAATCGAAACCGACACAGTGGAGATTTTATCCGGGGTGCGCCATGGCGAAACCCTGGGGACCCCCATAAGCTTTTTAATCCGCAACATTGACTATGCCAACTGGCAGGACATAATGTCCGCTGAACCCGTTGCCTCTCCTGAGGAAAAAGCGGTTTACCGTCCTCGTCCCGGACATGCTGATCTGGCCGGAGCGATGAAATACCACCACCGGGATATGCGTAATGTATTGGAACGAGCCAGTGCCCGGGAAACGGCCGCACGAGTAGCGGCAGGCTCAATATGCAAACAATTGCTTGGCCCCTTTGGCATTTGCTTATATCACCAGGTTTTGTCCATAGGTTCAATAGTTGCGCAGCCTTTTCAGGCTGGTTCCTCCAATCTGCCCGATCTGTACCAAAGAGTGGAAGCTTCTCCGCTGCGCTGTACTGATCAGCAGGCAGAAAAAGAAATGATGGCCCTGATTGATGATGCCCGCCGGGAAGGGGAATCCCTGGGGGGCAGTTTTGAAGTGGGGGCACTGGGGGTACCTCCCGGGCTGGGCAGCCATACCGCCTGGGACAGAAAGCTGGATGCCCGTATTAGTGCAGCCTTGATCAGTATTCCCGCTATTAAAGCAGTAGAAATCGGGGATGGTTTTCAGGCGGCCCGTCTGCCCGGCTCAGAGATTCATGACCAGATTTACTATCATCCGGAATCGGGTCTCTACCGGCAGACCAATCGCGCGGGGGGAATCGAGGGGGGGATCACCAATGGGGAGACGATCCGGGCTTGTGCCTATATGAAACCAATCCCCACGCTGTACAAACCCCTGCAGAGTGTGAATACCCGCCAGTGGTGCGAAGAGAAAGCGCAGGTGGAGCGCTCTGATATTTGTGCTGTTCCCGCCGCTGCCGTGGTAGGGGAGGCAATGCTGGCACTGATCCTGGCCGAGGCATTTTTAGACAAGTTCTCCGGTGATAGTTGGTATGAAATACAAGCATCGCTAATGCGTTATCGGGATTACCTGAAAAAGGAATGGCAATGGGAAAAAACGTCATCTTAATAGGATTCATGGGAACCGGAAAAAGCTCGGTCGGCATTCGCATGGCTCAGCGGCTTCACTACCAGTTTGTGGACATGGACCGGGAGATTGAGCGTCTGACCGGAATGTCGGTGGCGGATATTTTTCGGCGCTGTGGGGAGACCCGTTTTCGTTCCGAGGAAAAGTTATTGGCCCGTAAACTGGCCGGCCGGAGTAATCTGGTGATCGCTACCGGCGGGGGAACGGTATTGCAGCCGGAAAACATTGACGTTCTGGAGGAGAACGGCGTGGTTATATGCCTGGAGGCAGCTCCTGAGGACATTCTGCAAAGGGTGTCCAGGAAAAAGGGGACTCGACCTCTTATAAAAAAAGGGCTGGAACTGCATGAGCTGGAAGAGATGCTTGGCCAGCGTGCGGGCTATTACCAGCGAGCCCCTTACCATATCTATACCAGCGGGCGGGGGCTGGAAGCCGTAGTGCAAGAAATCATGGATATTTTGCGTGACGAAAATATTGTACCGGTAAGGCCTGTGGCCACGGATTAAGTTACTGGACCCGGTAACAGGTAGACCATTGAATCGCACCTGGAAAGGGTGAATAGTGTGCAGTCACTCCGGGTTGAACTGGGGGAGCGTTCCTATGATATTATGGTATCCTCGGGGCTGCTGGCCGACAGCGGCCAGTTCATCAGGGGGGTAAGTTCGGCTCGCCAGGTTCTGCTGGTCAGCAATCCTACGGTCTATGCTCTCTACGGTGCCCAGACCAGGCAGGCTCTAACTGCCGCCGGTCTGAAGGTTACTGAAGCCCTGATGCCGGATGGAGAAGAATTTAAAAACCTGGCTGAGGCCAGTCGTATTCTGGACCAGGCGGTAGACTGTCGCCTGGATCGCAGCAGTCTGGTGGTGGCCTTGGGGGGCGGGGTGGTAGGAGACTTGGCTGGATTTGTGGCGGCCATTTACCAGCGGGGTATTGATTTTGTGCAGATCCCCACTACACTTTTAGCTCAGGTGGACAGCAGTGTGGGTGGTAAAGTGGGAGTCAACCATCCGCAGGGTAAAAACCTGATTGGCGCTTTTCACCAGCCCCGTTTGGTCCTGGTGGATGATCAGGTCTTAAAAACCCTGGAAGAGCGGGAATACCTGAGCGGTCTGGGCGAGGTGGTCAAGTACGGGATCATCTATGATGAGGCATTTTTTACCTACCTGGAAGGCCACGCGCAACAAATCAAGAAGCAGGAAAGCCAGTGCATTTCCACCATGATTGTCACCGCCTGTCATATCAAGAGTGAAATAGTGACCCGGGACGAAAAGGAAAACGGACTGCGGGCCATCTTAAACCTTGGCCATACCTTTGGCCATTCCATCGAGTCTTTAACCCGTTATGAAACCTACCGCCACGGGGAGGCGGTGGCCATGGGTACCATGGCTGCAGCTTGTCTGGCAGTGCATAAGGGTCTCTTGACCGTTGCAGAAATGGAACGGATCGGACGGCTATTTGTTGCTCTGGGAATAAACCCCGCCTTTCCAAACCTGGATCCGGACGCCCTCTACCAGGGGATGCTTACTGATAAGAAAATCCGCAATCAGCGCCTGCGGCTAATTCTTCCGCAGGGCATAGGCAACTACTTCATACTGGAAGACGCCAGCCGGGAAGAAATTATCGCTGCTATTCGTGAGGTGCAGAGCCAGGGGTAAACTGTGGACAAACTTTAACCATACCTATCCGGAAACGAATCCAGGCCAGGGTTACGGCCCACCTGCCTTACTAACGATTAAGATCTCGCCAGTGTTCAGCTGCTTCCTTTAATTCTGCCAGAGCATTGCTGCGATCCCGGGCCTGGATATAGGCATCCAACCGGGCCAGGTTAAAGTCAATGGCCGTCATTTCATCCTTCTCAACGCTAAACTGGATGCGGGGCATGATTTTTTTCCAGGCTCCCTCCAACCGCTGCCGGTTTTCTTTCGCCAGTTCCCAGTCACCCTTCTCTATGTCCCTAGTAACCAGTTGCAGGTGCAGGGGGAAATTATCCGCCTGAGTACGGGGCTTCTTCATATAATCACCCGCATTCATTATCACAACAAATACCGCTAGAATAGCCACCACTACAATATAATAAAGAACCCTTTGCATCTTCCACACCTCCAGCGGATAAGAAATTAACTAGATTTGATCCTGAAAACGGTCTACGTAAAGAGAAGAGGTGGCCGGATTGTAGCTGGCCAGGTAAACCTGGGAAACATCATCAATACCTTGCAGGCCGAGCTGCCGGCTTAGCCAAGTGTGGTCAAGATTGAGCTGGCGCAGATTTTCTTCCATGATATGGCCGTTGAAAATAAGCTGGGTATTCAGGGCACTGGCCTGACCGGGCATATTTAAATCTTTGGGGGTGAGGGGCTGATATTCAGGTTTGAACATCACCGATAACTCCCCATTGGTTTCCAGTACGGCAAAGGCCACCTGGCTCAGATCAAAAACATTCTTGGAGCGTAATTGTTCCAGCAAGTCTGCCGTCGTATAGCGCAGCCTTTTCATGGCTTCTTCCATTACCTGGCCATTGATAATGATCAGGGCTGGCTCGCCCACCAGGTACTTGTTGGCGGTAACCGAACGGTGACTCATCACTTGTAAAACCAGCACCGTTCCTGACCAGGTTAGCAAGGCTATCCAGTGCGGCCAGGCGCGGCTGCTAAGATCCACCGACAGGCTGGCGGCGATAGAGCCGATGGTAATACCCAGAACATAGTCAAAAAAGGTTAGCTGGCTAATCTGTTGCTTGCCCAGTAACCGGGCGAAAATCAGCAGGGTAAAAAAGGCAATAAGGCTGCGTACCAGGGTTACCAGCGCTTCATTCATAATCTGACACCTTCCAGCACCATGGATTTTTTTCGGTGGGACTGAGTCTTTTCCAGGGATTAAGCCTATGGCTATTATGGTCCGGGTACGGGGAAAAAATGCAGGTCGAGGGATGAGGTCGTCAGTAAGCCTTCTAGGCAGCACCACCGGATAACCATATAATAGTAAGAGAACAGCTTGGGCAAAGGGGGAGGAAATGTGAATCTGAAGGAGGCTTTGGAGGCAGCTCTCCAGGATGAGGCAGCGGCCGTGGAAAAATATCAGGAACGGGCCCGTCAGGCGGAAGACCCGGAATCCCGGCTATTGTTTGAGCAGTTGTCCCGCGAGGAAGCCGTCCACTACCAGCGCTTGTCGGAAAGGCTAAAAGCGGTAAAACTGCTGCAGCGGGGTTAGAGGGGAAGTACATGGTTGTGTCTTCTATTTATGGTAGCAGCCAAGCCCCTCAGTGGTGGCCGGCCATCAGGAAACTGGCCAAAAGTATTACCAGGAAGATGAAGAAGAGTACCAGGGAGGTGAGAATAAGTCGGGGACGAACATGGCTGTCACCCTGTCGGTATTCCGCCAGCAGGTGAGTACAGTAGACTGTAGTACCGGAAAAGAGCATGACGACGATGAACTGGATCCAACCGGGAATGGCCGTATAGGCGGCGTGGGCCAGATGCGACCAGAGGGAATGACTGTAATAGGCCAGTACAATGAACTCAATCAGGCCAGCGGCATACTGGAATATCAGGCTTTGCTTCTGCATCTGGGTATTTATCTGCATAATGTTTTTGATCTGCTCCTGAGTGGCGATATTGCTGCGGCTGTTGAGGATCTCGATTTTACTGCGCACCACATCAATGGCCGCCTTATGGTTTTCCCGGGCGGACTGCAGATCTGTCAGCAGCTGCTGCAGATCGGCCAGTTGTTGGTGGTAGGTACCGGTAATCCGGGCAAGTTGCTCCGGGGTTACTATAAGAGCCGGATCCAGGGTGAGCTGGCGGTGGGAGAGGTCCAGCAAGCGACGCAGGCGGGAGTATCCATCTGCCATTGAATTATAATCACCGACAATCATTCCATAGGAAGCTGACAAAGCATCCAGCTGTCCTTCCAATTCAAGCACCTCTGCCTCTCCCGGCTGACTGACCAGTTGACGGTGAAGGATGCCGGAAAGCTTCTTTTCCAGCTCCTCTTTTTCTTGTGCAACGGTACTTTCACGTTCCTTGAACAGGCGGGAAAGCAACTGCAACTCCACCAGTCGGCTCTCGATATGAGCCAGCCGGGTTCTTAAAAAGCGCCATGTGACCTGGTCATTTTCGCCGGGTACAGCGAGATAGGTAGCCTCCGCCTGTCCGCGGGAACGGCTGAGCAGCCCCAGGGTGCCTCCACCCAGAGGGAAAACCAGTGGGTCCCGGGTAGCAAATCGGGTCCCGGCCTCATTCAGCACATCGCTCCATTCTTCATCGGTGGCAACCAGGATATTCACCTTAAACAACCAATGGTCAGGTCTTAACCGGGCCATTTTCTCCCATCCCTGCAACTGCTGCAAGGTTTCCTCCCAGCCCCAGCCGGGCGAATAAAACTCCAGCGCCAGGCCTTTCATATTACTGAAATCGAGAACTTCATAAGTACCGGACAGGTTAGCCCCGGGCAGGTCGCGGGGGGCAAAACCATTCTCGCCCAGAATGGAAAGCAGGCCTTCCACAGCCGGATAATCATCATCCAGGAAATAATAATAGCGTATAATACCCTTTTCCATTAGAAGTACCCCTTCCCCCCACTGGTATCTTGCGCTTCATCATATATATAGACATTGATTCCGCTGCCAAGCCTAATAATGTCCTGCCTGGGCTGCATAAAAATTCTGTCGCCTGGACTTCGCATGGGTAACCCATTTATGTATCCACACGGGATCTGCGCGGCGCATCATATATATAAGATAATACTGGAGGATTCCCTAACCCACAATCAATTTCTGCCGACCGATGGGCAGATCCCCCGGCGATATTTGCACGGTTGACTTGACTTGTTCCCCGCTCTTTTGAGATATTAGGGACAGCTTGACCGATAGTCCAGGCAAAGATGCATTGGTCCCGCCTGATTCACCAAAGGAGGAATGAGATATGCAACGCTATATCCGCAATATGAATGCCCTTACAAAAGAAGAGAATGAGCGGCTCCAGGACTTTCGTGTCTGTGTGGTCGGCTGTGGTGGTCTGGGTGGATATGTAGTGGAAATGTTGGGACGGATCGGTATAGGTCATCTGACGGTTGTTGATAGTGATGGGTTTGAGGAAAGCAACCTGAACCGGCAGCTATATTCTGATACGGTTGTACTGGGAAAAAGCAAGGTAGAAGTAGCCCGGGAGCGCATGAAATTAGTCAACCCCCTGGTAGAAGTACACGACTTGCAGGTAAGGTTGACCGAGGACAACGCCCGGGATCTGATCCGGGGCCATGATGCAGTAGTGGATGCTCTGGATAACCGGGAAACCCGCCTGGTGTTGCAGACTGCTGCTGAAGATCTGGGTATTCCCATGGTTCACGGGGCCATTGCCGGCTGGTACGGACAGGTAACTACCATCTTCCCGGGTGACCGCAGTCTGAATTTGCTCTACTCCCGGTCTTCCTCATCGGCCCTGGAAGAGAGCCTGGGAAACCCCTCCTTCACTCCCGCGCTGGTAGCGGCCATTCAAGTGAGCGAAACCATCAAGGTGTTAATTGGCCGGGGTGAGCTCCTGCGGGGACGCCTGCTCTACATCGACCTCCTGGGCCAGCAGTACGTAACCCTGCCCCTTCTGGCCGAGGCATAGACTAATCTGAACATAAAGGAACCGGGACCGGGGGACAAAGGAAACGTCTGAAACCACTGAAGAAAACCTATTTGGATGTATAAATATTCAGGAGTTGTTGACGGAGCATGGCAGGAACACCCTGCGAAGGCGAAGCAGCGTAA
>CAZLYH010000020.1:0-29609 GCA_964563775.1 uncultured Syntrophomonadaceae bacterium | reverse complement strand
CCGGGTCCCCGGCGCAGCCCAGAAAAGGCGGGTAACCATCCGCCCCTAAAGACACCGCTGGCAACCAAAAGCCCGGCCTGTCCCCAGGCCGGGCTTTTGTTACACCGGGACGTTCTTTCTGTAACACAACAGAAGCGGAATACTCTCACAGCCATAATGTGGTACATCGTTAGCATACTATTAGCCATCCCCAGATAGATAGTCCGGATGGATTATGAAACAAATGGTCAAGTTTTTTACCGTTTAGGATACAGGAAGCCCCCCGTTTCTCCGAAAATGATAAAGAACTAAAGGGCAAAATCGAGGTTAGTTATGGGGTACATTTTACTCCGTTGTTAGGTGACTTGTCTTAAATGTAATTTAGCGGTGCCAATAAAGCCTATTCTCCCCCCAACTTGACAATCTTCCGCTTTCTTCAGCATCTTTTGCTTAAAATCTCTGTTAAAATCGAGCTATATAACATTTCAAGGGGTAGCTGCCAATGCCAGAGCATCAACTTTTCCGGGGATTAGTGAAAGCCGGTGGTCTTTTTCTCCTGGTCCAAGGGCTATACCGGTGCAGCTTATGGGGCTTTAATCACTTGATTTACCAGGGGTATCAGCCTTTTAAGTGGCTGGGGCCGGAGATGGCTGCTCTAATAGTGGGTACAGCCCTGCTGTTAGGTTCGGGAAGCATTACCCGATTTGCGTACCGGCATGATTCTGAGCTGCTATCCTTTCAATCCATCTTTCGAGTTGGCGTTAAAATGTTCGGTCTGTGGCTTATATTTAAACAAATCAACCTTTTGTTTAGTCTGGGGGATTACTTAATGATGGCTCGGGAAACGCCTCAGGCAGCTCCCCCGCTCGGCAGCGGGTATTGGGCCATGCAGATCGTGATTATATTGGCCGCGGTTACGGTTGGTGTGATTTGTGTCCGCTTTCAGTCGGGGAGATCTGATTGAGCCGCGACGTAAAGCTGCGACAGCCAAGCGTTTATTAAAACAGGGGGGATCACCATTGCTGCAGGAGAAAGAAGTGTTTCGTGAAATTATTCGCCTGATAGGCCTGGGGTTGCTGGTATACGGAATATTTATCCTGGCGCAGATAGGTCTGAGCTTTTTCCTGGGCATCAACTCCGGCACCTTATTCTGGTTAGTCCTGACGCAACCGGTTATTTATGTTCTGGTGGGCCTGTATTTCCTAATGCGCCCGGCGTCAGTGGCGGATTTTGCCTATCCGCGCAATCAGTTGGAAAAATGGAGCTATCAACAGGTATTCACCATGGGAGTCAAACTCTGCGGGTTATGGCTGATATTGGTTCACCTCACCGGCTTCCAGGAACACCTTCGTTATTATTTGGGGCAAATACCTATGGTGGGTCGATACCAGGTAATAACCCACGACATTTGGACGGCGGCGGCGATCTATGCCGTCTTTATCGTGGCCGGCGTGATTATGCTGCGCTACCAGCCGGATACCAGCTCGCGATCTAAAGGAAAAGCTGTATCCAAAGATGACAGGTAATACTGTTGGTATTACTGATCTTTGGACCGAAGTTATCTCCAATTCCTACCCGCAATACCGGCTGGCGCCAAGAATGGAAAGGGTTGATTTTGGAAAGGCTCCCTCACACGAGGGAGCCTTTTTGATCCATCAAATTCAGCCAGGTATCAGGTGGGGTTGATTTTCTTACCGGTTAGCTACCGACATATAGTCGTCGGTCTGGCCAATGACCTGGCAGAAGTTGAGGATAACCTCTTCATCTTCCTGCCAGGTGTGGGTCTGTAGATCCCGGCGGCGAATGCCCACAAAATTATGCCGGGAGGTGGAATAGATCTTGAAATGCTTGTAGCGGCATTCTGCCAGAAAATCCACGTCTTCTCCTGCATTGCGGCTGGCAAAACGAACCTGCTCAAAAACCTTGCGCCTTACCACCAGTGTAGCGCCGGTCACATAGCTGACAAATTTACTTTCCCGTTCGGGGCGGAACAGGGCCAGGGTGTGGCTTGCCTCGAAATACAAGTAAAAGGCCCCCTTGCCCACGATTTCCGCCCGGGAATAGTCCAGGGCTTCCATCTGTTCAGCCAGATAGCCGGGGCCGTAATAATCGTCATCATCGCATTTGGCAATTACCTCGTAGCTGGCCTGATCTACAGCCAGATTAAGGCACTCCCCCAGAGAGCGGCTTTCATCCAACTGGAAAACACGGATGTTGGCATGGGCGGACACTCTTTCCTGCCACTGCTGCAGGTTCATGGCGTTATTATTAAGGATAATAATAAGTTCGCGGGCAGTGAAATTCTGGCGCAAATAATTACCCAGTATTTGCTCTAAAGCGTGGGGACGGTTCGTACAGGTTACGACCGTAACCCCGTTAGCAGGCTGATGGGATGCTAACTCCGACATAATGTGCCTCCTTCGAGTAATGCTTATTCGGGGGTTATTACTCATAGATACTCCTTTCCGGCAGGAGGGGAAGGTTATCTGTCCTGAGAGCTTCCATAAGGTTTGGATAATGAACCTCCCGGCGGTATAATGTCCAACCCCGGTGGTCTCCAGTCTGCTGGGTACACTGGAGTCAAAAGTCTCTGCTCTATTACCGGCTTAGTAAGATTATATGAATTGCCCGAGGACGGGGTTACTTGCCGGACCCGTAATGCAGGGTGCGGACATATGCTGCCTTGCCATTAGAGATAAGGATCAGTTTTCCGATTCTGCCCAGGCGCAGGAATAATTATCTTAAGCCTTACCCAGACTAACTTACAACGGGGTTGGGATTATGAAATTGAATCCCGGGAAATTCAAAAGGAGGTTGAATTTGTGCAGGTGAAAGTAGCCGAATTCGTGGGCGAATCCAACAAAGGGTGGCAGGAAGCCATTGAGAATGCGGTTTCTGAAGCGTCCCGTACCCTTAACAACATAAGCGGGGTAGAGGTCTATAACTGGACCGCTGATTGCCAGGATAACAAGATTATCGAATACAAGGCCAATATAAAAATTGCCTACGTTGAATAATCGGTCTTCTATATCCAACTAGCACTCCATCCACGGGGTGCTTTTCTTATTATGGGGTGGCATAATACGGCGGCTTTATGCTCATAATACTCGGTATCGGGAGGCGAAAGCATGGGAGAAAATAGTGCAGAACAGCTCAAACAGGCTGAGGTTCAGGAATATGAATCCCTGGTGCAACAGGTCAAACCCCGTCCACCAGTTTTAAAAAACTGCATCTGGGCGTTCGCGGTGGGGGGAATTATTTGTGCCATAGGACAGGTGGTAATGAACTACCTGACGGCTCATGGTTTTTCCGAACTGGATGCCGGTTCGGGCACCGCTGTTATTATGATTTTCCTGGGGGCGCTGCTTACCGGTATTGGTATTTATGACGAGATTGGCAAACGGGCCGGAGCTGGGTCCATCGTTCCCATAACCGGGTTTTCCAATGCCATTGTCGCTTCTGCAATGGAGTTTAAGCGGGAGGGATATGTATTCGGAGTGGGGGCGCGTATTTTCAGTGTGGCAGGACCCACCCTCTTGTTCGGCTTTGCCGTTTCCACCCTGATTGGCCTGATTAAAATCTTTTTTAGTAGCTAGTTAAATACCTGGAAGGTGGGGTTTGGCTTGCCAGCCACTAAAAAAAGAGGAAAGCAAACGGTGGTGTTTGATAGTCCGCCGATTTTGACTGCCTGGGCCTCGGTGGTTGGTCCTAAAGAGGGGCAGGGACCCTGGAAGGAAGATTTCGACCAGGTTTACCCGGATTACCTCTTTGGGGAGCAAACCTGGGAAAAAGCAGAGAGCAAAATGCTGCGTGATGTGGTGGAACTGGCACTACGTAAAGGAGACTATCAGAACACCGATGCCGAGCTGCTTCTGGCGGGAGACCTTCTCAACCAGATTGTTTCCTCCAATTTTGCGGCCCGGGAGCTGGGCATTCCTTTCATGGGCCTTTATGGTGCCTGCTCTACCATGGCCGAGGCTTTGATAGCGGGAGCCATGCTGGTGGAAGGGCAATTCTTTTCCCGGGTGGTCGCGGCTGCTTGTAGCCATCATTACACCGCGGAAAGGCAATACCGGTTTCCGGTTGAACAGGGGGTGCAGAAAGCACCCAGTTCCCAGTGGACAGCCACTGCAGGCGGGGCAGTGATTGTGGAAAGTGCCGGTGCGGGTCCCTGCATTACGGCGGCGACGGTGGGCAAGGTTATTGACCTGGGCCAGACGGATCCTTCTGATATGGGAAGTGCCATGGCTCCCGCAGCAGCCGACACCATTAAAATGCACCTGCAGGATCTAAACCGCACTTCCGATTACTATGACCTTATCGTTACCGGAGATTTAGGCAAGGTGGGGATGGCCATTGCTGAACAACTCTTCATTAAGGATGGGGTAGTACCTAACCCCTCGTACAGTGATTGCGGAGTACTACTATATGATGAAAGCCAGGGAGTGGACTCCGGGGGAAGTGGTTGCGGCTGTTCTGCCAGTATGCTGTGCGGGCCTCTTTTGCAAAAGGTGATACAGGGTAAAATTAATCGGTTACTGCTGGTAGCTACCGGAGCGCTGATGAGTCCGGTGACCAGCTATCAGGGAGAAAGCATTCCGGCTATCGCCCACGCAGTAGCAATAGAGAGTCAGGGAGGCTAAATAATTATGGTGCCACTGTATATGGCTTTTTTGGTAGGCGGAGCACTCTGTGTAATCGGCCAGCTTTTTATGGATCTAACCAATCCCGGTATTACCCCCGGCCACATTCTGGTGGGGTATATAAGCGGAGGGGCGCTGTTGAGCGGGCTGGGGCTGTACCAGCCACTGGTGGATCTGGGTGGGGCGGGTGCCAGCATTCCCCTGTCAGGATTCGGGCACCTGCTTACTCAGGGGGTTCTGCAGGCGGTCCAGCAAAAAGGCGTTCTGGGGGCTTTTAGTGGTGGAGTAGAAGCGACAGCGGCAGGAATTGCAGCAGCCATTGTCTTTGGCTATGTAATGGCCGTAATTTTTGACCCGAAAGGATGACATCTTTAAATCATCAAAACATACCGGTCAGGGTAATCATAGTAACCGATGGGGACCAGACCGCCTTCAAAGCGGTAAAAAGAGCTGCCCGTGAACTTAACCTGTATCCGCTGCGGGTTAGCGCTGGTAATCCTACCCCCCTGTCCGGAACGGAAATGCTGGATTATATACTGCAGGCACCTTATGACCCGGTAGTGGTTATGGTGGATGACCGGGGGGAAAAGGGGGCAGGCCCGGGGGAGCAGGTCATCGAATACTTGCTGGCCAACCGGGAAAAGGTACAGATCCTGGGTATAGTAGCCGTGGCGTCTGATACCCGGGTCAGAGGGGTAACTGTAGATTGTTCCATCGATGCCAACGGGAACCTGGTAGCTGGACCGGTTGATAAGGAAGGCTGGCCGGAACAATTGGGACACTGCCGCCTGGAAGGCGATACGGTAGAAATATTGCGTCACTACCCGGAAGTTTACGTGGTAGGGTGTGGCGATCCGGGAAAAATGCACGGACAGGATACGGTAGGGGAAGGCGCCGCCATCACCTGCCGATGTTTGAGTGCAATCTTGGAAAGGAATGGGATGAACCTTGCAAAAGACCCCCAAGCCTCTATATCTGGGGCGAGACTACCAGGACAACCTTGACTATTTCCGCCAGGAATTGGGCGATGGCGAGAGCTTTGACATTATTTTCCGGGAAATCCGGGTAGCCGGTCGCAACGCCGTGCTGATATGTCTGGACGGCTTCGTCAAGGATGAAGTTCTGACCGAGGTAATGCAGTCGCTCTTCGCCATGAAAAAGGATTTGTTTTCCACCAGCAGCAGCTTGAAGTTAACGTTGGAAAAGACCATCCCCTACATAGAACTCGCTACCGAAGGCAGAATTGACCAGCTGCTATTCTATGTGCTTTCCGGTTCCATCCTCATGATTGTGGATGGGTTGGATGAAGCCTTCGTCATCGACGCCCGTACTTATCCCTCCCGGAGTCCGGAGGAACCGGATATTGAGAGGGTGGTAAGGGGATCACGGGATGGTTTTACCGAAACCCTGGTTTTCAATACGGCATTGCTGCGCAGACGTATTCGCGATCCTCACCTGCGTATTGAGCTGCTGCAGATTGGGCGGCGCTCCAAGAGTGATGTTGCCCTCTGCTACATAAATGACATTGCCAATCCGGATATGGTTAAACAGATACGGGATAAAACCAGGCAAATTGATATTGATGCCATTCCTATGGCAGAGAAAAGCGTGGAAGAACTAATCGTTCCCGGCACCTGGTGGAATCCCTTCCCCCGGGTACGTTATACGGAACGGCCTGATGTAGCGGCGGTACACCTTTTGGAAGGCCATGTGCTGGTCGTAGTGGATACTTCCCCCAGCGTCATTATTGCTCCAGCTACCTATTTTCATCATGTGCAACATGCCGAGGAATACCGGCAGAACCCTTCGGTGGGGGTTTACATTCGCTGGGTGCGGTTTCTTGCCATTATTGGCTCCATTATCGTTACTCCTCTATGGTTGCTGTTGGCCCTGTCACCAGAACTTCTGCCCTCCTCCCTTTCATTTATTGGTCCGGAAAAGACCGGCAATGTTCCACTTTTGTTGCAATTTGTCCTGGCCGAGCTGGCACTCGATCTCATGCGCATGGCTTCCATCCATACGCCTTCTCCACTGGCAACTTCACTGGGGGTAATTGCCGCGCTTCTTATCGGTGATGTAGCGGTAACCATCGGGCTGCTCGCCCCCGAAGTAATCCTTTACACGGCGGTGGTGGCGGTAGGTTCTTACTCTACGCCCAGTTATGAAATGGCTATGGCCAATCGTTTGGTGCGTTTTTTCATTCTCCTGGCCACCGGGTTTTTCCAGCTATATGGCTTTCTCACCGCGTTGATTATTTCCCTGCTGGTGGTTGTATTTACCCGATCTTTCGGGGTTCCCTACCTGTGGCCCCTGATTCCCCTGGATTTCAAGTCATTACGAGCCATTTTGGTACGTTCTCCCGTACCGGTGCAGAATACCCGGCCCCGATTTCTAAAGACTCTTGATACAATGCGCCAGGCAACTACTCCGGCCATGAAGAAAAGGAGGTAGCGGTAATGCCTAGAGTAGGAATTCCTAGAGGACTATTCTATTTCTACTACTATCCCCTGTGGAAGACTTTCTTTACGGATCTGGGCGCAGAGGTGATAACCTCCGCTGCTACCAGCCGTTTGACCATAGACTACGGAATTAGGCTGGCAGTAGACGAAACCTGCTTGCCGGTGAAAACCTACCTGGGGCACATCCATGAACTGTGCCAGGAAAAGCTTGATTACCTGTTTGTGCCCCGGCTGGTCAGCGTCGAGCCACGCAGTTACATCTGCCCGAAGTTTATGGGAATTCCCGATATGGTCAGGGCACTGGTTCCAGGGTTGCCGCCCTTGCTGGATATTACCGTAGACCTGAGTCGTACTGATCGCAACCTCAAAAGGGATGTTCTAGGCCTGGGAAGGCTCTTTGGTGCCAATCCCAGGCGGGTGCGGGAGGTTCTGGCCCATGCCCGTCAGGAAAACATCTTCTGCCAGAGCCTGGCAGCTGCAGGATACACTTTGGAAGAAGCCATCGGCATATGGGAAGGAAGGCAGGTAGCAGAACCTCTGCCAGGTGACTTGCAGGTAGCGGTGTTGGGGCACGGTTATTCTCTCTACGACGAACGGATTAGCATGAACCTTATACCCCGCTTGAGAGCACTGGGGTGTCGAGTGCATATGGTGGAGGAACAGTATCCCGACCTGGTGGAAAAGGAGGCAGCCAAAATGCCCAAGCGGGTCTTCTGGACTCTGGGCAGAAAGATGGTAGGAAGTGCTCTACACTTGGACCAGCGGGAAGATATTGACGGTATGATTTACCTGGCCTGCTTTGGCTGTGGGCCGGATTCCTTAATCGGCGAAGTAGTGGAAAGCAAAGTAAAAGACAAACCCTTCATGCTGGTGACGGTGGACGAACATACCGGTGAAGGAGGATTGGTCACCAGACTGGAGGCTTTTTGTGACATGCTGCGCAGAAGGAGGAGGAGCAACCATGAAAGTAACCTTTCCGCACATGGGTAATGCCGGAATCGCGCTAAAGGCCCTGTTCACCGGATTGAACCTGGAGGTTGTGCCGCCGCCCCCAGTGAGCCGCCGGACCATGGAACTGGGATCCAAATACTCTCCGGAATTTGCCTGTTTGCCGCTAAAAATAAACGTGGGTAATTTTATCGAAGCCCTGGAAAATGGAGCGGACACGGTAGTAATGGCCGGAGGCTGGGGACCCTGTCGCTTTGGTTATTATGCTCAGGTGGAACGGGATATTCTAAACGAGCTGATGTTTGACTACCAAATGATAATCCTGGAAGCGCCGGACTCCCGCCTTTCCGAGCTATTCAAGCAATTCAAATCCCTGGGAGAAAACGTAAGCCTCTGGCAGGCCCTAAGAGCCATCAAATTTGCCTGGGGGAAACTCAATGCGGTGGAAAAAATGGAGAAAGGCCTGGAATACATATTGCCCCGGGCCGCCGACCCGGTTCGGGCGGAAAGGATTTACCACCAGTCGCTGGCAGCTATTGATGCAGCTGGCGATGATGAAGCCATAAGAAAGGCAGTCGGGGATGCCGAGAAAAACTGGCAGGGCCTGTCCCGGCATTCCCGACCGGTGATTAAATTGGGACTGGTGGGGGAAATCTACACCATATTGGAACCGGCCGCCAATTATCATCTGATTAATCATTTGGGGTTTTTGGGGGCGGAGGTCACCCGCTCCATCTATATTACCGACTGGATCAATGATCATCTATTGGGCGGGTTCATTAAGAAATCCCATCACCTGCAGGTCATAAACAGTGCGCGTCCCTACATCAATTACTGGGTGGGAGGGCATGGCCAGGAAAGCGTGGGAGCTACAGTGGAGTTTGCCCGCCAGGGATATGACGGGGTTATCCAGATCGGCCCTCTCACCTGCATGCCGGAAATCGTTGCCCACTCGGTATTAGGACGGGTGAGCCAGGTGGAGGGGATTCCCTGCATGACCCTGTATTTTGATGAACATTCCGGTACCGCCGGGGTCTACACCCGGGTCGAAGCCTTTGTGGATATGTTGCGTCGCCAGAAAAAGGTAGTGTAAACGACCCGCAACCGACAGTAAGAAGCGATAAAAACACCCGGGGGGCCGTCCGAGACCAAAAAAACCTATTTGGATGTATAAATATTCAGGAGTTGTTGACGGAGCATGGTAGGAACACCCTGCGAAGTCTTGGCGAAGGAATATTTATACATTCAAATCAGATCATTATTGCTTTTTCAGCAGTCGCGGATTGTCCCCATGTTTTATGCTCGAAGGAGGAAGTAGTGTGCAGTATTATCTGGGGGTAGACATAGGTAGCGTCAGCAGTAATTTTGTGATTATGGATGAGCGGGGGAAGCTTATCAAGAAAGTGTATCTGCGTACGCAGGGAAACCCTGTAAGAGCGGTGCAACAGGGATATAGCCTCATTCGGGACAGCCTGGGCGGGCAGCGCTATACCATAAAAGGGGTCGGTACCACTGGCAGCGGCCGTTATTTGGCCAGCGTGCTCCTGGGAGCTGATGTGGTGAAAAATGAAATTACTGCCCATGCGGTAGCGGCTTCCCATTTATGCCCGGAGGTGAGAACCATCCTGGAGATTGGCGGGCAGGACTCCAAGATTATTCTCCTCGCCAACGGAATTGTACACGATTTTGCCATGAATACTGTCTGCGCTGCCGGAACCGGTTCCTTTTTGGACCAGCAGGCGGGACGTCTCTCCATTCCTATTGAAGAGTTTGGCCATTACGCGGGGCTTTCCAAACAAGCGGTAAGGATTGCCGGGCGCTGCGGGGTATTTGCCGAATCTGATATGATCCACAAGCAACAGATGGGCTACCCGGTGGAAGATATAATAATGGGGCTGTGCGAGGCCCTGGTGCGCAATTACTTGAACAATGTGGCCCGGGGTAAAGGAATTCAGGAGCCGGTGGTCTTTCAGGGGGGGGTAGCTGCCAATTCCGGGCTGCACAGGGCCTTTGAAAAAATCCTTGGCCTGAAGATACTGGTACCCGAACACTTTGAAGTGATGGGTGCTATTGGCGCTGCACTATTGGCCCAGGAACAAATGCAGGGGTCAGGGTCGTTGACTTGCTTTAACGGGGAAGAATACCTTCTGGAGGGGGATTTTAGTTCGGCCAGTCTGGATTGCAAAGGGTGTCCTAATCTCTGTGAAGTAGTCTGTATCAAGCGGGATGGGATTCCTTTGGCCTACTGGGGCGATCGCTGCAAGAAGTGGGAATCTACACTTCAGGTAGCGGCTTCCCATAATTTGGAGGTAGTCTAAAGAGCCGGTAAAGAATGTTTTTGACGTTGATAAACGCTGACCAACACTGATGATGCCGCTTCTTTACTAAAATTATCAGCGTTAGTCAGCGTAATCGGGCGTCTTAAATATCCTTCCAGAGTTTACATATAAGCTGCAGGAGGTTGTCATCCTGCAGCAGCTATTTTTTCTCCCAGACAGCGAGTATAAAGCCTGGTTTTTCCCGACCCTTACGTTGTTCCTCGCTGGCCAGGCTGATCATGTCTTCCGGGGCATCGGGAGGAATAAACAGGCATTCGCGAGTATCGAGAAGCTCCCCGGGATTTAGTTTGCGCAGATCTTCCATGGTTTTGAAATGGGCGTAGCGAAAGACCGAGCTTTCATCCTGCCGGGCTATGTCCAGATAAAGGCTTCCCCACGGGCTGTCCAGGTTGATAGTACCAATTAGCAGCTTCCCACCCGGTTTTAAGACCCGGTGCAGTTCGGCAAAGGCTTTTTCCTCTTCCTTGATGAACTCCCAGGCGGCCATCGTGAACACCCCGTCAAAACTATGATCGGCAAAGTGCAGGTCATACAAATCCATCTCCAGGAACTCAATAGGAAGGTGTTCCTGTTCAGCTTTGTGCCGGGCAATGGAGAGCATATCCGGGGATATGTCGATTCCCATTACCTGGCAGCCCCGGCGGGCCAGTTTTATACTGAAGTTGCCGGTTCCACAGCCAGCATCCAGCAGCGTCATTCCCGGTTGGGGGTAAAATAAATCCAGGGCGGCATCAGTTTCCACCTGGTCTACAAAGTTACCGAGCTTTTCTGAGTACCAGGCATCATATCGGGCCGCAATCTGTCCCTTAAACAAAGGCTTCACCATCCTCGTCTTCCAATAATCCCATGATTTGATTTTTTAGCTCTTCGCGTGATTTACCGGCAGTATTATTCAAATCGATCGTAAGCCTCACTGTGGCCGGACGGGAGGAGAGCAGGTAAATGCGATCTGCCAGTGTCAAAGCCTCCTCAATATCATGAGTCACAAAAAGAATGGACGACTGGTAGCGCTCACGCAGATCTTTTAACCAGACATGCATTTTCCGGCGGGTAATGGCATCAAGAGCAGCAAAGGGCTCATCCAGGAGCAGGATGTCACTGGCAAAAAGGTACGTCCTCAGCAAGGCGGCCCGCTGCCGCATCCCGCCGGAAAGCTGATTGGGGTAATAACCGTAAAAGTCCTTCAGACCGAAATCCTCCAAATACCCGCGGGCGATGTTGCGGGCGTCCTGCTGCCCCGTACCCTTGAGCAACAAGGGTATGGAGACATTATCCAGAACCGTACGCCAGGGAAGCAGCAAATCTTTTTGCTGCATGTAACTTACCCGTCCGGTGTGGCCGGTGAAATCCTGGCCGTCAATGAGTACCCGCCCTCGATCCGGTTTAATTAAACCGGCAATGATATGAAAAAGGGTACTCTTACCACAGCCGCTAGGCCCCAGTATCACAACAAACTCGTTTTCATCCAGTTTGAGAGATACATCTTGCAGGGTATGAACCTTTCCCAGGGTTTTGCAAAGGTGTTTGACCTGTAAATGTGCCAATTTATACTGCTCCTTTAAGGCAAGAACTGGTTGGTAAACGCCTTGCTGGCATCAATATTTTTATTAATCAACTGGTTGGCAAACATGAAGTCAGCATATTTCTTCCATACTTCGGTCTTCATTTCCCCCCAGCGGGGAGCATCGGACTGATACTCATCGGCGAGGTAGCGCTGGCTTTCCATAACCAGGTCCTTATTCAGTTCGGGAACCTTCTTGAGCAGAACCTGGGCGGCATCATCCGGATTATTGATGGCATACTGGTAGCCTTTGCTGGTAGCCCGCATAAACTTTTTGACTAAATCCGGATTGGACTGGACAGTTTTCTCACTGGTGATTAACACCGGGGTATAGAAATCCAAGGCTTCGTGCTCGTCCCGCAGCTTAATAAAGTTGAGATCCATATCCCGCAGTTGAGCTTCGATGCCGGTCCAACCCCAGTAAATCCACTCAAAGTCAATGTCTCTTTCCATACTGGTGAAAAAGTCGGCGGAACCGACATTAACCATATTGAGCTTGGAAAAATCCGCATCATACTTTTCCATCAGGGCCTTAAGCATGGCGGTTTCGGCCGGGGAGCCCCATCCGCCATAGGTTTTACCCTCAAAATCTTTGGGGGTTTTGATATTTTTGGCCACGGGCGAGGCAAAGCCGGAGGTGTTGTGTTGAACAACTGCTGCCAGCGCAACGACAGGAATGTCCTTGGAGCGGGCCACGGTCATTTCTTCCTGGTAACTGACGCCAAAATCACCCTGACCAGCAGCAATAAGCTGGGCGGTGCCACCCTCACTGGGCTGCATAATCTTTACGTTAAGGCCTTCCTCAGCGTAGTAGCCTTTATCCTGGGCCACATAAAGTCCGGTGTGGTTGGTATTGGGCAACCAGTCCAGCAAAACGGTGACCTGTTCCTTTTCATCGCCTGGCTGAACTTGATTGTCCTGCTTCTGATTCTGGCAACCGGCCAGCGAAGCAACCACCAGGAGCAGTGCCAGGGATAAAACGACCAGTTTCTTCATTTTTGCTTCCTCCTTTTCATCTGGTTGGTTTATCTTAAGGTTCGCTAAAAGTAATCGACGCATACTTAGTCATCAGCCATTAAAGCTGGATGAATAATAAAATATAGGAACCCGGGCGGAGAATGTGCCTAAAGCCCTTCACTGTGCCCCCGGTTCCAAGGTACGAATAGGTATTCGGCCAAGTCTACCAGCTTAACCAGCAGCAGGCTGAGCAGGCAAATGACTACCACCGCCGCCAGAACTTGATCAATGGCGAAGCTTTTTTGCTGCAGGGTCATATAATACCCCAGTCCACGGCTTGAACCCAGCCACTCAGCAATTACGGCCGCCATAATACTGTAGGTGGCGGAGATGCGCAAACCGGAGAAAAATGACGGCATGGCCGCAGGCAGCTTGACCATTCTAAAAGTACTGGCCCGGCTGGCACCCATGGAGCGAAAAAGGTTCACCTGGTCTGGATCCACCGAAGCCAGGCCTTTTATCAGGCTAATTACAATCGGGAAAAAACAGACCAGAATAACTACCAGGATTTTGGGGAGCAGGCCAAAGCCAAACCAGATGGTAAAGAGGACCGCCAGAACGATAAGGGGAATGGTCTGGGATACAATTAACAGCGGGTATACCGCGCGGTTAAGCCATGCCAGGCTATGCAGCAGAAATGCCATTAAAAATGCGATCGCCACTGAAAGGGCAAAGCCCAGCATGGCCTCGTAAATGGTAAGGCTAGTATGAAACCAGATTAAATCTGCCTTCTCTATTAAAGTGGCCACCACCTGGGAGGGTGCGGCCAGAATGTAAGGGGGGATATTCCCCAGGCGCACCCCCAGCTCCCACACCACTAGCAGGAGCAGGAAGGTGAGCACTGGGGAGATTCGGTTAGCTATATTTTCCGATTTTTTCATCCATGGTCACTCCATCGGGGCCGTAGTCGATTTTAATGACAGAAACCACCCGGTTGGCTCCCGCCGCTACACAGACATCCTGAGCCTTCTTTACCAGTTCCAGCAATACGTCCAGGTCGCCTTCAATGTCAGTGCCCAGTGGACCCACCATGTACTTCAGGCCGGAATCCTGAATAAGGGCAATCACCTTATCCACCACTGAGTAGATTTCCTCCTGTGGAACCATAGGCAGGATCTGCAGGCTTAGATTTGCATTGGCCATCTTTTTTCATCTCCTTTCAAAAAAAATAGCCACTCTACCTGGCAGAGCAGCTTTTTTCCCCGTTGCGTCCCTACGCTGGCATTACCCAGATCAGGTTCCAAGGGTAAGGACTGCCTGTCCACTCTCAGCCGGTTCCTACCAGCTCCCCTTTTTCTTTTATATAGATTATACCGTTGGCAAGGAAAGGGGTCAAACAAATTAACCATTAAATCGACAAAAAGTCCCACTGTTAATTTGCCAAACTTCATTATTATAATACCAAAAAAGGGCGAGAGCTGGCTGGTTATTTATCTGGACTTGTTCCCAGTTCCGGGCTGTGATAAACTGAATATCACTTATATAAAATTAATCATGAGAGGAGAAAGCTGAGATGAGTCGAGACGAGCTCACCAAGATTATTCTTCCCGAAGAGAAACTGCCAAAATTCTGGTACAATGTCCAGGCCGATATGCCTAATCCGTTGGCACCCGGCCTGCACCCGCAAACCCTGCAGCCCCTGGCTCCTGCCGATCTGGAGCCGATCTTCCCCAGGGAACTTATTCTGCAGGAGGTTTCACAGGAACGTTTTATAGAAATACCCGCGCCGGTGCGGGAACTATATAAACAATATCGGCCCACCCCATTGATCAGGGCGCGCAGCCTGGAAAAATCCCTGGACACTCCCGCTCACATTTATTACAAGTATGAGGGAGCCAGTCCGGTGGGAAGCCATAAGTTGAACAGTGCCCTTCCCCAGGTTTTCTTTAACAAACAGCAGGGAATCAAGCGGATAACTACTGAAACCGGTGCCGGTCAATGGGGTACCGCCTTGTCCCTGGCTTGCAAATTATTCGGTCTGGAAGCCATGGTTTACATGGTCAAAGTCAGCTTCTATCAAAAGCCGTATCGCCGTTCCATTATGGAACTCTACGGCGCCCACTGCATTCCCAGTCCCAGCAACCAAACGGCCAGTGGACGCAAAGCCCTGGAAGAAGATCCAGAAACCCCGGGTACACTGGCCATGGCCATCAGTGAGGCAGTGGAAGATGCTCTGTCCCGGGAGGATACCAACTACTCGCTGGGAAGCGTTTTGAATCATGTTTGTATCCACCAGAGTATTATCGGGCAGGAAGTCAAGGCAGCCCTGGAAATGGTCGATGATTTTCCGGATGTGGTGATTGGCTGTTGCGGTGGGGGAAGCAACTTCGCCGGTATAGCCTTACCTTTTATCCCTGACAAGCTGGCGGGCAAAAAGATTCGCCTGGTGGGCGTGGAACCAGCGGCCTGTCCTACATTGACCCGGGGGGTCTTTGCCTATGATTTTGGCGATTCGGTAGGCCTGGTACCGGCCTTGAAAATGTACACCCTGGGCCATGATTTTACCCCCTCCGGAATCCATGCCGGTGGCCTGCGCTATCATGGTGAATCACCACTGATCAGCCAGCTGTACCATGATGGACTCCTGGAAGCGGTGGCGGTCAAGCAGAACCCCGCCTTTGAGGCGGCTATGTTGTTTGCGCAAACGGAGAGCATTGTCCCGGCACCCGAATCTGCCCATGCCATACGCTATGCTATTGACGAAGCCCTGCGGGCCAAAGAGGAGGGCGCGGCCCGTACCATAGTTTTTAATCTCAGCGGGCACGGCCTTTTGGACTTGTTTTCTTATGATAAATATCTATCCGGGGAAACCGAGGACGTGGAACTGGGTGTGGAGGAAATAAAGAAAAATCTGGTTAAACTGCCACAGGTGCCATAGAAGGCCTGTCGCGAAAGTAATGGCGCTACCTTGTTATCAGTCTTTGCGATATGCTGTGCAAGAAAAACCCGGTCCGATGTGGGCCGGGTTTTTGGTTGCCCTTTGGGGGCGGGCTTGCCTTGCGGCTCGCTTTTGTACATAATGGGGAAAATATTACCGCTGGAGTAAAACGGTGAAAAGTCTGCGCCTGCGTTGTATCGCAGAAATGATTAAAGTGAACCAACCCCTGGCCGATATCGGGTCCGATCATGCCAAATTACCGGTGTATCTGGTTAAGAACGGCAGGGTGCCCCGGGCGGTCGCCAGCGACATTTCTCCTGAGTCCTGTCGGCGACTTTTGCAGACGGTACAGGCAAACGGACTTGAGAAAGCTATCGAAGTACGCCCGGGGGATGGGTTGCAGGTCCTGGGGCCGGCTGAGGTGGCCACAGTCGTTATTGCCGGGCTGGGCGGGGATACCATTGCCGGGATACTGGAGAAAGACTGGAAGCAAGCAGAGAGTTTTGCGTATTACGTTCTGCAGCCCATGAGCAAAGCGGGCCATCTTCGCCGGGTATTGGCCGGAAGGGGCTGGCATTTGCTGCAGGAAGAAGTGGTCCGGGAAAAGGGGAGGTATTATCCAGTTCTGGTCTCCCGTCCGGGACACCATCCCTACTCGCTCTCTTCCCTGGAGGAGGATATCGGACCCTGGCTATTGAGGCAGAGCGGTAATGACGATTACCTGCTAAGCTGGCTGAAAAAATACCGTCAGGCCAGTATAGCCCTGGGCAGGGCACATCGCAGTGATAGTGAAGTACTGCTGGCGGAGTTGCAAGAAAAAATAAAAGAATTGGAGGATTGGCTCAATGGGGGTAACCGTTAAAGACATCATGGCTATAATGGAGAGGCATTTCCCTCCCTTTCTGGCGGAATCCTGGGATAACAGCGGCTTGCAGCTGGGGGAAGCTGGCCAGACCGTGCATCGGCTGGCGGTAGCCCTGGACCTGGATCGCCGCGTGTTGGCAGACGCGTTGCAGCAAAGGGTCGATCTTTTGATTACCCACCACCCCCTTTTCTTTACGGGGATAAGGAATATCGATTTTAGTACCTGGAGGGGTCAAATTATTCGGGACTTAATCATGGCCGGGATCACCGTCTATTCCGCCCATACCAACCTGGACTCGGCGGAAAACGGACTGAACCAGCTCCTGGCCGAAAAACTGGGGCTTAAAGGAATCCGGCCTCTTTTTCCCGCCCGGCAGGAGGAATTATACAAGATTGTGGTATACGTACCGGTCAGCCATGTACAGGAAGTTCGCCAGGCTATGAACGATGCCGGGGCTGGTTGTATTGGCAATTATTCCGACTGCAGCTTCCGCTCTCCCGGCACGGGAACCTTTCGACCGGGTCAACATACCAACCCATTTATCGGTACGACTGGCCAACTGGAAGAAGTGGAAGAATACCGCCTGGAAACCGTGGCTTGCCAGCGGGATCTGCGGAATATAATAACCGCCATGACATCGGCTCATCCTTACGAGGAGGTCGCCTATGATATTTACCGCCTGGAAAACCAGGGCCGCATATATTGCCCGGGGCGCAGAGGTGAGCTTCCTCAACCACTTGGCCTGGAGGAACTGGCCCGCCAGGTTAAAAAGGCGCTTGGCCTTGATTCACTGCGGGTAAGCGGAGAGCTGGACGAGATGGTACAAAAGGTAGGGGTTATCAGCGGCTCCGGGGCTTCCTTTATTGATCAAACAGGCGGGGATATTGACGTTCTCATTACCGGCGATATAAAGTACCACGAGGCCAGAGATGCGCAGTGGGGTGGTCTGAATCTTATCGATGCCGGACATCAGGGCAGTGAGGAGATTGTAGTAGTTTTTCTGGAGAAATTGTTGCGGGAAGAATTGGGTGACCGGGTGGAAATTACTCCCCTATATGGCTCTGCCTGTTTTCAGTCGATATAAAAGAGGTAAAGGAGGAGGGATTTTCCCTCGATATGTAGAATAGAACTGTATTCCGTGTAAAGGGGAAAAAACATGCTCAAAATTAAAGTCAGCAGTTTGAAACCTGGCGTCAGATTGGGCAAGGATATTTTTACCTTTAACGGACAACTTCTGCTCCCCAAAGGAACCATTATTCTAGAGGAACATTTGGACAACTTCCACCAGCGGGGATTGACAGAAGTTTTTATTATGGAAGCGACACCTCAGGGGGGGCGGCAGCAAAGTTTCGAGGATGTGTACAGCAACTCACTTAATGTAGTGCGCTCCTTTATGCTGGAAGCCAAATTGGGTAAACCCCTTGATGTCAATGAAATAAGTGACACAACCGAATTGTTGTTGGAGCAGGTTTTCGACGAAACCGATCTTTTCCGGCAGATGCGGCTGATGAAAGAAAAAGACGACTACCTGTTTACCCATTCGGTCAATGTGGCACTTCTGTCTATTCTCCTGGGGCGGTGGATGAAATGTTCCCGCGACACCATTAGAGAATGCGGAGAAGCAGGCCTTTTACATGATATCGGCAAAGTATTTATTGATGATGCCATCCTTAACAAACCCGGAAAACTGAGTGATGAGGAATATAACGAGATTAAAAAGCATACGGTACTGGGCTATAACCTTCTAGCCAATACCGAAGCAATCAGCGACAATATTGCCCGGGCTGCACTTTCTCATCACGAGCGGGCAGATGGTTCAGGTTACCCGATGGGTACCAAGGGGTATAGTGACAATCTTTGCATCGCCGTGGTGGCGGTTGCTGATGTCTACGACGCGGTAACCTCTAATCGGGTTTACTCTTCCAAGCGTTCCCCTTACACAGCCGCGGAAATCCTCTGGGAAGAATCTTTTGGCAAGTTGGATCCCAGGGTAACCAAGGTGTTTTACGATAAGGTCGCCAACTTCTATGTGGGCAACGAAGTTTTATTATCCAACAACCAGCGGGGAGTAGTGGTGTACGTGAACCCGTCGCAGCCTACCCGGCCTATGGTGATGGTGGGGAACACTTTTTTTAATCTAGCCGAAGATCGAAGTATTAACATTCTGGAAGTTATCGATTAGGAACCGGGCGCTTCCAGAAAAAACAGTGCAGGAATTTTGCGCAGTCGGAAATCAAGGTACGAGCTCATATTTTGCAGTGGGAATAGTCTTTTCAGTCCTGTAAGCACCAAAGCGGCAATATCGGGCTTTTTAATGTATAAAGATCGGTGGCTTCTGGCAAAATACAAAAAAGTTAGCTGAAAATTAAAACATTTTATGAAAATCTTTAAAAAATTAAATTTATTAGCAGGAATTGCCCTTTTTTTGGGGAATGTAAAATATGGCTAAAAAAACTTAAGGGAGGACTCGTTGTGAACAAATCGGAACTTGTAAAATCTTTAGCGGAGAAGGCGGAAATTACCCAGAAGGATGCTGCCAAAGCCCTTGATGCCATGGTTGACACCATTCAGCAGGCCCTGGCCAAAGGGGATAAGGTTCAGATTATCGGCTTTGGAAGCTTCGAGGTCCGTGACCGCAAGGCAAGAAAAGTTGTGAGTCCGGCGACCAGGGAGGAGATTTTAGTTCCGGCCACCAGAGTTCCCGCTTTCAAACCTGGTAAATCACTCAAAGAGGCCGTCGCTGTTGACAAGAAAGCTGCCAAGGCTGCCAAGAAGCCTGCTAAAAAGAAAAAATAATTTCCCTGAGGTTTATAAAAAGGCCAGGAGGTATACCAGGTGTATACCTCTTTTTCTGTTTCTGGCCCCCTTACGCTGCTTCGCCTTCGCAGGGTGTTGCTACCATGCTCCGTCAACAACTTCTGAATATTTATACATCCAAATAGGGTTTTTTTAGTGGTTTCGGACGGTTCGACGGTTCTTTTGTCCCGCTCAGGCCAGGAAGGAAAGTCGCTGGGCGATGAGGGATACGCCTCGGCCTTTGCGTTGCAGGCGGCCGCTGACCAGCAGGGGGGCTTTTTGTTCCTGAAAGAGAATACCCCCTTGCCGCAAATATACTTCTTCAAAAACCACTCCATCGATCAGGCCGAACTCATCTTCCAGGGAAAAGAAAACCGTTATTCGACCACTCCTGGTAGGAGGGCGGTGGGGACGGAACAAAAGGCCGCTTGTCCGCACCGGGTGATTATGAGGCAGACTCTTGATCTCCCGGGAGGAAAGAATGCCGCGCTTCTGCAGCTGAGGGCGCAGCAGGGCCATAACGTGGGGGCCGGTGTCTATTCCCAGGATGGCATATTGCAGGGAATACTTCTCTACCGCTGTGAAATCGCTGATTTTCTGGCCGGATGAGCCGTCAAAAAGCCGCGGTTGGTTTTGGCTCCGGTTTTCCTCCAGCAATACCGGGAGCAGGCTTAAAAGCTGGCGCCGATTGGGGTGCAGGCTGTCCAGTGCTCCGCATTTAACCAAATTCTCCAGGGTGTCCTGTTGCAGACGAGTCTGCTGAAGTAGATCGGGCAGGGAGGAAAAATACTGTCTGGATCGGGCATGCATTATTGATTCCAGTTCTCCGCTGCGGATACCCTTAACCTGCTTTAAGCCGGTGCGGATGGTTAAAGGGGCTTCCACCCGGAAATCCGGGGTACTATAGTTAATATCCGGGGGGAAGAGCTTTATACCCCTCTGTCGGGCCGCAGTTACCACAATATGGGGCGGATAATAGCCCAGCGGCTGGTGATTAAGCAGAGCGGCATAATATTCTGCCGGGTAATGCTTTAAAAGATAGGCGGTTTTATAACTGGTGGTGGCAAAAGCGGCGGCATGTGCCTCGCAGAAGCCATAGCTGGCATAACCAGCCATACAGGCAAATATTTCCCGGGCAATATCTTCGTCAATTCCGTTTTGCAGTGCCCGGGTTACAAAATGTTCTCCGATTTCATTCATACCGGCCTGGGAGCGGGCATGGGTCATAACCCGGCGCAGCTGATCGGCCTCCCCGGGAGTAAAACCGGCTACCCGTACGGCGATTTCCATAACCTGTTCCTGAAAGAGAATCACACCGTAGGTCTTTTCCAGGATAGGCTCCAGGAGGGGATGCAGATAGGTGACCGGCTCTTTTCCCTGGCGACGGGCAATGTAGGGATCCACCATGTTCCCCTTGATGGGACCGGGGCGGATCAGGGCCATACTGGCCACCACATCCTCAATACCGCTGGCTCCCAACTGGGACTGCAAGGCCCGTTGGGCGGGGCTCTCCAACTGGAATACTCCCAGCGTCTCCCCACTGCTGATCAGGGCATAGGTTTCCGGGTCATCCAGGGGAATCTGCTCATAATCCAGCCGGTCACCGCTGCTTTCTATATCGCGGCAGGTGTCGTTGATTACTGACATGGTACGCAGGGACAGTAAATCAAGCTTTACCAGGCCCAAATCCTCGATATCATCCTTGTCAAACTGGGTCATAACCAGGCCGGAAGGTGAATATTGCAGGGGCGTGAGGGTATCCAGAGGGCAATCACTGATTACCAGGCCGGAGGAGTGCATCCCCAGAAAACGGGGGAATCCGGCTATCTTCGCACAGATATCCAGGAGCAGGTGGAAACGCTCTTCCCACAGAGGGCTGTTGCGCAGTTCGGGCAGGGTCTGCATGAGTGGACGGATATTGTCAGCATAAGTGTGCGGCAGGGTCCTGGCAATGGGACCCAGCTCCTCCTCGCCAAAGCCCAGTGCTTTGCCAATATCGCGGAGGGCGGAGCGGGCCTTGAAGGTATTGTAGGTAGCCACCCGGGCCACCCGTTCGGCTCCATATTTCTTATAGACATAATCAATGACCTGCTCCCGCCGGCCATGTTCGAAATCAATATCGATATCGGGAAGCTGGGAACGCTCCGGGCTCATAAAACGCTCAAAAAAAAGGCCGCGTTCCAGCGAATCCACCTCACTGATATACAGGCAATAGGCCACCAGCGAGTCGGCGGCCGAGCCTCGTCCCGCGTAGCGAATGCCCTCCCGGCGTGCCAAGCGGACCAGGTCCCACACCAGCAGGAAGTAGCTGGCAAAGCCCATAGAGGTGATAATCCCCAGCTCATATTCCAGGCGCTCTGTTACCGCCCGGGGAAGACGGCCATAGCGTTGCCGGGCACCGTCAAAAGCCAACTGGTGCAAAAGGGTAGCGGCATCCTTCCCGGCCGGGAGAGCATAGGCGGGAAAGTGTAAAGGCCTGGGGGAAGAAAAAAGTTCTTCACACTGTTCGGCAATATGCAAGGTATTTTCCAGGGCGCGGGGGCAGAAGGAAAAAAGGTCGCTCATCTGTCGGGGAGACTTGAAGTAATTTTCGCCGTTAAAGGGACGCAAGGGATGGATATCCTCCACGCGGCTCAGGGTACGCACACAGGTTAGCAGGTCATGGACAATAAAATCTTCATGGCGCAGGTAATGGACGTTATTGGTGGCCACCGGTGGTATTTTCAGGTCCTCGGCTATCTGCAAAAGGGCATGATTTAACAGGTGGTTGCCGGGCAAGAGGTTATCCTGCATTTCCAGGTAAAAATTACCCCGCCCCAGGCAGGTCAGGTACTGCCGGGCTTTCTCCCGCGCGGCCAAGATCTGCCCATTTAGAATCAGACTGGCAATTTCCCCTCGCCGGCAACCGGAAAGCACGATACAATCAGTCAATTCGGCAAGCTCCTCCAGGTGAAGCTGTGCTTCCTGTCCGGGGGAGCGCAGGTAGGCGCGGGAGAGCAGGCGACACCGAGAGGTGTATCCTGACCGGTTGCGGGCCAGGACCGTCACATGGGCCTGGTTGGCCAGGGTCAACTCCACTCCCTGGATGGCTTTTAATCCCGCCGAGCGCGCTGCCCGGGCAAACTTGACCGCCGCACAGAGGTTGTTGTGGTCAGTAACAGCCAGGGCAGGCATTTCCATTTCGACCGCCCGGTTTACCAGGAGCTCAATGGAGCTGGCTCCATCCAGGAAGGAAAACGGGGTATGGGTATGCAGGTGAACAAAACGCATCTTCTTTCTCCTGTAGATGGATGTTTTTGATACTTATTAATCATGGCTCCACTGCAAAAGGTAATAATGCCCTGGTTTGGATGCATAAATATTCTGTCGCCAAGACTTCGCATGGTCAACACCAGCTGCTTGTCTCGCTGCTCCAGGGGGGCGTTCCCAGTCGCATCCTTGCGGGGGGGGCACTCTCGCCCCATCCACCAAATAGAGTTCTTGCAGTGGAATCAATCATAGATCTTATACAGGAACCATTCCTGGCTTTTTAAATCCCGGTAGATTTCGCAAAGCAGTCCGTTTTGGCCCAGCAGGCGATAGAATTGCTTTTCGCTTTCCCCCTGCCACCAGCAGCCGGTGTCCTTCCAGCATTCCAGTATTTTTTCCACGGTTACATATCCGCTAGGCAGGGTTAAGCACAGGGGGGTTCCCTGGCGGTTAACTTTGACCGGCAGGGTCTGGTGACGCAACTTACTCATGCAATGGCCTCCCCGGGAAGCGCCAGGGGTCCCAGAGAGCCAGCAACTGCTCCCGACGGTCAGTGGAGGGGCCTTGTACCAGCAAGTCGGGGAAACGGTCATATAAGCTGTCCAGGGCCTGTTTGCGGCGATCCTTCGTTTTTTGCCGGCTGTTTTCCGGGAGCAGGAAAAGGTCAGGTTCCTGCCACTCCCGGGGGGATAGCTTCTCCAGGCTAACCTGCACGGTATTCACCGGGTTCTCTTTCCATATCCGCGCCAGCAAGGATTCCAAAATATGCACCAGTCGCTCCGGGGAGGAACAGCCGCCGGCCAGTTCCCGGGAGTCCTGGCTTTTTCCGGCCGGGTGGGTAAGTTCCAGGTTGATAAGGCGGCAGCAGGCATGGCGTGATGCCAGCTGCTTACTCAGAAGGGCGGCCAGATCCTGCAGGAGGGCCTTCATTTTTACCTGGTCCACCACTCCTTCCACGGCAACCAGGCAGGTTAATCGTTCCGGCGGGTAAAGACCCAGTACCGGCGTGGGGTCATTCCCCTGCAACTGCTGGTAAAGAAGGGGAGATACATTGCCCAGGATACGATGCAATTGAGCCGGAGTGAGGGCGGCTACTTCTCCCACTCGGGTAAAGCCGAGGCGGGAGAGTTTTTTCATCAGTCTTTGGTCTAGATGGGGAAAGGCGGGCAAGGGAAGAGCGGCCACAAATTCGGCTTCTTTCCCGGGGAAGATTTCCACCCCTGTGTACCGGGGATGGTTCTCATGCCGGCCAATATGTTTCGGCAGCCGGGACGGGCTATCAACAGCCAGACGGGCTATCAGCTTATTAGTAGCCAGACCAATCCGCAGAGGGGAAAGGGGTAGTTCCTGTACCCTGGCGGCCAACCCGCGGAGTAGTTCACGGGCCGGGCCGCAGCCGCTCAGGTCAAGGTAAACCACCTCTTCCTGTGGCTCCACCAGCGGGGTAAGAGCAGCACAGGCTTGTAGAAAAGGTTGACGGGGAACGTTATGGGAAATTTTGCAACAAGCAATCTGACGCATAAAACCCCACCCGAACAGTTGTTCTGTGAAGTTATCTTACAATAGAACCACGGTTCCGGTCAACCGGCCAGGGAAAGTAAAAATTGGATAGCGGGGGAAGGACAGGAAAGATTGGCAGAGCTTCCGGAATACTGATTATGCCTGCCGTTTTTTTACACGGTAAGAAGGTATTTGCAAAAGTCGTGTAAAATAGTAAAGAGGACTCCCCGACGGGGGAAGGGAGGGATGTTTAAGGATGGGGGAATATACGGATTCCCGGAGCCGGGCTATACTGTTTTTCATATTAGGCATCTACCCGCTCATCGTGGTGCCCATCGGTCCTGACTATTTTTATATGCCCCGTTATCTATTTCTGGTACTGGCGGCTTTATTGGGGTTATACGTTCTTTCCCAAACTATGAAAAGGGCCGACTGGAGACATTATGGAACCCTCCTGCTTTTTTTGACTCTGCTCAGCCTATCCACAGCGTTTTCCATCGACCCCATAAATTCCTGGATGGATACCTATCGTTCTACAGGACTAAGCACTTACCTGTTCTGTGCCATCCTGTTCTTACTGGCCGCGCGTTATCGGCAGCAGTTTCCCCTGTTTAAGCCACTTATTTGGGGTGGAGTAATCGTAGCGGTACTGGCTATCCTGCAATGGCTGAATTTAGGACTGGTGCCACGTGAAGAGTTCCGCAGCTGGATGATTGCCTCAACCATGGGCAACCCTAATTTCCTGGGTACCTATATGGTGTTTTTGCTCCCGGCGCCCATGTGGTTTTATCTGGAGGAAAAAAGACCGGTGTGGCTTATCGCGGCGGGCCTTTTGTTTGCCGGGTTGCTGGTCTCCATGACCCGGGGAACCTGGCTGGCTGGTTTAATAATGTTTATATTTATTCTGCTGCGGGTACGAAAAAGCCATAGCCGGATGGTAGCACTAATCCACCTGACCCTGGTGTTCATGGTGGTTTTCTGCACTATGGCACCCACGCGGGATAATGCTATTTTAAGCCGTATCATCAGTATACAACCGGAAGTGCAGTCCTCCCTGCGTCTGGAAGACGAGGGGGGAGCGGGACGGATGGAGATCTGGAAAGAAAGCATAAAGCTGTTTCCCTCTTACTGGGCACTGGGGATGGGGCCGGAAAACCTCAGGTATGCAAATATTATTCTAAAGACCGGGGAGCTGGCCGATAAAACCCATAACATTTACCTGGAGTTGCTCATAACCACCGGGATCTTCGGGTTGCTGGCTTTTCTTCTCTTCCTGGCGCAGGTGGTGAAGCGCCCCGGAAATTTCCAGGAGGAGGTTTTATTTAGCATGATTATGGCCTATCTGCTGCAAGGATTTTTCAATATAGATGTGGTCATGATTATGCCAGTTTTTTGGGTCATTCTGGGCTTTAGCTATGCCAATAAATTACGGGCTGACTCGCCCTAGTTGTCATCAGTAGCTCTGCCGTCACCGCATACCGATATAGCCTCTCCCAGGAAAGTAGGCTGGGGTATAGCATTTAAGTTTTTAAGTTTTGTGAAAGGATTTTGTTGTCATAAAGTAATTAAAGACAAGATGATTTTATTATCAGCCAGCAATTTATTGGCTAGTGATATACATCACATACATAATTTGATAGAGTGAGTGGCGTTAAAAAGTCAGCAATGAAAAGGAGTTTAAAAAAATGAAGCGCTGGTTGGTGTTTTCGTTATTGCTGGGATTAGTGGCAACGCTGCTTGGGGGGACGGTTCGACACAGGGGGACGTTTTTGTTGTGTCATTCCGACTATATGCGTTATAGTTAAAAGGGGTGTAGTAAAATGCCACGTTTACCAAGACAAAGAAGCCATACAGGTATTTACCATCTAATCGCACGCAGATCCAACCGTACCACGCTCTTCCATGAAGATGAAGACTACTATCATTACCTGCGCTCATTGGCACGGATTAGTGAAGAAAGCTCTGCAACCATAATGGGGTATTGTTTAATGACTAATCATATTCATCTTCTTGTCCAAGAAGATAGCATTAGTATTTCAAAGATAATGCATCGTTTGGGTTCGAGCTATGCCTATTATTATAACAATAAATATGGACATTCCGGTCACGTTTTCGAAAACCGCTTTAAAAGTGAAACCGTTGAAGATGATATTTATTTAAAAACAGTCATTCGCTACATCCATCAGAATCCAGTCAAGGCTGGCCTATCATCTAGTGCCGATACTTATCAGTGGAGCAGTTGCAAAGTTTATTTCGGAGGCAGAGACCATTTACCAGGACTAACTAGCACTGCGTTTATTTTAAGCTTATTTGCAGATGAACCAGAGCAAGCCATCGTGTCCTTTCGTTGGTTTAGTGAACTTGAGACTTCTGACGATTGTCTTGACGTTTACGAAATGCAATCCATAACGGATGGACAGGCTCAACAAATTATTGAAAAAATGCTACGAGGAATACCTAAAGCTGATTTACAAAAAATGCCCAAATCCGAACGAGATAGGATTCTTCACCAGCTTAAATCTATTGAGGGTTTGAGTATAAGACAAATATCACGCTTGACGGGGGTAAGCTTTAACATCGTAAAAAGAGCCTAATGACACAACAAAAACGTCCCCTTGTGTCTTTGGTGTAAAAAAACCTCCGCCTATAAAAGGCGGAGGTTTTTTGGGCACTATTTAGTAATCAAAGGCTTCCAGAGGAATGTCCAGGGCGGAGGTGTCCGCATCGGTAACCACAGCCGCTACATAATTGATATGGGGAACCACATTGCGCAGGTACCAGCGGACCGCTTCCACTTTGCCTTTGTAGAAGTTGACGTCATAGTGATCGGCTGGCAGCTCCGCCAGTTTCTTCTGAGCCAGCAGAGCCTGATCCAGCAGCAGGTGTCCGGCATGGAGCTGGGAAGTGGCTGTCAGCACCCGGCGGGAATAGGTGGGAATGAGTGACGGGTTGCTGCTCTTCCATTCGGCCAGGGTCTGGAGGATTTCCCCGTAGGCTTCCAGAGCCCGCCCCAGGTTGCGGAACTCTTTTTCCAGTCCGGGAGTGTTTTTATTAGTATCATAGAAGTCCTGGATTTCCTTGACAAAGGCGGCAAAAACCGCCCCTTTGCCCATACCCATTTTGCGCCCGATCAGATCCAGGGACTGGATGAAGTTGGTGCCTTCCCAGATGGAATAGATTTTAATGTCCCGGGCAATCTGGGCTACTGGATATTCTTCGCAGAAGCCATAGCCGCCATAGGCCTGAATGGCCTCTCCACAGAGCCACCAGCCTTCATCGCTGGGATAGGCCTTGCAGAGTGGGGTGGCAACCTCTACATAGAATTGGGCTTTCTGCTGTTCCTCGGGATCGGGATCATGTTCGCGGATATCAAAATAGAACAAGGCTTTCATCAGCATGGCCCGAGTAGCTTCCATGTGGGCCTTGCCCATAATCAGGGTACGGCGGATGTCTTCGTGGTTGATGATGGTTACTCTATCTCCCCGGGGATTGGTAAAGGGACGGCCCTGTACCCTTTCCTTGGCATAATCACGGGCGTTATAGAAGGCGTTGGCGATACAGCAGTGGGCCATATGTCCAGTTTCCATGCGGGCCAGATTCATCATCTGGAACATCTGGGCCATTCCTTCCCCTCGGCCCTCATTGGTAAGCGGATTCTTGCCCAGCAGCCAGCCCCGGCAGTTGCCATTTTCTCCGAAGGAAAGAGCAGCCGTGCAGGAGCCGTGCTGTCCCAGCTTATGTTCCGCACCGGTGGTAATTACATCATTATCTTCCTGGCTTCCATCCGGGTTGACCCAGAACTTGGGTACGATAAAGAGGGAAATCCCCGCAGTGCCGGGACGGGCACCTTCCACCCGGGCCAAATAGAGATGGATAATATTATCGGTGAAATCATTGTCTCCACCGGTAATAAAGATTTTCTGTCCTTTTATCTTGAAAATACGTGGATCATCGGTGGGGAAAGCCTTGGAAAGGATATCACCTACGTCGGAACCGGCACTGGGTTCAGTCAGGCACATGGTTCCCGACCAGGTTCCGTCCATCATATTGGGTAGAAAGACTTCCTTCAAATCTTCATCGGCAAAGCTCTGGATAAGGTCGGCGGCACCGCTGGTCAGCAAAATATAAGGATAAAAGACCGGGTTGGCGGCGCAGAGCAGTTCGTTTACTGCTGCGGCGAGAACATGAGGCATAACCAGGGCGTCTTCGGAGCGGTCAATATTGCTGGTACCCCAACCTTCGGATTGCAACATCTTAAACAGGGGCCCAAAGCTTTTAGGCAGGGTGACCTGGCCGTTTTCCAGCTTGACCGGGTTTTTGTCGCCGTCCTCATTGGTTGGCTCCACTACTTCCTTGGCCATTTTCAGAATAGGTTGCAGGAATGCCTTGACATCTTCCTTGGAGTAGTAGTCCTTGAATTGGTCATAGTTGAACACCTTTTCGGTGGGAAGCCATTCCTGAATAATGAATTCCAGGTCTCTGGTATTCAGATAAGCAAAATTGGCAGCCATCTATTTTGTACCCCCCATTATTCTTTTTTCTCCCCCATGTAAATACGGGCTATATATCCCGGGTCCATAATGAGGCCAGAGCCGGGCCGGTGCCTACGCATAGTGAAGCACCACCTAGGGTAAGGCCCAGTCGTTCCATTTCGTAATAAAGGGAAACAATGATGCGCAAGGCAGTACAGCCAACCGGGTGGCCCAGGGCAATTCCGGAGCCATTATGGTTGCATTTTTCCATATCCAGTTCCATGCCAAACTCTTCCTTGAGCATTATACCCACACCCAGAAATTGAGCGGCAAAGGCTTCGTTTATTTCCCAGTACTGCACATCTTCAAACTTTATTCCCGCCAGCTTCAACGATTTGGGAATAGCTACTGCCGGTCCCAGACCCATGACTTCGGGGGCCACGCCTTCAGCAGCGATATTAATCATCTTCATAAGCGGTTTGACGCCCAGTTCCTGGGCCTTGTCCTTGGACATGACCACCACGGCAGCAGCAGCGTCATTAATGCCGGAGGCATTGGCAGCGGTAACTACGCCGCCTTTTTTGAAGGCTGAAGGCAGCTTAGCCATAGATTCCAAACTGGCATCTGGGATCATGTGCTCATCTTTTTCATAAAAGGTGCTGCCTTTTTTGCTCTTGATTTCCACCGGGATAATTTCAGCTGCAAAGGTTCCTTCCTGGACAGCTTTGGTGGCGCGCTGGTGGCTCATCAAAGCCAATTCATCACATTGTTCACGGGTGATGCCATATTGCTCGGCTATGTTTTCCGCCGTCAGACCCATGTGGCCGGGAACCAGGCGGTCAACCAGGCCGTCATGCAGCATAGCATCTTCGATCGTTCCCGGACCCATACGATATCCGCCCC